>CAYZCH010000091.1:0-18816 GCA_964476405.1 uncultured Desulfurococcales archaeon
CCCGGCGGTGCTCGAAGAGCTCGGAGCAAAGTACCCGGTGGCGGCAGCCGAGCTGGACTACACGGGCCTACACGTGCCCCGGGATGTGGGGCCCGCTGTCCCCCGCCCCTAACACCTGGGCCCATGAACCCTCCCTCGGAGGGCTGTCGCCCAGGCTCCTCTAGACGGGGGTGGGGCGGCGCGGGCCCCACACCCCTCTGGGGGCTGTCCCGGGAGGGGGCGGAGTTTCCTTCTAATAGGGCTTGTCTCAAGCCCTCAGCCACCGAGGAGACCGGGGCATGGACGTCGAGGAGAAGCTGAAGCTGATAACCCGCAACGTGGCCGAAGTGGTAACGCTGGATGAGCTCAGGGAGAAGCTGGAGTCCGGGGAGAGGCTCAAGGCCTACCTGGGCTTCGAGCCCAGTGGGCTCTTCCACCTCGGCTGGATGATATGGGCCCTCAAGGTGAGGGATCTAGTGAGGGCTGGTGTTGACTTCACTCTCCTGGTAGGCTCCTGGCACGCCTGGATAAACGATAAGCTGGGCGGCGACATGGGGCTGATAAGGAGGGCTGCCAGGCACGTCCTGCAGGTCCTCGACGCCCTCGGCGTCGGGCCGGGCGTAGTTAGGATTGTTGATGCCGAGGATCTAGTGTCTGATAAGGAGTACTGGGCCTTAGTGCTCAGGGTTGCTAAGTCATCGACTCTTGCGAGGATAAAGCGCGCGTTAACCATCATGGGTAGGAGGGCCGAGGAGGCAGAGATGGACTTCTCAAAGCTCATATACCCCGCCATGCAGGCCGCCGATATATTCTACCTCGACGTGGACATAGCGCTCGGCGGCACAGACCAGAGGAAGGTGCACATGCTCGCTAGAGACGTCGCCAGGAAACTTGGGAAGAAGAAGGTCATAGCCATACACACGCCGCTGCTCACGGGCCTCCAGGGCCCCGCGAAGCTCAGGCATGTGCAGGGCGAGGTCGACGAGGATACGTTGGCTATAGAGCTGAAGATGAGCAAGTCTAAGCCGGAGACATGCATATTCGTCCACGACCCCCCCGACGCGATAAGGAGGAAGATAAGGGCCGCCTACTGCCCTGCCCGCGTAGTCAAATACAACCCCGTCATGGAGATAGCGAAGTATATACTATTCACGCAACCCGGCTTCAAGCTGGTCGTGGAGCGGCCGGCAAAGTATGGTGGAACCGTGGTGTTCGACAGCTATGAGGAGCTCGAGAAAACCTATATTGAGGGAAAACTACACCCGCTCGACCTAAAGAACGCTGTAGCCGAGGCGCTCATCGAGTTCCTAAAACCGGTCAGGGAGAGGCTGCTCGGCGACAGGGAGGCCGCCGACATAATACGCGAGCTTGAGTCACTCCAGATCCGCAGGCGTTGAGGCCGCGCCAGCTATAAGTTTACAAGGAGGAGTTTATAGGGTTCATATCGGTGCACTCCCGTATAGGAGGAATGGGAGTGTAGCTAGGACTAGCGAGAGGTGACCCAGTAGCACCAAGCACGACCCCTTAGGTGAAAGGACATGAAGTATCTCATCAAGGCAAAATTAGAGGTTGAGGGGCCAGTAGACAAACACGACGTGATAGGAGCCATATTCGGCCAGACGGAGAACCTCTTCGGCCAGGACTTCGACCTACGGGAGCTCCAGGAGAGGGGCAGGATAGGCCGCATACAAGTCGACATAAAACACGTCGGCGACAAGACCGTAGGCGAGGTCACCGTACCCTCTAATCTGGACCGTGTGGAGACGGCGCTGCTAGCGTCAATGCTTGAGGCCGTAGACAAGGTCGGGCCCTACAGGGCGAGGATAAGGGTGTATGACATCATAGATGTGAGGGCCGAGAAGATAAAGAAGATCATTGAGAGGGCGAGGGAGATACTGAGGCTGTATATACAGGAGAAGGCGCCCGACCTCAGGGAGGTTCTCAGGCAGGTAGCTGAGGCTGTGAAGAGGGCCGAGATAACAACGTATGGGCCTGAAAAGCTCCCCGCAGGCCCCGATGTGGGTAAGGCGGACGAGATAATAATAGTTGAGGGGAGGGCTGACGTAATCAACCTGCTGCGCTACGGCTACAGGAACGTCATAGCGTTGGAGGGGGCTAGGGGAGGCAAGATACCCGAGACCATAATCAAGCTCGCGAGGGAGAAGAAGGCGATACTCTTCGTCGACGGAGACCATGGGGGAGACCTCATAATACGCGAGGTGCTCAAGCACGCCGATATAGACTACATAGCACGCGCCCCTCCCGGGAAGGAGGTTGAGGAGCTTACGGGTAAGGAGATAGCCAAGGCGCTGAAGAACCTCATACCGGCCAAGCAGTACATGGAGCTGATGGAGAGGAAGAGGGAGAGGGCCAGGCCTAAGCCTCCGGCCCCCAAGCCGGCACCCCAGCAGATAGTACAGGTTACGAAGAACATTGGGCTCCCGGAGGAGGTCGTGAAGCAGGCCAAGGAGATCGTCGGCACGCTGGAGGCACTCATATATGATAAGGACTGGAAGCTGATTGCACGTGTACCCGTCAAAGACCTCTACGACACGCTGAGCAAGATGGAGCAGGGGAAGGTGTATGCGGTGATATATGACGGTATAGTGACGAGGCGCATGGTTGACCTAGCGGCTCAGAAGGGGATTAAGGTGCTCATAGCCACGAGGATAGGTAACATAGAGGAGAGGCCGAGCGGGGTAGCCATGCTAACAATAGATAATGCCTTCTCCTAAGTTCCGTACAATATTGTTTTCACACCCCCTCCTCACCAACCCTCTAGACTGGTAGCCTGAGGTTTAGGAGCAGTAGTACGAGCGTCATGAACTGTATGGCTGTTGATACTGGCTCCCCGGCCGCCTCCCCGAGCAGCCTCACCAGCAGGTCGTGGACGAACTTGGCTCCGTCGGTTATGAATAGGGGTGCTGCGTTGAGGATTGCGAGGCTTGCGTTTAGAACGAAGAACCAGAATACGACATCGTATATGTACTCGGCCCTTGCCAGCCCATACTCCTTGACCAGCCGGTACGGTATCTGCCTAACGTATACGCCTATGTACTTCTGGCCTTTCAACCTGCAGACGTGTAGTGTGAGGCGTTTACCTGACCGCTCAACGACTATCGTGTTGCACCTGGTTCCGTTCCTCAGCGGGGTCTTGGCGAGTGCCTCGTGGAGGTCTTCTATGGTGTGTATGGGTCTCCCGTCAACACTGACTATTATATCGCCCTTCATGAGCCCCGCCTTCGCCGCCGGGGAGCCCGGCTGCACACCGACTATCATCACGGCGAGCGGCGCGGCGAGGTTGGCTAGCAGGGCTACCGCTAGGAGGGCTAGGAGCGCGTTGGCGGCGACGCCGGCTGAGTATATCCTTAGTCTTGCCGGGAGGCTCGCCTTCTCAAGACTCTCCTCGTCAGGCTCTACGAAGGCCCCTCCTATGACTCCCAGGGCTAGGAACACGCCGGTGAACTTCGCCCGGACACCGTCAACATACATTGCTATAGCGTGGGCGAACTCGTGGACGGCTACGGCGATTGGTATTGAGGGTATCATTGCAAGGAACGTCTCTACGCCTATCGTTATACCTGGGAGGAGGGGCTGGAAGGCGGGAACCGCTGTGGCGGGGGCGGTCAGTCTGCGCACTAGGCCCTGCACGGTTATCATGTAGAACTGCGCCAGTGAGAGCAGGAGGGCTACTACCCCGGCGTCGAACACTAGGCGGAGGACGCGGCTGCCGCTGAGCCTCTCGAGTTTCTCGGGCAGCCTCGCCAGCCTGATGAATACGAGGGCGGGGTAGAAGACGAGCCTCGACCCCTCGGCTCCGCCCCTCCTACGCTGCACTATGTAGAGTAGTGTCGCCGCCACGCTCCATGCGAGCATCCATGCAGCTAGCCAGGTTATCAATGAGCCCCATGCCTCCGCTTGAAGCCTGTGCCCAGGGTCAAAGAAATACTACGCGCACGCTGGCGGAGGTCACTCATATACACGGAGAACGCGGCAGCGATACGGGAGTGGCAGCGGTGCAGCCACCATGGTGAGGGAGAAGGTTGAGAGGAGGCATGAGTACCGCCACGTCGTATACAGCGAGGATAGGTGGAGGCTGCTGCGCGAGCTTAGGTCTGAGGCGCTGAGGCTCATGAGGGGGCTTGAGGCTGCGGGGCTTAAACCCATACTCCACGGGAGCGTCGCCCGCGGCGACGTCCACCCCGGCAGCGATATAGACATCTTCATACCCTACCCGGTGCCCTCATACCGGGTGGAGCTTGCGCTCGAGTCTGCAGGGTATAGGGTGTACTATAAGCTGGTCGTACAAGCCACTCCGTCGATGACCCCGAAGGCCTACATAGTCCTCGACCCTGAGGAGAGAGTTGTAGTCTCCTTCCCCCTGGCGAAGCTCACGAGAACCGAGTACGAGTTCTACTACTTCGGCGGCGTTGTAACCAGCGCCGACCTGGTGAGGGGTGTTAGGAGGCCTGGTGTCGACAAGAGGCTCGTGTTCATAGAGCCCGTGGAGGACGGGCACTACGAGTCCCCCGTAGTTGGGAGGGAGGCGGTGGTGGCGAGGAGGCTCGGGATAAGCGTGGAGACCGTCAGGGAGAGGGTGAGGGTGTTAACGAGGAGGGATGAGAAGGGCAGGACTGGCGTATTCGTCAAACTGGTGCTGCCCCCCTCAGAGAACATAGAGGAGGCTGTGCGGGGAGCCGCCCAGGAGAACCCGCACCTCAGGAGGGTTCTGATTGAGCGTGGATCCCTCATCGTCTAGGCTCATGGCCTACGTGAGGGGACTCCCCAGAGGCTGTAAGCTCTGCATGAGGGGATCCAAGCTAGTAATATTCGTGACTGGGGTGTGTCCGGAGAACTGCTTCTACTGCCCCGTGTCACCTAGGCGTAGGGGTAGGCGGGTTGTCTACGTCGACGAGGAGGAGGCTAAGAGTTTCAGAGACGTTGTCGAGGAGGCCGACGCGATAGGCGCCGAGGGAGCTAGCTTCACCGGGGGCGAGCCGTTGACAGCCCCCCGCAGGGTTGAGGCGCTGGCCAGGCTGCTCAAGGACTTGTACGGGCCCGGGTTCCACATACACCTCTACACAGGCGGCTCGATGCTCACTAGGCACGCCCTTAAGTGGCTGTCGGGGATAGTGGATGAGGTACGCGTCCACCCCCGCACACCCGACCAGTGGCGCCACGTCCTCAGACTGGCGGAGTTCAGGAGGATTGAGGGGCTGGATGTCTCCCTCGGAGTCGAGGTGCCCGTCATACCCGGGGACGGTGGGAGGCTTGTAGGGTGGATACGCGAGCTCGACAAGGCGGGCGTCGACTTCGTGAACCTCAACGAGTTTGAATGGGCCCCACACACGCTCCGCGCGCTCCTCGAGAGAGGGTTCACGCCGGGCGAGGGGAGCAGCGTTAAGGGGAGCTGGGAGGAGGCGTTGAGGATTATGGAGGAGGCTGGGAGGATCACCGAGAGAATAATGATACATTATTGTAGTAGCAGGTACAAGGACGTCGTCCAGCTGAGGATGAGGAACTACAGGAAGGCCTTAAGGACGTCGAGGGGGTATGAGCTGGTTAAATCCGAGGGCGTCGTAGTGTTCCTGGAGCCGGGTATACCTGCCAGTAGCCTTGCAGACTACTGCTCAAACGGGCTCACCAGATGCTGGCCCCTCCTAGACATCGACGGCTGCGTCGTCGAGGCCTACCCGTCACGCTCACGGGAGCCCATAGTGTCTAGGCGCTGCCGGGGGAGCGGGTAGCGGAGCACCGCCGCGACGCCGCCGAGGCTCTTGAGCCTCATGCCTGCCGGGGTGTGGAGGGGGACTATCCTTATCCTCGCCCTCCTCTTGTCCGCCTCCTCAAGCACCCTCTCCACGAGGCGCCTCGTCTCCGGGTTCTCGGAGTAGAGGAGCGTGTCAAGCACCAGTAGATCCCTTACAGCGTTGCACTCGACCGCGTAGGCTACGTCCTCGAGGCCGTAGGCGGCTTGATCGGGGTTCTTCGCTATCAACATGCTTAGCTCTTCTAGGAGCCTCTCGGCCGCCGATACTTCGGCGTCCTCCGCAACCCTCTCTATTATACCCCTCCTTATCGCCTCCCGGACGCCGGCCTCGCCGCCCATCGAGGCGGACTCGACGACCACCTTTAGGCTTGGAGCCTCCCGCCGAAGCCTCTCGGCAACCATGTTCTTCAGGCCTCCAGGCCCTACTATTACTACTGCGTCGGCTTCATGGATCCTGGCCGCCTGTAGTATGCTGCGCGTTATGATAGCCACCGATTTTTCCAGCTCGTCTTCCCAGGAGGGCGAGTCCTTGCCTGGGAGGTGTAATGAGTCCTCGACTAGCATCTTCACACCCTGGCTCCTAACGAGTGCAACGGCGTACTCGTCGTAGTCGACCGCCGCGACGACAACCTTGACGCGCAGGCCGGCCTCCTCTATCCTCCTTAGGATGTAGCTGGGCCAGCCATCCTCCCTTATGATTGTCAGCTCGCTGCCGGGGCCTAGGCTTATGGTGTGGTGTTTCCCCTTGACCCCGAAGCGTTCAGGCCCCTCGACAACAACCCCCCTCAGCCTGATCCTGCTCGTGAACGGTTGGAACTCCACGCTCTTAACCCTAATAGTCAGCGTCATGGCGACCCTCGACGACCTCCCAGACCCCCTCTCGCCGAACTTAACCTCACGTACTGTAAGCGCCCTTACGTAGTCGCCAGGCCGCACTATGAGCGAGAGCAGCCACACATCATCCATTGATTCAAGCCTCAGCCTCAGCTCCCCCCTCTTCTCGTCGAAACCCAGTATCTTCACTCCCGGGCCTCCCGTTCCTTGGGGCTGCCGCGTGAGGCGTAATTGTGGTATCGTCCTAGTGAGGAGGGTGGCTCCGGAGGAGCTGCAGCTTGTATACGAGGTTGAGCGGGAGTCGTTCGAGGAGCCCTACCCGTTCTGGTACCTGAAGGCGTTATACAGCATCAGCGGCGGCATGTTCCTCGGAGGCTTCGCGAGCGACGGCGGCCTCGTCGGCTACGTGGCGGTTCTCCGGAGGAGGGGTGGTGTATGCCATGTGGCCTCGCTGGCTGTTAGGCCCCGCTGCAGGGGGCTTGGCAACGGCCACGTGCTCCTCGCGAGTGCTGAGGAGGTGTGCGCTGAACTGGGCTGCGTCGGCGTCATGCTTGAGGTGGACGCCTACAACTGGATCGCCTATAAGCTGTACACGGCGCACGGCTACATGTGCGCCGCGCTGCTACCCGACTACTATGGCGCCGGCAGGCCGGGTGTACTCTTGGTGAAGCCGTTGAAGGGCTAAGGGGTAATAAGTATGAGTTCCCGCTCAGTTTCCATGGGTAGCTGGGTTGCCCAGCGACATTGAGTTTATGTTGCTCGACTCAAGCTATGAGGTCGTCGGCAAGGAGCCAATAGTGCTCCTCTGGGGAGTTGACGGGGAGGGTAGGCGGGTCATACTGCTCGACCGTAGGTTTAGGCCATACTTCTACGTGCTCCCGCGCAGCGGTGACGTGGAGAGGGTGGCCCAGAGGATCCGTGGGCTGAGCAGGCCTAAGAGCCCCATCATACGCGTCGACGTAGTCGACAAGAAGTACTTCGGCAAGCCGTGCAAGGCGGTAAGGGTCGTGACCGTGCTGCCGGAGGCCGTGAGGGAGTACCGTGAGGCTGCCAGGAGGGTTGGAGACGTTGAAGTCCTCGAGGCAGATATAAGGTTCGCCATGAGATACTTGATAGACAAGCTCATGTACCCGTTCCACTGGTACCGCGTGAGGGTCGAGGAGGTACGGGGCGCGACAGGGTTCAGGGTTGAGAAGGTCTATAGGGTGTTAGAGGACCCGGTCGAGCTCGAGGAGAGGAAGCTCCCGGAGCTGAAGATACTCGCCTTCGACATAGAGGTCTACAACAAGTATGGCACGCCCCGCCCACAACGCGACCCGGTCATCATAATAAGCCTGAAGAACAGCGAGGGGGAGGAGAAGCTCCTAACGGCCAGCGACCATGATGATAGAGGTGTGATACGAGAGTTCGTAAACTACGTTAAAAGCTATGACCCGGACATAATAATCGGGTATAACAGCAACAAGTTTGACTGGCCCTACCTGGTCGCCAGGGCCCACCACCTAGGCATGAGGCTTGACGTGACGAGGAGGGTGGGGGCTGAGCCGACGACCAGCGTGTATGGGCACGTGTCGGTGGCCGGCAGGCTCAACGTCGACCTATACGATTACGCGGAGGAGATGCACGAGATAAAGGTGAAGACGCTTGAGGAGGTTGCCGAGTACCTTGGAGTTATGAGGAAGGATGAGCGAGTCCTCATACCCTGGTGGGAGATACCGGGCTACTGGGATGATAAGAGGAAGAGGAGGCTACTCCTCCAATACGCACTCGACGATGTGAGGTCGACGTACGGTATAGGCGAGAAGCTACTCCCCTTCGCTATACAGCTGTCCTATGTGACGGGTATACCGCTTGACCAGGTCGGCGCCATGAGTGTTGGCTTCAGGCTTGAATGGTACCTCATGAGGGCGGCTTACTCGATGAACGAGCTTGTCCCCAACCGTGTCGAGAGGAGGGAGGAGAGCTACCGTGGAGCCATAGTGTTAGAGCCTCTGCGCGGGGTTCACGAGAATATAGCTGTGCTGGACTTTAGCTCGATGTACCCCAACATAATGATAAAGTATAATGTCGGCCCCGACACGCTCGTAAGGCCTGGAGAGCCCTACAAGCCTGACGAAGTATACGTCGCGCCGGAGGTGGGGCACAAGTTCCGCAAACACCCGCCAGGCTTCTTCAAGCAGGTGCTTGTTAAGCTGCTCGAGCTCAGGAAGAGGATTAAGAGCGAGATGAAGAAGTACCCGCCCGACACCCCGGAGTACAGGGTTCTCGATGAGAGGCAGAAGGCGGTGAAGGTACTGGCCAACGCGACCTACGGGTACATGGGGTGGACTGCTGCCCGCTGGTACTGCCGTGAATGTGCTGAGGCCGTTACGGCGTGGGGGAGGAACCTCATTAGAACCGTCATATCGTATGCCAGGAAGCTCGGATTGAAGGTAATATATGGCGACACGGACTCGCTGTTCGTGACGTATATACCCGAGAAGGTTGAGAAGCTGATAGAGTTCGTTGAGAAGGAGTTAGGCTTCGAGATAAAGATAGACAAGATATACAAGAGGGTGTTCTTCACCGAGGCGAAGAAGAGGTACGCGGGGCTGCTCGCGGACGGAAGGATAGACATAGTGGGCTTCGAGGCTGTGAGGGGGGACTGGTGCGAGCTCGCAAAGGAGGTGCAGGCGAAGGTGGCCGAGATAGTGCTTAAGACAGGGGACGTAGACAAGGCTATTAGCTATGTACGTGAGGTTGTCAAGAAGCTGCGTGAATGCAAGATACCGATAGAGAAGCTCGTAATATGGAAGACGATAACCAAGAGGCTTGACGAGTACAGTGTCGAGGCCCCGCACATAGCCGCAGCCAAGAGGATGATACAGAAGGGCTTCAAGGTGAGCGTCGGGGATAAGGTTGGCTACGTTATAGTCAAGGGTACTGGCAGGCTGTCGTCCAGGGCATACCCATACTTCATGGTTAAGAAGAGCGACGTCGACATAAACTACTATATAGATCATCAGCTGGTGCCCGCGGTTATGAGGATACTCGGCTACTTCGGCGTGACGGAGAAGAGGATTAAGGCTGGCGCAGAGGGGCAGAGGAGCCTCTTCGACTTCTTCGCGAAGAGACACTAGGGAGGGAGGGTTGAAGAGGGGGTATTAGACTAGACGTGCGAGGAAGGTGTAGGGCTTGATACTGGCGTCGTGGAGGAACATTGCGTGGCTTATAAGGAGGGCTGACGTCGTCCTCGAGGTAGTCGACATAAGGGATCCTATGGCGACGATGAGTAGGCGGCTTGAGAGGCTTGTAAGGGCCATGGGTAGGCGGCTTGTAGTAGTGCTTAACAAGGCCGATCTCGTGCCGAGGAGCGTCGCCGAGGCCTGGGTGAGGTTGCTGAGGGATCGGGGCTACAACGCGGTCTATATTGCTGCGAGGCACAGGCTGGGTACGCGTAAGCTTAGGAAGGCTATAAGGATGGCTGTGGATACGTCTCCCGTCGTCGTAGCCGTGGTCGGGTTTCCCAAGACGGGGAAGTCGAGCGTCGTGAACGCGCTCAAGGGTAGACACTCAGCGTCTACGAGTCCTGTGCCAGGCTCCCCTGGCTACACGCACCACTCGCAGCTCTACCGCGCCCCTGGCGGCCTCTACCTAATCGACACGCCTGGAGTCATACCCGTTGAGGGTGGGGGGCTTGAAGCCGCGCTGCGGGGTAGGCCTCCGGAGGAGCTGAGGGACCCCGTTGGTGTTGCCGTGAAGCTGCTCGAGAAGGCACTCAGGTACAACCCTAGGTGTGTTCTCGACGCCTACGGGATCCCCGATACAGACCCGTACAGGATCTTGGAGGCTATAGCTTTGAGGAGGGGTTGGAGGTATAAATCGACCGGCGAGCCGCTCGTGGAGGAGGCCGCTAGGACGGTGATCCGTGACTATCATAGGGGGAAGCTGTTGTTCTACGTGCCTCCGTGGGAGGCCATGGCGGCGAGGAGTAGTAGGGGTGGTGGGGCGAGGTGAAACGCTTCATAGTTATCACCGGCAGGCCGGGCGTCGGGAAAACGACTCTATTCCAGAGGCTCGTCGAGAGGCTGGAGAGCAGTGGCTGCCGTGTAGTTGGTTTCGTATGCCCTGAGGTCAGGGTTGGTGGTAGGAGGGTTGGGTTCAGGATAAGGAGCCTCGACGGTTCCGTCGAGGCATGGCTCGCGCATACCAGCATGTGTAGCGGAGCCAGGGTCGGCAGGTATAGGGTTTGCGAGGAGGCTGTGCGTGTTGTGGAGAGTATTGAATCTAAGCTTGACGACGCCGACGTGGTCGGCATCGACGAGATCGGGCCCATGGAGTTGAGGATAGGGGCTGTGAGGGGCTTCATAATGAGGGCTTTGGGGAGTGGGAAGCCGGGCGTGTTCGTTGTGCATAGGAGGCTGCGTGACCCCGAGATCTACCCCGTGCTTAGGAGGGATGGAGTCTGGTTCTGGGTGAGTATCGAGAACAGGGACGAGTTGCCGGAGAGAGTTTATAGAGAGGCCGCCACTATCATCCCCTGCGTCAAGGGGTGACCGCGCGTTCCAGCGCTGAGCCGGGGCGGTGATGTAGCCACCTTCCGCCCCAGGGACCCGCCCCGGGAGGGAAGTAATTTACCCCTTGGAGCCAGGGGTTGCGGGAGGGGGTGTGTATGAGCGAGGAGTGCAGGAAGTACATCATTAGGGTCGGCGATAAGGAGGTCTTCCTAGGGCCGGACGTCATGCAGGTGCTCCACGAGTACCTGCATCGCCCGATGAGCCTGGAGGAGCTTGCGAGGAGGCTTGGCCTGGAGACGTGGGAGGAGGCCTACGAGGTTATAAAGAAGGTGCCTGCATGGGCTCTCTGGACTCCACTGACTATGTGGATACTGAGGTTGAAGAAGGAGGGCTGCCTTAGGGAGGGCGAGGAGGCTTAGTCCCTAACGACTGAGTAGCAGCCGAAGTCCTTCATGTATATTATTCCGTCCCTCCGCAGGATCCTTATGGCTTCATCGACGAACCTTGACTCTATACCCTCCTCTATGGCGCGGCGCTGTATGTCTCTTATCTTTGCACAGCCCTCACTGCTCTCCGACTCAAGCTCCTCGATTATCTCCACTATCCTTGTCAGTTTCTGTCTCTTGCTCTTAGGCTTCCCCGTCATTATGACGTCTATGTCTATCTTTCCTGTCTCGACGTCTATCCCTGCGCTCTCCAGGAAGGTCTTCATTAGTCTTATGGCTGCCTCAGCATCCTCCTCCGTGACGTACTCCTTTAGCTTCATCCTGGCGTGCGCCTCGGCTAGCCTCACTAGCGCCTCAAGCTGCCTGGCTGTGATCGCTATAGGGGCCTCCGGGCTGTCAGCGCCGAGCTTCCTCATCTCAACGTAGAAGTCCGCTAAGAGCTTCATCGCCTCCTCGGTGAGCTTGGGCCTTATGTAGCGGCGTGCATAGCTTATGTATTTCTTTAATAGCGATGGCTCTATCTCGGGGGTTATCTTCTCCGGCTCACTATGAACTCTGAGTACGTGTAGGGCTAGTTTTCTATCCTCCTCCGGCACGGGCTTGTCCTTGAGTATGAATATCAAGTCGAACCTTGAGAGTATGGTTACGGGCAGGTTTATGTTCTCGGCTAGCGTCCTGTTGGTCAGGTATCTCCCGAACTTGGGGTTGCCAGCGGCTATTATTGTTGTCCTTGCGTTGAGCCTAGCCACTATACCGGCTTTAGTTATGCTTACGGTCTGCTGCTCCATAGCCTCGTGTATGACTGAGCGATCCTCATCCCTCATCTTGTCTATCTCGTCGATGGCTGCGACACCGCCATCCGCGAGCACAAGGGCACCAGCCTCAAGGTAGTACTCTCCTGTTGTCTTGTCCCTTATCACCGCGGCTGTGAGACCAGCTGCTGTTGCACCCTTACCGGTGGTGTAGATGCTCCTCGGGGCTATTCTCACGACGTATTGCAGTAGCTGGCTCTTAGCCGTGCCAGGGTCTCCTATGAGGAGTATGTGTATGTCGCCCCTTGTACGGTGGCCGTCCTTGGTCTGCTTGGGGACCCCGCCGAAGAGCGCCAGCGCTATCGCTTCCTTTATATCCCAGTGGCCGTATATGGCTGGCGCTATGCTTGCTATTATCTTCTTCCTGACCCATGGATCCCTCGACAGCATCCTTATCTTCTCCTCATCCTCCCTCGTTATGACGACCTCCTCTAGAACCCTCTGCGAGACCTCGAGGTGGTTAGCCTCGATGTATATCTCGAAGAGTGCCTTGCGCCTGCTTATCGACTCCGGCCTGACCCTCACTATACCAACCACGGTGACCCTGTCACCGGGACGTGCAAGGTCTACTAGGTCGTCCTGAAGCACCACCTCTATGCTTCTTGGGAGCTGCCCTGATGGCACCTCCTCGGGCTTCTCTTGCAGCACTATGCGCTGCCAGTCAACCATCACCGACTCCTCGGGTATCAGCTTGAACTGTCCACTGCTCTTACCACATACAGGGCATATCTGGGGTTTCTCGATGACCTCGCCCACGAGCTCCCCCTCGGGGGGCCAGTCGAATTCGTGGCAGTCGCCCTCACTACAATGCATGAACCTAGCCTTAACCACCTTCTCTTTTATGGGCGTTGACCTGACCAGTATGCCCTCCAGCATAACGAGCTTGCCTATGTAGTCGCTCCTAAGCCTCCTCAGCGGCACCGCTGTGGGGAGGCGCCTTATCATAACATTGAATCTTCTCCCAGGCTCGTAGTACTCTGGCGCCTCGCTGGCGACGAGCTCGCGTAGCGCCTCCCTAGCCTCCCTTAGAACCTTGTCTGGCTGGTCTATGAGGAGCCTGGCGAGCTTGTTATCGAAGAGATATAGGTCGTTGAAGTCTATGATGAGGCTGCGCTGGCCCATGGTGATCATTTGCCTTAGCCTGTTCAGGTACTTGTACTCCCCGCTCCTGTCCCGGAAGCTCCTTATAAACTCGTAGAACCTCTCCTTTATATCGATCGGTTCGGGCTGCTCCACAGATACTTGTATAGCCATAGCCCTACTCCTACTGTGTTCGCTGTTGCGGAAACGCCTCTATAAGTGATAGTGCGGCAGTATTATCTGCGTGTTGTTTGCTTAGAGCTTCGCACCCTCCCTAATGACCGCCTGGAGCCACTCGTCGAGCAGGCATTTCATGGAGTCGGCGAGTATGCGCTCCTCGAGTGAAAGCTTCGAGGAGATCTCCGCTATTGCGGCCGGGCTGCGTAGGGCGTGCAGTATGGTTACTATCCTCTTGTTCACTATGTCGTTCATGTATAGCTCAGCCCTCCTCTTCTCATCGAGCAGTGACGCGTCGAACTCCCTGCGTATCCTCTCGTCAAGGTCTTGGAGGTATTCGCTCACCTGCAGGTAGAAGTATTCTGGCACAGGCTCGAGGTCGCGTAGGCTGCGCGCGTTTAGGACGTTGAAGTGAACCCTCGCTATGTCCTCTATGCTTAGAGGCGACTCCAGTATCTTCACTGCGCCGATCGACTGTAGCGACCTGGCCAGCCACCTTGGCAGCTCCACCTCTGTCCCCTTCCGTAGCTCGTAGGAGGCCCCATCCGCCCTCACGACACCGAGGTCTTTGAGCACCATTACTCTGACTTTCCTCACTAGAAAGGATATCCTGACTAGCTCAACTAATGCATCGAAATGCTTGTAGGAGTTATTATCGAGCTCCTTCTCGGCCAGGATCCCCCCTATTAGGTTAATAGGGCTGCGGCTGTGTGTGAATTAGTGTTTTGGGGGTTACGGTGTCTTCTCAGTTAGCTGAGCTATTGTGGGCCGAGAAGTATAGGCCGCGGTCGCTAAAGGAGATGGTAAACCAGGAGGAGATCGTGAAGAGGTTGGAGAAGTTCGTTGAGGAGAAGAATATGCCTCACCTCCTGTTCGTAGGCCCCCCGGGAACCGGGAAGACGACAGCCGCGCACTGCTTAGCCCACGACATGTTCGGCGAGAACTACATGCAGTACATGTTGGAGCTTAACGCTAGTGATGAGAGGGGCATCGACACCATCCGTACCAAGGTGAAAGAGTTCGCGAGGAGCAAGACACCACCAAACATACCGTTCAAGATAGTGCTGCTTGACGAGGCCGACAACATGACTGCCGATGCGCAGCAGGCTCTAAGGAGGCTTATGGAGATGTATACGGTCAGCACAAGGTTCATATTGATAGCCAACTACCCGAGCAAGATTATTGAGCCTATTCAGTCCAGGTGCGCCCTCTTCAGGTTCACGCCGCTCAAGAAGGAGGATGTCGTCGCTAGACTCAAGTGGATATGCAGTCAGGAGGGGTGTCAGTATGACGAGGAGGCATTGGAGGTGATCTACGAGATAAGCGAGGGCGATATGAGGAGGGCAATTAACATACTACAAGCGGCGGCGGCGCTTGGAAAGGTGACTGTCGATATAGTATACAAGGTGGTCGGCCTCGCCAGGCCACAGGAGATAAGGAAGATGCTCAAATTGGCGCTCGACGGCAGGTTTACGGAGGCCAGGAACGAGCTCCGGAAACTAATGATTAATTATGGGCTTAGCGGTATCGACGTGATAAAGCAGATACACAGAGAGGTGTTTAGCTCCGAGTTCAGGCTGCCCGAGGACGTTAAGGTGATGATAGCGGACTATGCCGGTGAGATACAGTATAGGCTGGTTGAGGGGGGAGACGACGAGATACAGTTGAACGCGTTCCTCGCCTGGTTGTCGCTGCTGGGGCGTAAGCTCGGGTCTGTAGGGGAGTGAGTAGGCCGTTGCCGGGAGAAAGGCTACCATGGGTGATCAAGTATAGGCCTAAGAGGATAAGCGAGGTCGCAGACCAGGAGCAGGCTAAGAAGCTCTTCATTCCCTGGCTCCAGTCCTGGCTCCGCGGCCGCATCCCGGAGAAGAAGGCCGCGCTGTTCTATGGTCCCCCGGGCTGTGGGAAGACGAGCCTTGTGGAGGCGGCTGCCAATGAGTACAACCTTGAGCTTGTAGAGATGAATGCATCTGATTTCAGGAGGAGGGAGGATATTGAACGTATAGCGATGACCGCGGCGACCCAGCTAAGCCTCTTCGGTAGGAGGCGTATCATACTCCTCGACGAGGTCGACGGTATCTCGGGGACCGCTGACAGGGGCGGGTTGGAGGCCATCCTGGAGCTGATAAGGGTGACGAAGCACCCAGTGGTCATGACGGCGAATGACCCGTGGAGCCAGAGGCTCAGAAGCCTGCGTGAGGCCTCCCTGCTGGTGCCCTTTAATAGGCTCTCCAACCGTGTCGTAGTAGAGGTCTTAGCCAGGATATGCGAGGCTGAGCACATAAAATGCGAGAAGAGGGCGTTAATGTATATCGCCAAGAAGGCTGAGGGTGACCTGCGCTCCGCGATAAACGACCTACAGGCTATAGCTGAGGGCTACGGAGAGGTCACGTTGAGGATCGTTGAGGGGGTTATCGCCAGTAGGGATAGGGAGTATAGCCCCTTCGAGGCCCTAAGGCACTTGTTCATGTCGAAGTACGCCTGGCAGGCTAAGAGGGCGGTCACGCATAGCAACGTCGACTACGACACGATGATGCAGTGGATAAACGAGAACATACCAGTACAGTACAGTGACCCGGAGGACGTGTGGAGGGCCTATGAGGCGTTGTCCAGGGCGAGCGTGTACCTAGGCAGGATCAAGAAGAGTATGTCATGGGATCTGCTCAGCTACGTCTTCGACATGATGGGGCCGGGGGTTGCATTGGCTAGGAAGAAGAGTAAGTTCAGATGGGTGAAGTACAGCTTCCCACAGAGAATAGTAATGCTCGCGAGAACCAAGGAGACGAGGGAGGTTAGGGAGGCCATAGCGGCCCACCTGGCGTCAAAGCTGCATGTGTCGAAGGCTAAGGTTAAGCTCGAAGTATTACCCTATCTCTCGATAATATTCAGGGAGCGGCCCGACTACGCTGCACGCATAGCGATCGGCTATGGGCTGACCGAGAGGATGATCAAGTACCTCGCGGGCCCAGCCGCCAACGAGGTTCTCGAACACGTACACATGCTGCTTATGAGGGTTGAGAAGCCGAGTAGGGTAGCTGAGGCGGAGAAGAAGGCTACGCACGCCGCAGCCAGCATAGCCGGTGGTGAGGAGAAGCCAGCACACCGTAGGAGGCGCGGCGCTAGGAGGAGCAGACGTAGTAGGCGGAAGAGTAGTGGTAGGCAGACTACGCTGTTCTAGCCTCCTTCCTCTTCTCCAACACCCTCACCTCCTCTATCGCCGTGTAGGGGTATTGGCCTTCCTCATCCTTCTCATACTTCTTGACTATATCCCATATGTTTAGCAGCGCAACCGTCACCGCTGTTAGAGCCTCCATCTCAACACCCGTCTTCGCATCCGCCTTTACGAGCGCAGTGCAGCCTACATGCTCCTCGTCCTCTACCCTACACTCGACCCTCACGTTGGTTATGGGTATTGGGTGGCAGAAGGGTATGAGTATCGGTGTGAGCTTCGCCGATAAGATGCCCGCGTAGGGGGCTAGTGTTAGTGGGTCGCCCTTCTCAACGAGATGCTTCCTTATCCTCTCAATAGTACTCTTCCTGAGCTTAATCCTTCCATAAGCGACTGCCTCTCTATGGACTACAGGTTTGCCGCTGATGTCAACCATGCGGGGGGTTTGATGCATGGCTACGCCTCCGTCTCGAGTGACCTTATAAGCTCCAATATTACTGGTACCCGTGGATCCCCGTAGTTCAGTGAGAAGACCCTAACTCTGCCTAGGCGCTTCTCGTCGACTATACCTAGCTTCTTCAACTCCTCTAGGTGGCGCTCAACGGTGTAGTAGTGGGAGGAGGTCTCCCGCACTATTCTCGAGATGTTGGCCTCGCCGAGCTTCATCAACACCATGATTATTTTGACCTTGGCTCTGCTGCCGAGTATCTTAAGGGTTTCCTGCTCCCGCCGCCTCACATCCGCCTCGCCTCCTTATACCTCTTAGCTATTATTTCAACCACCTTCTCCTCGAGGGCGTCTAGGGGTCCGACGCGTATACCTATGAGGGTGCTCTTGCCACGGTATCCCCTGCTCGAGACGCGGGCGTCTATGATGCCAAGCCTCTTAAGATCCATCACGTACTCGTATACCTGTGTATGTTTGCGGGGTTTCTCGTTGTACTCCTCGCATATCTGCTGGTATTCTTGCTCCACCTCGCCTATCCTCGCGTAGGGGGCCTCGCTCCTACTGAGTACCCTTATTGCCGCCAGTAGGATTAGGAGCTCGTGTAGTGGCAGGTATAGGAGGCTGTCATATATTACGACGATGTCCGGCTCCGCCTTGACATAGGCTTTACGCACGTGTTCTATTGTGACGCGCTGGGCTCCCTCCTGATCCGCTAGCTCCCCCGCTATGAGCAGTATCTCTAGGGCGAGCCTCGCGTTCCCCCTTCCCCCCTTATCAACCCCCACTATGTCGGCTATGTATCTGAGCACCTCGCTGTCTACCGTGCCCTCATAGAATGCCTCCTCAGCCCTCTTGGCTAGTATATCGTAGAGCTCCGCGCTCGTGTAGGGCTCGAAGTGTATGACGTTTCTTATGAGGTAGCTCTCCGTCGCGGAGTCTAGTTTCCCGAGGTTGTACATATCCCTCGTTATGAATATGAAGTTGACCCTCTTCGTCATGTCGGGGTGCTCGTCGTATGTTCTTATGAGGAAGTAGACTGCATCGTTGCCGGCGACGTCTATGAAGTAGTCGAACTCGTCGAGTGTTATTATAACATACTCATCCCTTTCATCAATATCCTTGAGTATGTTACTATACATCTCCTGTGCGGACAGCCCACGCTGTGGTACTGGTATGCGGAGCTGCCTCGCTATCTCCTGTATAACTAGGTAGAGTGTGCGGTCACGGTGACAGTTAACATGCACGTACTCGAGCCTAACACCCCTCCTCCTGGCGAGGTGCTTGAAGTCTATACCGAACCTCCTAGCCGTAACCGTCTTCCCTGTACCTATCCCGCCCACCAGCAGCGCTCTCTGCGAGATCGATCCGGGATCCGTTAGCAGGGGCTTGAATAGTGTCGCCAGTTGCTTGAGCTGCTGCTCTCTATGGGGCAGGTACTTCGGCACATACTCCGGGAACAGCTTCTCCTTGCTCCTGAACACGGACGGCTTCTCTAGAACACTTTCGATTATGTCACGTGCGGTATGCATAGTTTCGGCTAACCCGTTTGACTCGCTCTCTGTAATACCTTTTCTAGCTTCACCCCCAACACGCTAGCAACCACCTT
>CAYZCH010000092.1:0-8791 GCA_964476405.1 uncultured Desulfurococcales archaeon
CGCGTAGGCTATGGTGGAGATCCCTGATGCGGTCGACTCGGCGGCGGACGCGGCCTTCGCCACCTCCTGCACTATGCTTGAGAGCTTGTTGACCGCGTTGGCCACCTCCTTGAGGGCCGCGTCAGTCCCGCTGAGCTTGCCCTGGAGCTCGGACACAGTCTTCTTTATCGACTCGACCTCCTTCTGCACGCTCGCCGGCGCGGCTGCGGGGGTCTTCTTAATCATCTCCATTACTCCCTTGACCTCGCCCCCGTAGCCCAGGGCCCATAGGAGCACGTTCCTGACGAACCTCGGGCCGTCCAGCGGGACTCCATGGTACCTGTAGCTTATCATTGGCTGGTAGCCGCCGTAGGGGGTCTCGCCGCTGGCTATGACCACCTTCCACTCCTTGGGGTTCGCCGAGACCACCTCAGCCCCCATGAGGACGAACTGGCCCGTCTCGCCGGCATGGTGTGCTTTGCCGAACTGGCCTGGCTGGCCGGGGGCCTTCGGCTGGTGCTCCACTATCCTGCCATTCTTGGTCGTGACGAGTATCTTTATTATGTTCTTGGGGGTGTTGGGGTCGGTGAGCTTGTGCCACCTGCCGCTGCTATCGACCCAGGCGACGGCGCCTGGGCCGTGCATCAGCACCTTGTCGGCACCGAAGGCGAGCATTGAGGCGTTGTAGCGGTTGTCGGGCTTCACGAGCGCTACGACCCTGTAGGGGGCCCCGGCGTTGGAGGCTGTGTCCTCGACGCTGACGAAGTCTAGGCGTAGGTGGACGCCAGCGGCCTCGAGCACCTTGTCGCAGGCCCTGTCAGCTATCTCTAGCTTCCCGCCCTGGGCGGGGTAGTCGCTGTCGCCCGCGCACCAGAGGGCCCTGCTCTTACCCTTCTCGTTGAACCACTTGGCTATCGCCTTGGCGTCCGCGTCGCTTATCATCTTTGTCGGCTGCCCTATTATAATCATGTCCACGTCCCTGAGGTACCTCTCGTTGTCGGCGAAGCTCCCGTAGAGCACCTTGTAGGCGTACTTGTTGACGCACTTCTGTATCTCGGGCGGCAGCATCGCGCCCTTAGGCATCAAGACGTACCAGTACGCCTCAGGCATTATCCTGAACAGCAGGCACAGGCCCCCGTAGTTGTCGGTGTGTACGAGGTCTACGAGTATCACTGGCCCCGGCAGCCTCTTAGCGTACGCCACGGGCGACAGAGAGGCCAAGAAGAGGACGCCCAGCACGAGGAGTAGGAGGGGTAGTCTTCCACGCATCCCCTCATACACCGCCGCGCTACAAGCGGGGCTGGAGGATTTTTAAGAAGAGCGGCCCGCCGCGCCCCCAGCCCACGCCGCGGAAAGGTAACACCTGGGCTCGGCACGGAGCACCTGCTCCTCCTCCCCGGGCGCCGGTCGGGCCTGCCCTCAGCTCGTCACAGCCCTCCCTACCCCGGCTGCCGCCCCCTGCTATTTTTCTCCCGCCAGCCCCTCCGCCCGGCTCTATATGGATGGTGCGTTGTGGTGGCCGGCGGGGATGAGCCCCTGCTGAGTATAGTCGTGCCGACGTACAATGAGAGGGAGAACCTGCCCGTGCTCCTGAGGAGGATCGAGGAGGCGCTGCGCGGTGTAGACTTCGAGGTCATAGTAGTCGACGATGACAGCCCAGACGGTACATGGATGCTGGCCGAGGAGCTGGCCAGGGAGAGGTACCCATGGTTGAGGGTTATCAGGAGGGTTGGCGTTAGGGGGCTGGCTTCAGCCGTTATCGATGGGTTTAGGGCTTCTAGGGGGAGGTACGTGGCCGTCATGGACGCCGACCTGCAGCACCCCCCGGAGATCCTCGCGGGTATGCTGAGGGCAGCGCTTGAAACCGGGGCGGACGTCGTCGTCGCGTCGAGGTATGTTGAGGGCGGGGGAGTGGAGGGGTGGAGCAGGGCTAGGCTCCTGGTGTCGCGCGGGGCCACGCTCCTGGCGAACCTCCTCCTACCCGAGTCGAGGGCTACCACCGACCCTATGAGCGGCTTCTTCATTGTTAGGAGGGGCCTCCTCGAAGCATGCATCGACCGGCTGAAGCCTAGGGGGTACAAGATACTCCTCGAGATACTGGTTAAGTGCAGGCCCGGGCTCGTTGTAGACTACCCCTACATGTTCCGGAGGAGGCTTAGGGGGAGGAGCAAGCTCGGCTTCAAAACAATTATAGACTACGTGATCCACGTCCTCGAGCTAAACGAGTACAGGGTGTTCAAGAATATGGCCGTGGGGGCGTCCGGCGTCGCAGTCCTCTGGCTCGTGCTCCACGTCCTCAGCGACATCCTCGGCGTACCAGCGTTGGCGGCGTACGCGGCCGCCATAGAGGCCTCAATAATCAACAACTTCGCCTGGAACCACCTGCTAGTCTTCAGGGGAAGGGGTGAGGGGAAGAGCCTGGCGAGGCGCCTCGCCGAGTACCACGGGGCGGTCGCGTTAGGGGCGGTGATAAACTACGCCGTGTTCAGCATACTCTACGGGCTCCTCGGCGTCTGGAAGTACGCCGCCAGCCTGGCGGGCATAGTCCTAGGCTGGGCCGCAAACTACCTGATGAGCGAGCACCGCGTCTGGGGCCCGGCCTCCCCCTCCAGCCGTAAAGCTCCCCCACCACGCTAGACTGCTGCATTGGTGTGGCCGGGTTGGCGGGGAGGCTTGAGGAGTATAGGAGGCTTGTCGAGGAGATAAAGTCGTGTAGGAGGTGTGAGCTCCACCGCTACCGCAGGAACCCCGTCCCCGGAGAGGGGCCCCTCGACGCGAGGGGGATGCTCGTCGGCGAGGCCCCCGGCAAGGTGGAGGATGAGACGGGCAGGCCCTTCGTCGGGGCCGCCGGGAGGCTGCTGACGAGGCTGCTTGAAGAGACGGGTGTCGGGAGGGGGAACGTCTACATAACGAACGTGCTGAAGTGCAGGCCTCCGGGGAACAGGGATCCGAGGCCGGAGGAGGTCGAGGCGTGCAGCCCCTACCTGCGCAGGCAGATAAGGATCATAGAGCCGCGGGTCGTCGTCTGCCTGGGCAGGCACTCTGCGAGGCTGCTCTTCTCCTGGGCGGGGATACGCTGGAGGAGCATGTCGAGCATGCATGGCAGGGTCTACGACGCCGTCCTGGAGGGGTTGAGGGTTAAGCTGGTCGCCACGTATCATCCGGCGGCGGCGCTCTACAACCCAAGGCTCAGGGATAGCCTGGAGAGGGACTTCAGGGAGGTCATAGCACCCCTCCTCCGCGGCGCCGGAGGCGGCGCGGGGAGGACGCTGCTAGACTTCATGCACTAGTCGCTCTCACCCCCCTCTACGACGAACACCTCCCTCCTGCCCGCGACCGCCCAGTAGCCGGCATACATGGTAACCGCCGTTACAAGGGCTGCAGCCACCGCTGCGAGCAGCAGTGAGTCCGTCTCGACTATCCTCATGCTCGTCGCCGGCTTCGTGACGGCTGTGGAGTATATGTAGAAGAGCTTGTCGAGGAGGGCGTAGGCTGCAGCCTCGTTGTATAACGCTATGGCTGTGCCCGTGCCGAGCGTCTTACCCGCCTTGTTGAGGTACCTTATAAGCACTGTGGAGACGAAGCTCGGGTCGCCGGCCACCATGGAGAGCCAGTAGTTGTGGAGGTAGGCGGCCTGCCTGCTGCACGTGTAGAAGGCGTTGATGTCCTCCCTCATGAAGCCGCCGGCGAGCCACATGGAGGACTCGGCGACGAGCGTGGCTGCGAGCCCGTAGGCCCTAGCGTACAGCCCCTGCGTGTAGGCCCTCTCGGCCTCCTTCATCCAGGTGTCGGCCGGTATGAAGCCGTATATCTTGAATGATTGGCCGAAGAGATCCATTGTGTATTTCTTGGCTGCATCGGCGTATACGAGGGCTGCGTGGACTGCCTTGACAACTGCCTCCCTCGGTATCTTCGGGCCTAGGTCGGGCGACGCCATCCTAGCCCACGCCTCCGCGGTCAGGGCCCTCAGCACCGAGTACACCTGGTCGACGGTGCTAGTCTTGAACGCGAGGGCCTCGGAGACATAGAGCCTCGCCTCGGCCATGGCTAGCGCCTCGAACCCCCACACCCCTATCATCCTGGCCGACGCGAACCTGTCCCTGGCCTCCTCGACAGCCTTCGCTGCCTCAGCCCTGGCCTGCTGGGGCGTCCCGAGTATCGCCCATAGCCTCCCCGGCACACCCCCGGTGTTTATGAAGGTCATTGAGGCGTTGTAGAGGGCGGCGAAGGCCAGGCTTGCGGCAGCATACGGGTACCCCTCCTTGAGGAGCTTCTCGGAGTCCTGGACGAGGCGCAGCGGCGCCCTCCTCATCTCCTTCGGGAGGAGGTCCGCCACCCTCCTCGCAAGCTCCTGGAGGTGCTTCGCGGCCGGAGCGAAGCCCTCCTCAACCCCCCTGACCCATGAGAGGTTCAGGCTGGGCGGTGGGTAGAAGAGGCTCTTGGTGGTTGACGCCATGACCGACGCGGCCTCATCGACCATGCACACCTGCACCTTCTCGACGCCCGGCACACTAGGGTTCATCCTGGGGTTGAGAGTCAGCGGCACGACTACGAGCGTGTAGCCGTGCTCCTTGGCTGCCTCGAGCTTAGCCTTAAGCCCGGCTATCGGTAGTAGGAGGCCGTTGGGGTTAACCATCCCGGTCATAGACACGTTGTGGGCTAGGCTGAGGCCGCGGAAGAGTAGGAGGAGGGCGGTTGCTATGAAGCCGCTGGCGCTGGGGCCGCTCAGCTCCCTGCTCGTCTCGAAGTGTATCGACGCGTCGAAGGAGAGGGGGTCATGCATGCTCTCTATAGCGGCGTAGTAGAAGCCCACCCTAGCGGAGTCCGCCGTGTCCCTGGCGACGGTCATCGACGGGGAGACAGCAACTAGGCCCTTCCCGGGGTAGAGGAGCTTGACGAGCGTCTCTATGACAACCCCCTTCTCGTTCTCGCCGACCGCGAGGAGGGGGAGGATTATCGACTTCTGCGACGTGTACGCGGCCACCGGCTGGGCGGCGCAGGCGACGGTCAGGAGGAGGACTAGGGTCACGGATAAGCCTAGGAGCCAACCCCTACTACCCGCCAAGCCCAGGGACCCGGGGAGAGACGTCTAGGGGCGACCCCAACCACTCTTCAACCTTATCCAGGCAGGAAGCCAGTCTAGGGGCGGGGAGGAGAGGAGGATACGCTTGACAGGGAGGAACGACTTGTTGAGCCAGGTGAGGGAGGCGCTCGAGAAGGAGATAGCGGAGCTTGAGCACAGGCTCCAGCTATACCAGCTCATACTAAGCATACTCGACACGTGCAGGCAGGGGCAGGGGGAGGAGCTGGAGGAGGCACAGGAGTTCAAGACCAAGACCGGCGGGGTCTACGCCAGGCTCCTCCGGGGCAGGAAGGAGGTTGTATTGGTGTTCACGGAGCCGGCGCCACGCAACAACCCGTACACCAAGTACATGCTCAAGGCCCTCGAGAGGCTCAAGGAGGACTATGGTATAGAGGTTGACGTGGAGGAGGGGGGTGACGGCGTGAGGAGGGTGAGGGTTAGGGCCGACGACCAAGACGCCCTCGACGAGGCCAGGACGGTGCTCGAGTTCGCAGCCACGAAGCTGAAGCCAAGGTAGGGGTGCTTTTAAAAAGTGTTGTATGTCCCGGGGCGGCTAGATGTAGCCCTTGAGCCACAGCACCACTAGTATTAGGAAGAGTATGGCTAGGGCGCAGCACACCATCTGGTTCTCGCGGCAGTAGGGACAGTACTCGAAGAGGGGGCACATGGTTTAGGGTTCACCGTTTTGGTTTAGCAGGTATGGGGGAGGGTTTTACAGGTTCTCCGCTTTATACTCCAGGCTGCGTGCGTCAACCTCGACGAACACTCCCTGTATCTCCCTGTACTCTAGGGGTAGGCTGAGGCCATCGGCGTACTGCTTGACGGTGCTGGAGACGTAGCCGATTATCCTGTCGCCCTCGAACATGAAGGGCTGGTAGTACCTGTACCTGTGCTCCTCCCTCGGCCTCACGTAGCCTGTTAGGTAGAGGCGTGGCCATAGCATGGCGGCCGTGTCGAGGGCTGAGGTCTCCTTGACGTAGCGTTTGAGGCTCCTGTAGGCCTCGAGGAGGGTTGAGCCCTCGCTGAGGCTCCTGGCGAGGTAGAGTGCCGCCAGGTGGCTGTCGGTGTACCTGGCCGGCGGGAGGCCTAGGGTGGCCGCCAGCTCCTCCTTATCCATTCCACCGTTGTGGGCAACGTATAGTTCTAGGGGGCCGTTGGGCGTCTCCACCTCCACTCTGTAGGGGTGGGCGTGGAGGGGGCCCCTCGGCTCCCCCCTGCCCGCCTTCCTCGCGTGGAGCACCACTATGTACTTGTCACCCCGCGCGGCCAGCTCCAATACCTCCCCGACTGACCGCCGCAGGGATGAGAGGTTCTCGGAGCAGCTGAGCGTGTCGTGTCTCACGTAGGCTATGTGGGGCGTCTCGCTCCCCGCCCTCCAGACGGCCACCACGTAGCCGTAGCCGTCGCAGTGCCTATACCCACCGTACACGGGGGCTAGCAGCTTGTCCCTCTCGACTGCGGAGAGGAAGGCCCTTGAGAGGAGGCGGAGTAGTCGGAGTGTAGACGCCTCGCCCGCCGCCGCGAGCATCCGGCACAAGGCAGTGTCCTCGCGGTACCTAGTGGCCTGGGCCCAGCCCTATTTCTAAGGAGCGGCGACCCTGTAGACGAGGCCCCCTGCGAGCGTGGCAAGGGCGAGGGAGTAGACTATGCTTAGCAGGGTCAGCTTCCAGCTTCTAGTCTCAGCATATATCGTCGCTATCGTCGCCGCGCATGGTATGTAGAGGATGCTGGCCACCATTATCCCGAGCCACTGCTGGGGCGTGAACCCGTACCAGGCGAGCGCCTGCCTCAGGCTAGCGGTCGCGGCGACGGGGGCGGCCATGACGAGGGCCTCGAGCAGCACCTCCTTCGCCGCCAGCCCGCTTATGAGGGCCAGCGCCACCCTCCACGCCTTCTCGGGGCCCACGCCCCATACAACCTCTATGACTGGGGCTATGACGTGGCCTAGGGCAGCCGCGTAGCTGTCGGCCGGGGTCGCCGCAGGGCCCGCGGGCCCATAGTGTGTGAGGAGCCATAGAACCACGCTCATGGCGAGGATGACGGTGCCGGCGCGGACGAGGAAGTGTTTGAGCCCGCTCCACGCATGCCACCACGCTATCCTGAGGCTCGGCCTCTTCAGGGGTGGCTGCTCTATGACGAGCCCGCCTGGGCCCGCCTCCCCCCGCAGCGCCAGCCTCCTAACCCAGAATATGGTGGCCAGGTAGACCCCAATGGCTATCATGTAGGCCTCGAGAACCAGGGCCGCCTGCCCAGCCGCCGTCGCCGCTGCCGCCGAGGCCAGGGCGAGGACGACTATGAGCCTGGCCTGGCAGGGCATGAAGGGGGTTGCGAGTATCACCGCGACCCTCTCCTCCCTCGTATCCATTATACGCGCCGCCATGACCCCCGGGACGTTGCAGCCTAGGCTTATCAGTGCCGGGAACACGGCCTTCCCGCTCACACCGAATAACCTGAACACGTGGTCTAGGCCTACGGCTATCCTTGGGAGGAGCCCGCTGTCCTCGAGCAGGCCGAGGAGGAGGAACACCATGAATATCAATGGGACGAAGGAGACTATGAGGCCGACGCCCGCCACCACGCCGTCGGCCAGCAGGCCCGCGAGCAGTCCTCCCCCGAGGAGCCCCTTTATGCAGGATGCAAGCCAGTCGAAGAGGCTGGCGAGTAGGCCGGCGAGGCTGTACTTCTCCAGGGCCTCCGCAACCCCCCTCGCGCCCAGGAGCTCGGCTACTATGTTTAATGGGAAGCCGGTGTTGAGCGTGAACACCGCGAGGAATAACGTGAACAGTATCGCGAGTGCTGCCGGCGGCCCCGTGTAGGGGTTCACCAGCAGCCTGTCTATAACACCCACCACGGGCCTCCACGCAGCCTGCTCCGAGACAGCCTCAGAAGCTATCCTCTCCGCGGCAGCGTACCTGGCCGAGACGGCGGCGGCCGCGGGGTCAACCCCCATGCCCAGGAGCCTGCGCCTACACTCCTCGGCCTCCTCGAGGGCCTCCCTGCACCCCTCCCCGCAGAGCCTCCTAGCCCACTCAACGCCCTCGAGGAGCTTCAACGCCACTACCTCCGGCGCCACTCCCCCCGGCCAACCCCTTATCCTCGAGGAGACGGACTCGATGCACTCCCTCAGTGGGCCGTAGTCTACTATCACCCTGCCACCGCCGCCCCTCCCCTCGACGACCGCGTCTAGCAGCTCGTCGAGCCCCCACCCCTTCAGCCCGGATACGGGGATGACGGGGGCTCCGAGGAGCTTGGATAGTCTCCCGAAGTCTATCCTGATCCCCCTCCTCCGGGCCTCGTCTATCTTCGACAACGCCACTATCACTCTCGGGTGGTACTCGAGGGCTTCAAGGGCCAGGTAGAGGCTCCTCGGCAGGTTGGTCGAGTCGACTACGACTATCAGTGCGTCGGGTCTCCTCCCGACTATGAAGTCCCTCGTGAACTTCTCCTCCGGCCCGGAGCCGCTGAGGCCGTAGGTGCCGGGGAGGTCGACGAGGCATATGCGTGTGCCCCTGTGTAGTATCTCGGCTACCTCCACGTCCACTGTCGTCCCGGGCCAGTTCGTGACCCTGCTGGCCCTGCCCGTGAGGGCGTTGAAGAGGGTTGTCTTGCCCGTGTTGGGTGCGCCGAGGAGCGCCACAGTCACCCTGCAGGCAGCGCCGCGCCTCACCATCCCGGGGCAGCCGTGTTAGGCTGGCCTAACTCCTCCCTCATATACCTGCCTGCAGCCGA
>CAYZCH010000093.1:0-8648 GCA_964476405.1 uncultured Desulfurococcales archaeon
GTATCTTCCTTATCACTGATCCTGAGGCCTTGTAGAAGTGTTCGGGGGCAACCCCCCTGTTCATCCTGCCGCCGTATGCTGTGCGGAGGCGCTCTATGCCTACTGGGCGCCCGTACTTGTAGAGTTTCCGGAGTATGCTGGCCGCCCTGTAATACCACCAGTCTGGGTTCTCGGGTGGCCTCTCCTTATGCACGCCTGTCTTCACGTAGTATGCCCAGGCGGGGGGTCTTATGTGGGGGTTTCTCTTGAGCTTCTCCGCCAGCCTTTCTATTAGCAGGTTTGCGGGGACCTCGAGGGCTGTTACCATGCCTTCCTCCCTTTACCCGTGGCGGGGCTGTCTGGTTTTTAAGCTTCGCAGCCTCCTCCCTGCGGTACAGTATGAATGTCCTACCCCGCACGTCTAGTAGCATTGCGCCGGTCTTCTCTGCGACGTAGCGTGCGAGCTGCCTCCTATCCATGCCGCTCGTTATTATCGCTGCCCTGAGCGTCTTCACCTTGACTACTTGTTTCTCCTTGAGCCTCCTCTTGATCTCCTCTATGACGTTGTCTGTTGGGCCGTGCTTGCCTATTATGACGTCCGCCGGGCCCTGCTGGGCGAGCTCCTTGAGCCTCTTTAAAGCCCTCTTCATGGCTTCCTCTCCTCTATCCTCAGCATGTAGCCGCATTGGAGGCACGTCTTCGTTACTCTTATGTGTCTACCCCTGCTCCTCAGCCTGACCCTGGCCGTTACTCCGGGTATGAGTGGTAGGTGGCAGTTTGGGCACACCCCCCTCCTGAGCTGGGTGGGTTTGCGCACTCTTAGCCTCTGGTGTATTCTGAGTGCGTGGTCGATTAGTCTCCTGGCGAGTTCTAGGTCGCCCTTCTTAGCCGCCTCGACGCTGAGCCTGTAGAGCTGCGTCATGGCTTGTCTTGCGATGTCTACTGCGAGCCTCCTAGCATCTATTTTCCCGCGTTTCCTGCGGCGTTCCTGGGGCATGACGCGGTTTGTCCGGGAGTGGTGGGGGGCGTGGGAGGTTAAAGCTTGTCCTTGTTGAGGCCTCCCTTGAGACTGTGCCTCGGGAGCTCTGGGGTCATCCTGCAGTCTATAAGTCTGCTAGGCGTAGGGGTAAGAGGCCTGGCGAGATACTGCTCGACCGTAGCCTTCATCACCACGCTATGCGTGGCCTTAGGGACGGCTTGAAGAGGGGTAGGCCGGACATAGTCCATTTCTGCATGTTGGAGGCCCTTGGCAGCCCTCTCAACAGGGCTGGGCTCCTCGAGCTCTACGTGCATACTATAGGCGACTACGTGGTGTTCGTTGATCCGTCGACCAGGCTCCCGAGGAACTATAATAGGTTCGTGGGGTTGATGGAGCAGTTGTTCTCCGAGGGCGCCGTCCCCCCCGGCGCCGAGAAGCCACTTATGTGGCTGAGGCCTATGAGGCTCGAGTTGCTGGTGAGGAGGCTGCGGGTTGAGAGGGTTTTGCTGCTTAGCGAGAGGGGGGAGAGGAGGAGGCTTAGGGATATAGCCTCGTTGGCCGCCGAGGAGCCTGGATCAACCGCGGTGCTCGTCGGGGCGTTCCCTCATGGTGATTTCAGCGACGAGGTGTATAGGCTGGCGACGCACGTCTACAGCTTCTACCCGCAGTCCCTCGATGCATGGGTTGTCGTGTCGCACTTCCTTGCATTGGCGGCCGACGCCATGGGGGTGGTGTGAGCGTGCTGGTGCACGCGTTGACGCCAGCTGCTAGGACTGCCCTCGCCTGGGGCGTCGTGGGGCTCGGGGTTGCGATAGCCTCGCTCATAGTTAGGTTCATCCTGCCCTCGGGGCCGGTCAGGCGTGTGGCTATGCTCCTGGTAGCGCTCATGATGCCGGTCATCCTCGCGGGCGAGCTGGTACCCGTCATAATCGAGCCCCGCGTCTCGGTCACCGTGCTGCCGCTAGTCATTGTGATGAGGTATCATGGCAGGGGGGTGATAGCCGTCGACTTCGTACAGCTCCTCGCATTCTACCTGATCTACGAGGGCTACAGCCTCTACAAGGAGAAGGCGAAAACTAGAAGAACCCCCCACTGACACAAGCCCTTGTCATGGCGCGGCTGCCGCGGTAGTATAGCCCGGCCAAGTATGCGGGCCTCTCGAGCCCGTGACCCGGGTTCAAATCCCGGCCGCGGCACCAACGGCCGGGACACCCCCATTCTCCAACCCACATGGCGGCGTCAGAGGTACCTGGTTATCCCTGCTGGTGGTGGCCCTCCCCCTCTCAGCTGCTCGGGTGTTATTGCCCTGTGGTCGAGCTGCCTGGCCGCTACACGGGAGTAGTGATCTGCGTAGTAGAGTGGTGCTGGTAGGTAGTGGTCTGGGCGTAGGAGCCTCTTTACTATCTCGACTGCGCGTTGTAGGCTTATGTAGGCGCCCTGGCTCACGTAGAGTGGTTTGCCTCTATGCGTTAGTATCACTGCTACTATCTCTCCGTGGTGCCGGAGAACCCTGGCTCCGTCGTCAAGTATGGCTTCCCTCCCGACAAGCCTCGACTTCGCGACCCCTATGGTGGGCTTCTTGACCGCCATCCCGATGTGGGTCGCTATACCCGTCCTCCTGGGGTGTGATATTCCGTGGCCGTCGACTAGTATTATGTCGCATGTGGTTTCTAGTTTGAGGTATGCCGTGTAGAAGAGGGGTGCTTCGCGGAAGGCGAGGAGGCCTGGTATGTATCTTAATGGTGCCTCCCCGACGCTGTACCTTACTTCTAGGGGTTCACCCTCCCGGTTGCATGCGACCGCCGCCGCTACGCCTCCGTACCTCCTCGAATACGCTGCATCGAGGGCACAGTATGTTGAGGGCTGTGTGGGGGATTTGTCCGTGAGGTCTATCTTGTCGGCTATCCTCCTCTGCAGCCTTATGAGGCTACGTATGCTTATCTCCTTCATGGAGGGTCACTAGATTGTTAGTATCTTCGACTCCTCCAAGACCTTTACGCCTTCTGGTGTAACCCGGAAGGCGAGTATGTCTATGCCGTCCCCCGATATGGGATCCCTCTCTAGGGCGGCTTTCATGGCTTTGAGCACGAGGCTGCGGGCTTGTTCGAAGGAGAGCTTCTTGCTGTATTCCGCCTCGAGTACGCCTACTGCTATGGGTGCGCCTGACCCTAGGGCGGCGTAGTCGTCCTCTATGAGTGATCCTAGGGCGTCCATCACGTATAGCCGAGGCTTATTGTCGCCGTCTATGCCTCCGACCAGCGTCTCCGAGATGAAGGGGAATAGCTTGTTCTCGTATAGTATCGCAGCTAGGAGCCTTGCCGCCGTCTTCACTGTCATCGGCTTTCTCGTCACTAGCTCATAGTATTTGATGTTGGCGTGCATTATCTTGCTTATAGCCTGCATGTCCGCGAAGAGGCCGGCACACGCTATGCCTATCCTATCGGTTATCTTGAAGACCTTCTTGCCGGCCCTGCTCATCACGTAGCCGCCGTAGGAGACCCTCTTCTCTGATGCGAGTATAACGTAGCCCTGCCCCCTCACACCTATCGTCGTTGCACCGATCCCATAATCCTGGTATGACATAGCCCTGCCCTTCCCTCCGAGGAGTGGTTGAGGCACGTGCCTGCAGGGTATAATACTGCTTCCCCTTGAAGCCCTCGAACCCCCTCCCAATGATTAGTTTTGGTCTAGTGTCAGGCGCGGGGCTTAGGTGACTGAAGACCCTGCGTATCTCGGCTTCTCCCCAATCACCTCCAGTCCGGCGGGGGTGAGGGAGTGGTGATGCTTGCTGTTCTGGGCAGGCGTAGGCAGTGCCCCTCCTGCGGTTCCAAGGAGCTCGTGCTCACCACGGGGGGGCTCGTCTGCAGCAGGTGCGGGCTAGTCGTAGACGACACCGTCTTCATGCTCGACGCCCCCAGGGCAGGGGACGAGGAGCCGGCGGGTAGGCGCCGCGGCGCCTCCGTGGTGTCTGTCACCAGGGCCGTGTCGAGGGTTGCAAGGAGCGCCGGCACGCGAGGCATGGTGCTTGCACCGGTGCTCAGCAGGGAGCTCGTGGCCATGATCAAGGCGAGCCCCGACATGGCCGTTGGCCTCGCCTCGAACGAGTGCATGAAGAGGCTCCTCCACAGGAGGAGGAAGAGGCCGCGGGAGGTCGCGGCCGCAGTACATGTAGCGCTGAGCATAGAGCGGTACGGGGTGCCGCCGCTCCCCTCAGTAATATCAACGCTCTACTCCATACCCAGGAGCAGGGCGAGGAAGATCATAGGCTCGGTTAAAGCATGCCTTGAAAACGGGGACACGCTATAGGCCGCCCGGAGGATGCCCGTGGCAGAGGACGCTCTGCGCAAGGCTAGGGAGGCTGAGCTACGGAAGAACACTTACCGGGTGTTCAGGGAGACCCCAGTGTACTCCTGCAGGGAGATAATAGAGATCGTCGGGAGAGAGTATAGGAAGGCGGCCGGGGGCGCTAGGGGCTGGAGGAGCGTGGAGGCACGGCGCCTCCAGACAGTCTATGAGACCGTGAGGAGGATACTGAGGAGGATACTAGCCCTGCCGGGAAGCGACAACCTAAGCACCTTCCACCGCGAGCTGCTAGAGGCCACGATAGGGCTCAGGGAATACGAGGAGGCGCTTAGGCGCGTAAGGAGGAGCCTCCACCTAGCCAAGAGGTTCTACGGCGACTACATGGTTCTAGTGACTACAGCGCGCGACAGGAGGGAGGCCGCCAGGTACCGCAGGGAGGGGTGTGGCAGGATACTCTCACTTGTACGCAGGCTCTGCAGACACCTAGACACTTTGAGGAGGGCGAGGGACGAGATACTGAAGAGCCACGTGGTGGCTGAGGGGCTGCCAGTAGTCACGGTAGCGGGGGCACCCAACACGGGGAAGTCGACGCTCATCTCGAGGATGTCGACGGCCGAGCCCGAGGTCGCACCATACCCGTTCACAACCAAGAACATTATAGTAGGAAAGGTCGAGCCGAGGGCGAGGAGCAAGCCGCCATACTACATGGTGGACGTCCCAGGCCTCCTCGACAGGGAGCCGAGAAGCGATGCGGAGAAGAGGGCCCTGGCAGCGATCAAGACGCTAACAGACATACTGCTCTTCCTCATAGACCCCACCGAAGCCGCCGTGGAGCCCCTCGAGAAGCAACTAGACCTGCTAAGGAGGATCCGTGGGGTCATAGGCTCGGAGCCGCTCATCATAGCAGTCAACAAGGTTGACGCCGCCACGCGAGAGGAGGTGGTGGCAGCCCTACGCGAGGCGGCCAGGGTATGCCGGGAGCTGGGGTGCCTCAGGGTCGTCGCTATATCCGCGCTTAGAGGAGACAACATCGAGGAGCTGAGGCGTGTTATCGAGGAGGAGATATCCGGAATGGTTCTCAACGCTCGACACAGAGCCCGTGAACCCTAGCGGTGAACGGCTTCCCCTCACCCCCACCCTCAACGAGCTCCACGACGCCCCTATCACCAGCCATTATCCTGGCGACCTCCATGTTGGTCAACGCATGCCTCGTAAGCATAGCCCCGCCGAGGAGGGAGTCGCCGCAGGCTAGGAGCGCTATGGGGAACAGCATGTCTGAGGCATGCCTATCGAGAGCCTTACCGGTCTCCAAGTCCTCTACAAGCTTCCTAGCCGCCTCAACCCCCACGACCTCCGCGCGCTTGCCACGGGCCCCAAGGCTATCGCCGCCAAGCACGCTCCTCTCAGCAACAGCCCAGAGGACGATGCCGCTGCCAGGCCCTAGGTGCCTGTCCCTGCCAGGCTCATACCACTCCAGGTCGACGTGGACGGGGACACCCGCCAGCCTAGACTTGATGTACTCGACCGCCGCCCTAGCCTGCCTCTCGGCGACATGCCGCGGTAGCCTCACACAGTGCGACAGCCCCTCAACCCTCCTAACAGAGCCCCTCTCGACAAGCTCCACGCCCCTCAGCCTACCCGGGGGCTCACCGACCCTGAAAACAACCCTGCCGCCCCCACGCGGGTAGTGGCCACGCCTATAGAGCTCGACGTCCACTCTGAACCCGAACCTGGCCAGGAGCCTGGCCAGCACAAACCTCACATAGTCGATCGGGGGGCTCCAGGGGACATCAGTACCCCCGCGGATCTCGATCTCTACGGGGCCAGGGAGGAATGGGAGCAGGGGCATGAGCGCCTGGAAGACGAGCGTGACGCTCCCGGCAGTACCTATATCGAACCGGAACCTCCCGGAACGGAGGCCGTCGGGCTCGAACTCGAGCACCGTCGAACCAAGCCTCAATCCCCTAACCCTCGCCCCCGAGAGCTCCGCTACAGCCCTAACAGCAACCATGTGTTGTCTTCGGAGGCCGGGATTAGGCCTACCAGCCCTAATGTTAATTATCCGCACGGGCTTACCAAGCACTGCAGAGAGCCCAAGAGCGGTACGGAGTATCTGACCCCCACCCTCCCCCATGCTACCATCAATCACTATCAAGCCCTACCACCACCCCAGAGCCTCCTAAGCCTCCCAACGCCACCTATACGGTCAATATAGCTCGCGACGCAGCGCGGCACAAGGAGCCTCCATGAGTCATCCCCCCTAACCATCAACTCCCTGATCCTAGTACCACTGCACTCGCCCCTACGGTAGAAGGGGGGTTCGACGACCGGGTAGCCGTAGTCACGGAACAATTCCGCTACAAGCCTGTTCCCCGTGACAACCACGTGGAACCTGGGAACCATCACCTCCAGGTACCGGGGCCACACGGGGTTCATGTTGATATCCTGGAGCGGTACAACCCTAAACCTGTCAAGAGGTAGACCAGCCTCCGCAAGCGAGCACCTTATCATCTCAAGCCTCTCGGACACGGTGAAGGGGTTCCTCAGAGTATAGCTCTCCTGCGCCGACCCGACGACAACGACTACTTCGTCGGCGAATTCAAGGCACCAGGAGAGGACGTGGAGATGGCCTAGGTGGAGCGGCTGAAACCTCCCCACGAAGAGAGCCCTTAACCCCTCCACCAAAACAACCCCCTCCACCCCGGCAGAGCCCCCTTGCATAACCTGTCCAGGGTGATCAGCGAGGAGCTATTCAAAGCCTTCTCCAGGCTAGGCAACCCCCCGGGAAGAGTGGCCGAGGCGGCCAAAGAACTGAACATGGAGCCCCTATACGCCTCAAGATTCGTAGAGCTGCTCGGGAGGGAGGAGGCCGAGGAGCTGCTAAGCACGAGGAGCATACACAGGACGATAAGAGTGAACACGCTCAAGACGAGCAGGAGGACTGTTATCACCAGGCTGGAGGAGGAGGGCTTCCACGTAGAACCCTACACGCCAACCCCCTACGGGGTAGTGGTGGTGGAGGCACCGTATTCCCCCGGGGCGAGCAAAGAGTATCTGAAAGGCATGTACACGATACAGGGGCCGGCAAGCATGCAGGCCGTGCTAGCACTACAGCCAGCCGATGCCCCAGTCCTAGACCTCTGCAGCGGCGCGGGCGTAAAAGCGACGCAGATAGCGCAGCACACGGGGAAGCCGATACTAAGCATCGATATCTCCAGGAGGAAGCTACTGGCACTAAGAAACAACGCCTCAAGGCTAGGCGCCACAAACATCATAGCAGTCCGAGGGGACGCCACGAGGATAAGCCTCGGGAGAGAGTTCCGGTACATTCTCCTAGACGCCCCATGCACGGGGGAGGGGCTACTACCGCTACCAAAGGGTAGGCGGAGGCGGAGGAGGCTGGAGGATCTCGTCGAGAGAGCCATACTCCAGGCAATGCTCCTAGAAAACGCCATTAAACACCTAGCGCCGGGCGGAGTACTAGTCTACGCAACATGCAGCACGGCCGTCGAGGAGAACGAGTACGTGGTCTCAAAGGTGCTTGAAGGACGCGACGACATACACCTAGAGAGGCCACCACTGGACATAGGCTCGCCCGGCGTCACGGAGTACCTAGGCCTACCCATAAGCCAGGACGCGAAGAACTGCACAAGACTATACCCCCACAGGCACATGACCGAGGGGTTCACGATATGCAGGCTAAGGAGGAGTGCCTAGCAGCGCAACGCATGCTCCTGAAGCTCGCCCGCTGCCTCGGCGCGGACACCGGGTGGCTACAACCAATATGCATCGAGAGCCCCGAGGGAGGGAAGATCAACATATACTTGCACTCAACGGGCGACGCGTGCCCCGACGCGATGAGGAGGTATGAGGCCCTCTCCTGCGGCATACACGCAGCAGTCTACATCCCGGAGAGGGGTACTCTGCTCCCGTCACTAGGCCTCCTCAACACGATACGGAGGCCGAAAACCTACGCCAGGCTCGACAGGAAATCAGCGATACTATTCACCTACGGCAGGGACGTGTTCAGGGAAGGCGTACTGGAGCTGAGGACGCCGCCCAGCGGGTGCCCAAACATAGTAGTGGTTCTCGACGAGCACGGAGAACCAATAGACTGGGGAAGGCTGAGGAGAACACGCAGCAACCCTATTATAGAAAACCTGCTCGACGTAGGCTGGTACCTAAGGAGCGGGGTCTAGCCATGCCATTCAACGAGGGCGACTTCGTCCTAGTAAACTACACGGTGAAGATAAAGGGCACGGGGGAAGTCGTCGACACAACGGACCCCGATGTAGCCAGGAAGGCCGGCATATACGACGAGTCGAAGAGGTATGGGCCAAGGCTCGTAGTAGTCGGCGAGGGGAGGCTGATAAAGGGGCTCGAGAAG
>CAYZCH010000094.1:0-3541 GCA_964476405.1 uncultured Desulfurococcales archaeon
AGGGTACTGGACCATAGGTGTGGTGCCTGCCCTCATGGGTATATGGGCCATACTCATCTACCCCAACCTCGCCAACCCTGACGAGGTTCTTCCCAGGCTCGCCCTCGACTACCTCCCCCTGCCCGTGTTCACGATATTCACTATCGGCCTCCTCGCCGCCTTGATGAGCTCCGCAGACTCCTCAATGCTGATACCTCCTTCGATGATTGCGTGGAACCTCCTCCCCATGATTAAGCCGGACCTGAGTGAGAGGGCTAAGCTCACTATATCGAGGATACTCGTCCCGGTGATAGCGTTCCTGTCCCTAGCGATAGCGTTCTGGGCGAAGACGATCTACTTCCTCATGAACCTGAGCTGGGAGCTCATACTCATGGTGCAGGGCATACCATTCATCCTCGGCATATACTGGAGAAGGGCGAACCGCTCCGGCGCGATAGCGTCCGTCATAGTGAACTTCGCTGTCTGGATACCGCTCATACTCTGGCTCCTCCCAATAACCCTTGAGGTGGAGGGAGGCGTGTTTGATTGGGCAGTCTGGGACGCCATATACATCGCCGCTGTCCCGGCACTCATAGCGGGGACGATAGCGTTCGTGGTCGTGTCCCTCCTCACCCAGAAGAGCGACCCGCCGAGGCCGCTCCTTGACATAGACGGGAACCCGATCGAGTGAGTCGCTAATGGGAGGAACACTATTTTTTACGTGAACCATTAATTACACTGATGATATGCCTTGACAGTGCTAACACCTGTGAAGCTTAAGGAAGCAGGCAAGGACTTCATCAAAAGAATTCTCAAAAGATCCTCCCTCAACATGGAGGAGATAGAGGACAGGGTGAGGGAGATCATCCACGACGTCTTCGTGAGGGGCGACGACGCGATAATAGAGTTCTATAGGGGGTTCTTCGGCACGGACGCCCTCACCCAGGAGAAGCTGAGGATAAGTGAGGAGGAGATGGATGAGGCCCTCGAGAAGATACCTAAGGACCTGCTCGAGGCGCTTGAGGTCGTTGCCGAGAACATAAGGAGGTTCCACAGCAAGCAGCTCCCCAGGGAGCTATGGATAACGGAGCTTGAGCCAGGGGTGTACGTCGGGCAGTTCTGGAAACCGATCGACTCAGTCGGTGTCTACGTACCGGGAGGCAGGGCCGCGTACCCCTCAACGGCCCTGATGACCATAATCCCCGCCAAGGTAGCTGGGGTACCTAAGGTCATCGCGTGCACCCCGCCCAGGCCGGACGCCAGCGTAGACCCGGTCACCCTAGCAGCCCTCAAGATAGCGGGGGTTGATGAGGCGTACAGGGTGGGCGGGGCCCACGCAGTCGCCGCTATGGCGTTCGGGACCGAGACCGTGCCGAAGGTGGAGAAGGTTGTCGGGCCCGGGAACGTGTGGGTAGCTACGGCTAAGAAGCTCCTCTACGGCGTGATAGACGTGGACTTCATCGCGGGGCCCTCTGAGATACTCATAATAGCTGACGGGGAGCAGGACCCGCGGCTCGTGGCCATAGACCTCATATCGCAGGCTGAGCACGACCCCATGGCCGCTGCCGTCCTCGTGACGACGTCCGAGGAACTAGCTAGGAGGGTTGCTGAGGAGGTCGACAGGCTCGCTGCGGAGTCCCCGAGGGCCGAGATAATACTGGAGTCCCTCAGGCGGAACGGCGCCATATTCGTGGTGGACTCTGTGGACGAGGCCTTCGAATTCGCTAACGAGTACGCCCCGGAGCACCTCGAGGTACTGGTGAGGGACATGTCCCTCCCGGAGGTGGTGTCGAGGGTGAGGTCGGCGGGCTCCGTGTTCGTAGGGATCAACACGCCTGTCCCCCTCGGCGACTACGCCATAGGCACTAACCACGTCCTCCCAACGGATCAGGCGGCTAAGAGGAGGGGCGGGCTCTCGGTCTTCGACTACATAAAGATAATAGATGTGCAGCTCGCCACCGAGGAGGGGCTGAGGAGGCTCGGCCCCTACGCCGCTAGGGTCGCGAGGGCTGAGGGCCTGGTCGAGCACGCGAGGTCTGTTGAGGAGCGCCTGAGGAGGGGCGGTTAGAGGGAGTCAACACCTTTTACGATCTCCTCAACCCTGTCGTCGAGGGGGTGTATGCTCAGGTACCCCTCCCTGTCGACGAGGACTATCACGGGCCTTGACAACCTCCTCCCCTCGACGCAGGGCGGTCTCGAGAAGTGGAGGAGCTTGAATATTAGGGTGAAGTCGGCCCTCAGCTTCACACCGGCCTTATCGCATTCCTCCATAACGATCCTCGGTACCTCAGCTAGGTGCGTTCCCTCGGGCACGACAACCCTCACCGCCGCCGTCGCCGCCCTGTACGCGAGTATCGTGTCCTCAGCAGCCCTAACGTTCTCCCTCGCCCTCCTCTCAGCAACGCTCACGTTCTGGTGACTGGTCCCCAGGACGGCCGCGACCTCCCTCAGGCTCATACCCCTAGACCTCAGCTTGAGCACCCTCACCTGGAGCTCCGTGAGGAAGCCGAAGCGCCTCAACCCCGCACCCATGAAGTAGTCCCTGCATGGAATTAATTGTTGGCCTCACCTCATGAGGGCGGTCGCAGCAATCCCCGCAACCGCCAGCACCGCCGCAGCGGCGTGGTTGACCCCCAGCCTCTCACCCCTCCCCCTAAGGAGGAGTGCAGAGAGGGTGACCGTGTGCACAGGGAATAACCCTATCGCCACAACAACCGTAGCGACCCTGGCGAGGGAGAGGGCCGAGTACCTCAGCATCTGGGCAACAGCGGTAGAGGCCGCCGCGGCGGCCATGACCCAGGCCTCCCTCCCCCGCCCCCCAGTAACAAGCTCGCGCCACCCCAGAACAGCGGCGAATGGTGTGGCGGAGGCGTATGATATGCTCATCCCCCAGAGGGGCGCGCCGCCCATGTAGGAGGCTGCCCTAACAGTCGGTGAGGTGAGCGCGAAGACCGCCGCGGCCGAGAGACCGGCGAGCACTCCCAGCCTGGGGGAGCCGTTCCCGAAGGGCTCGCCGCTCACCCTCACGCTCGCCAGCACTGCGGCGGCAGTCACTGAGGCCAGGCCGAGGACCTCGCCGCGGCCGGGCACCTCACCCAGCAGTGCCCAGGCGAAGATGGAGGCGAGGGGTATGGCGAGTGACGTTACGACGGAGGAGGTCGCTGCTCCTGCGTAAGCTATTGAGTAGTAGAATAGGAGCCTACCTACGACGAAGTTCAGTAGACCAGCTACCACGTAGAGAGCGGCTGCCGGGGGTGAGGGGAGCGCCTCACGAGCGGCTGCGGCCGCCGCCGCGGCGACCGGTGTGCCTATGAGGAGGGATATGAGGAGGTTCGCCCTCGGGGTCAGGCCCCTGCTGGCCGCCCTGACAAGGACGTCCCCCAAGGCGAAGCTCAGGCCGGATAGGAGGCCGAGGGCAATGCCTGCCTCGGCACTCATCAGGGCTCCCCGGCGATGTCGAGGGCGTCCCCTATCATTACTCTGGCCGTTCTCCATGCCGGGCCCGCCGGGCCCGCCAGCAGTACCTCCCCTCCCTCGAGCCTGAAGACCACGGCGTTCTCTG
>CAYZCH010000095.1:0-22896 GCA_964476405.1 uncultured Desulfurococcales archaeon
GGGGGCACGAGGCCTAGGGGTGCAAGACTCCATAGCACAGTGGCGAATATGAATAACCCCCGAAGCCTCGGCGAGCCGGGCCCCCATAGACTGTTCACGAGCGCCGCGTAATACCATCGCCTCCTCTGTTTTATGAGGTCTTTTATGCTGTGTACCGGCTCCTCGTAGGCGCGTGCAGGCATCCACGCAGCCCTACCACCATAGATACTGTAGAAGCGCAGCGCAAACCAGGAATCCTCGCCCATTGAGAGCCTCGGGCCGCAGTCATACCCTATTCTCGCCTCGGCGACGCTGTTGACGAGGTAATTGTTGCCTATCATGCCTAGAAGCGGCTTACCACCATGCCTAAGGATAAACGAGTAAACGACCAGCGTCACTATGTTTCTATGCAGGTCGGCGATAGAGCCTATGATGCCCGGGAGGCTGAGCACAATGTTGTTGGCTGGCAGGAGCTCACCTATACCGAGAAGCCTCCCCCTCCTGCCATGCTCAGCGATGAACTCGACAATGCCTGTGATGGTGTCTTCTCCTATTATTGTGTCGTCGTCTATGTGGTATATCCATGTGTTCTCGCCGACCAATCCATCCCTAACCCTAGCCTCAACACTATACTGGAGCGCCCTAGCCTTAAACAACGAGCCACGCCGAGTCCTATAACACTCAGGAACAACAACAAAACGATCAGCAAGGCCACGTATCTCTGGGCCGGGGTCGGCGTCACAGACGAGCTCTATGAGGCCACGGAACCCGTAGACGGGCTCAAGCCTCCTAACCCAATACCTTAGGCTGCTTAGGCACCTCCTGAGCAGGGCGGGGTTGTCGCCGCGGCTCACAACACTGAAGACGATAGTCACCCCATCAACCCTCCTACCCCTAGCGACCTCGCCGTCGAAACCGTGGAGGAGCAGGCTTGCGGTTGACACGGCGAGGAACGATGCGCCTATGATAGCGAATATTATCAGGCTTGCCCTAAGCAATGCCTCGACAGTCGACGAGGGGGCTTGCCGGGGGGTGAGCAGGGCTACTAGGGAGCCGTAGACGCCGGCCGCGATGACCACGGCGCGTGGCAGCAGCCTGCAGAGTATAACGCCTCGCAGTCCAGAGACGCTACCATATGCAAGCTCCAGCGTCAGCTTCCTATGATCAAGCCTCCACACGGCGACCTGCCCGTCCCGTGCCAAGCCTCTCACAGTAGGTGGTGGCCTGGGTTTAAAGCCGGACGTGTCAGCGGAGCATTATCACAACCAATGTAAACGTTCTACCACCTATTAAAAGTATCTTTTATTGCAAAGAACATCTCCAAAGAAGAGTTTTTCAAGTATGAGGCCGCTAGGAGCACTGGGAAGACAAGGACGACCGGTGTAAGCGTTGCAGCAAACGCTGCTGCTCCCGGCGCTAGTAGCGGCCCCGATGATAGGTTCAGCCATGATACTCGCTCTACCATTAAGACGTAGGGGCGTCGAGGCCGTCTCACTAGCATCTGCAGCCGCCGCACTACTCCTATACGCGGCGCTGCTCCTCCAGAGGCCGGTAGGCGTGGTTGAGACTCCAGGGCCTCCACCACTCCGCGGCCTCGTCGCCCTCTACCTCGATAACTACGGCCTCATACTAGCCGGCATGACCGTGATAGTCGGCTTCCTAGTCGTACTGTACTCGACAGGCTACATGGATCCAGGCAACCGGGAGCACCCTGTCAGCAGCGGTTTCCGCAGGTACTACGCGGTGCTCCTGCTCTTCATGGCGGGCATGCTCGGGGTGGCGCTCTCATACACGCTTGCATCATTGTTCTTCTTCTACGAGCTGACAGGCATATGTTCGTGCCTCCTCATATCATTCTACGGGGGGCATGACTCGATCAAGGGGGGCGTCGAGGCCCTCATCCTCACCCATATAGGCGGCCTCGGCCTCCTCGCTGCCGTAGTCCTGGCCTCCCAGGAGTTGAACCATGTAAGCTTCGCCGTCCCACTACCACTCCTCTCTCACCTCGGCCCGGCGATACCAGCTGTGGGCGCCCTGTTCCTCGTAGCATGCCTGGCTAAGTCGGCTCAGGTACCGTTCCACATATGGCTGCCGGACGCAATGGCCGCACCCACACCGGTTTCAGCCTACCTCCACGCCGCGGCAATGGTGAAGGTCGGCGTCTTCACCTTCCTCAGGTTCGTCCAGTACACCCTACCCGCTGGAGCCGCCTACGGCCTCCTAGGCTTCGCAGCACTCATAGTAGCCCTAGTGACCATGTACTATGGCGCATTCATGTACCTGGCGCAGCGGGACGTGAAGAGGCTCCTAGCGTACAGCACCATAGTCCAGCTCTCATACATACTCCTCGCGCTCTCCTTCTCGCTCCTAGGCTCCGGGGCGGAGGGAGTGCATGCGGCGATATACCATATGTGGAACCACTCGTTCGCCAAGGCATCACTATTCCTAGCGGCTGGCTGCCTCAGCTACGGCCTAGGGACACGCAGCATAGACGCCCTTGAGGGGCTGGGGAGGAGGCAAGGTTACGGCGTGGTGGCGGCTGCATGGATAGCTGGTGCAGCCGCCATCTCCGCAATACCCCCATTCAACTGCTTCTACAGTAAGCTAGCGATACTCGCCGCAGGCTTCACCGGATCCCCTGCAACAGCTGCCGCCGCCTGGCTCGCGCTCATAGAGAGCGTTGTATGCTTCGTCGTGTTCACACGCACGATCTACATGGTCTACCGGGGTGAGCCGTCGAGGGAGTATAGTGGAGCGCCGATCCCCGCGAGGATGAAGGCTCCGCTGCTAGTCCTCATAGCGGCCATCCTCCTATCACCATACATCGCACCCTGGCTGGGTGTCAAGCCATGGTGACCCTGCTCCTCCCATTGATACTGGCCGCTGCCGGAGCCATAGTATCGCTTGGGTGGAGGGCTGCGGCTGCAGCCCTCTACCTGGCTGCATCAGCCTCGATGCTCGCACTAGGACTACTCGGGATCCTTGGAGCCCCTCTCGCCGAGACGGTAGCCGTCAAGCTCGCCCCCTGGATGCCGTCCTGGCCCCTAAGGCTTAGCTGTGGGTGGCTTGCCTCAGTCTTCCTTGTAGCGTCATCACTCGCATTGATGACGTCCGCCCTACACCTCTACAAGGACGATGGGGCTGGAAGGCTTACAAGCATAGCCCTGGGGCTTGGGATAGCGGCGACACACCTCCTAATCATAGCCAGGGACGTGCTGAGCCTTCTCGTCGCCTGGGAGCTGCTAAGCTTCGCCGTTGCCATCGCGGTGGCTGGAGGCGGTGATAGGAGGAGTGGCATGCTCTACCTCATAGTTATGCATGCCGCGTCAGTCCCGATGATAGCCTCCATAGCATACATGATGGGGCTGGGTGCAGCGTGGTTCGACAAGCTACCACCCGCCCTATACTTGCCTGTCGCGGCCGCGCTGCTAGCCGCGTACACCACCAAGGCTGGTCTCCCCCCACTCGGGTTCTGGGTGCCGCCCGTCTACTCCTCGACACGGGGCAGCACCGCAGGCCTACTAGTAGCCTCTGAGATACCGCCCCTCCTCCAGGCATCCCTCATCCTACACCCAGGCTCGCCGCACGCCGTACTCCTAGTAGCGCTCTACGTGCAGTCCCTCGCAGGCGTAGCCCTCGGCTTCATAGGCGGCCTCTGGTCCAGGCATGTCCGCAGGATACTGGGATACACCACGGTCGAATACTGGGGGTTCGCATGGCTCCTCCTAACACTCTACGCGTCGACGGGCCTAGACCTGGTCCTCGCAGGGCTTGCAGCCCTTGTGGTGGCGCATGCGGCCTACAAGGCCGGGCTACTCGCATCCGCCTGGGATCTCGCATCCTCGAGCCCCTCTGGAGACCTCCTAGACGAGGCGCCCGGGCTCTGCAGGTCTCCAAGCCCTGCATGCAGGGCGGCGGCGGTAGCTGCATCCTCCTCCCTCCCAATACCCCCGCTCGCAGCCTCGATAGGCGAGCTTATGCTCATATACAGCCTCGCCGTGCTCGCCCGCAGCTACCCGCCGCTACCCTGGATCTACGCCGCCCTCCTAGCAGCAGCCATAATCGCTCCTCTAACAGGCATAGCATATACAAGGGTCTCGTCAGCCCTCCTGGGAGGCGAGGGGGAGGCACGGCCAAGCATAGCAGACTATGGAGTCGCGGCGGTACTCCTGGCGTCGCCGGTGCTGGCGGCGGCTGCGGCGGCCCGGATAACCCCTGGACTATTGAACTGGCTAACACTATACGCTGTCGTGGCGGCCGGCATAGCGGCGGCGTCTGCCGCTAACCCTCCACGAACCAGGACGTGGCTGTCGGGAGAGTTGATACACTCCACGGGGCTCCGCCCAGCAGCCGTCGGGCTGGCAGCCCCCTCCCCGAGGCTTGGCGTCGAGAGCGTGCTGTACAGGCTCCGTTTCCCAAGGCTACGCGAGGTCACCTACGCGCCCGCATACTACTGGGTCTCGCGTAGGCTGGCAGCCCTCTCAAGGGCTGTGATGAGGATCCATAACGGCAAGCTCCACATCTACCTCGCACTCCTGCTCGCCTACATGGTGCTGTTATTCATAATAGCGTTATGGGTGGTTCTCTATGCATGACCCCGTCTACGCGGCGGTCTCCATACTATCGCTTATAATGCTGCTGACAGCGTTGAAGATAACTACCGAGCGGAGCCTTGAGAGAGCAGCCAAGATATACGCCCTACAGTCGTTCATGCTCGTACTCATATTCCTCTTAATGGGCATCTTCGTAGACCACTTGTTCCTGGTGTGGAGCGTAAGCGGCTTCGTAACCAAGACGGTCCTCGTGCCCTACATACTGATATGGGCTATACGCAAGATAGGCGTCAAGTATGACTCGAAGCCCCTCATACCGGAGGTTCTGGAGTGGGTCTTGGCGGGCCTATGCATAGGGCTCAGCTTCGCCCTGGCGGCCGGCATAACGGGCGGCGTGAGCCTCGTCCCGCTGGCTGTGTCCCTCTCACTGTTCCTCATAGGCCTCCTACAGATCATGACTAGGAGGACTACGGTCAAGCAGATACTAGGCCTATGCCACTTCGAGAACAGCAGCCACCTCACATTAGCGTTCATGGCCCCCAGGCTCCCTGAGACCGTTGAGATAGGCATGGCGACCGACGTCATACTGCTCGTGTTCTTCGGGAGTATATTAACAATAATGGTCTACAAGCAGTTCAAGACGCTTGACACCTCGACGCTGACAGGCTTGAAGGAGGTGGGATGACATGGTTGCCCCCGCCGCACTCGTCGCAGCCATAATAGGTGTAGCAGGGGCGGCTGCCGCCGCCTCACTCGCGGGCCTGGGCGTCGCGGAGGCTGCAACCCTGGCGGCCTCAGTGGCGTCCCTCATTCTCAGCGTCTTCTCCGTGGTCTACACGAGGGCGGGAACCCCGCTCCTCGAGGGCGAACTGTGGGTCGACCCGTACTCGTCATGGATGCTGCTGCTGGTATCACTGGTGTATGTGTTGACGGCGCTTCCATCAATACATCTCACCCGGCGCGGCGGCCTACGCGGCCTGCGTGGCGAGTCCTATTACCTGCTTGTAAACTCCGCGTTCGCAGCGATGTTCCTGATAGCTGTGTTCAACGACTTGTTCCTAGCCTGGATACTCCTCGAGGTATGCACCATACTGACCGTCTACCTGGTCTGTATAAGGGGTGGTGGGGCCAGCGTCGAGGCTGCCTGGAAGTACTTCATGATATGTGCGGTGGGGATGTCGTTCAGCCTCTACGGCCTAGTGACGGTGTACAGTATTGGGGCCTCTATAGGCGTCGCGGAGCCCTGGAGGTGGACGTCCCTCGCACTTGCCTCAGGCGAGCTCGCGGCTAGGCCGAGGTCCCTCGTGGCGTTCATGTTTATACTGGCCGGGTTTAGTGTCAAGGCTGGGCTCTTCCCGCTACACTTCTGGCTCCCAGACGCCTACGCTGAGGCGCCGACGCCGGTCTCAGTGCTCCTGGCCGGTGCCCTGACCTTCCTCCCCCTCTACGTCCTGCTAAGGATAAGTTACCTAATCCCTCCGGGCTCCATGGTCTTCAGCCTGCTCCTCGCCGTCGCTGTGGCGACCATACTCTACGCGTCGGCCGGCATGCTTGTCACGAGGGATGTTAAGAGGTTGCTGGCCTACTCCAGCATGGAGCATATGGGCATAATGGCTTTCATGATATACCTCGTCCACGAGGGCGTCGGCTCCATAGCGCTCCTCGCGTTCGCAATACACTCGATAGGGCATGCGGTGGCCAAGTCGGCGGCCTTCGTCTCCTCGGGCCTCGTAGAGGAGTATCGTGGAAGCAGGCTTATTGATAGGCTGGCGCCCGTCTACCAGGTCGACTGGCTCGTGGGCGGCTCACTCGTAGCGTTCCTCCTAGCGCTCCTCGGCTGCCCACCGTTCCCGCTCTTCATAAGCGAGCTCTTCGGCGCGGCGGCCTGCGGCACCGCAGCAACGCTGGCGACATACATAGCCGTCGTGCTCGCAGCGTTTGCGGCACTAGCCTACCGCATGGTCAACATGCTCCGCGCACACGACGCGCACCACGACGCGGCGGACGCTGCACCCAGCGGCAGCTGTCCAGCATGCTACAGGGTGGCTGTCTACGTGGCCGTAGCAGCCCTCGTCGCCCTAACCATACTCTCGCCCATGGTTGGGAGGCTCGCGCAGCCATTGACACGGTGGATCAGGGGGTGGTGAAGATGGTCGGGCCGGTGATGCAGGTTATCGTGGTTCTCGTAGTGGTGCTCGCCCTACCACCACTCCTCGACGGCGTTAGGAGGAAGATATACGCGGCTATCCAGCGTAGGCTCGGGCCGCCGGTGACGCAGACATGGTATGACCTGGTCAAGCTCTACAGGAGGCGGGCATCGGCGGCTGAGACGGGGAACCCCTTATACCTGGCAGCCCCCGTGGCCTCCCTCGCATACGCGTTGGTGGCTGCACTTATGACAGCAGTCCCGGCGCTAGACTCCGCCCTAGCGGGTGTACTCGGCTTCACAATGCTTCTCGCCGGCTCGACGGCCGTCGTCGCCGCCGCTGCGGGGGCTTTAACCCCCCTTACGAGCTCGGGCTCCGTGAGGCTAGTAGCGTTATCATCGGCCGCCGAGGCCGGGGTCTTCCTCGCATTAATAGCCTCGTCGCCAACCCTCTTCCTACACGATATACGGGCTGCTCCACTGCCAGCCGCGGCAGCCCTGGTGGCGCTCACACTGGCAGCCATAGTGGAGTTCGAACTAGCACCCTACAACATCGTGGAGGCCGGCCCAGAGATAGCTGCGGGCCCCTACACGGAGTATGGGGGTGCAGAGCTAGCCCTGCTAATGCAGGCATCGTGGTGTAGGGGCTTCACGCTCCTGCTACTAGCCGGCCTCGTCGCCCTCCACTCATGGATCCTGGCGGCGGTGTACTCTGTAGTGGCCTACATAGTAGCATCGGGTGTCACGGCGGTCATTGGAAGGCCAAAACCCCTCCGGGCGACGGGCCTCGCGTTCATAAGCCTTGTCTCGGGCGTTGCAGCCCTCCTACTCTCTGCATAAACCCTATCCGGGGGTGAACCGCCTCGAGCCAGAAGAGCAAAGGGAGGCGTGTGGGAATGAAGCTGATGCTGCAGGCGGACGTCTCCAGGTGCGTGGGTTGCCTGTCATGCGAGGTCGCGTGCGCGGTTGAGCACAGCGCCTCAAAGTCAATACCCGAGATAGTGTATGAGGATCCAGCGCCGATGCCGAGGATCAGGGTGTTGAGGGTGAAGGGTGTACCGGTTCCGGTGACGTGCCAGCACTGCGCCAACGCTCCATGCGTCGCCGCGTGCCCGACTGGCGCGATGCACTACGAGGAGGGGGGAGTAGTGGTGGTCAGCGAGGCTAGGTGCATAGGGTGCGGGTTCTGTGTGCAGGCCTGCCACTTCGGACACCCATACCTGCACCCCGAGACGGGTATAGTGGTTAAATGCGATATGTGTATAGGCAGGGTGAGGCAGGGCAGGCGTCCAGCCTGCGTAGAGGCGTGCCCAGCCGGAGTCTTCCTCTTCGGGACACCGGTGGAGATAGCGAAGCAGAGGAGGTCGAGGAAGCCCCTCTCCCAGAGCGAGCTCGACCTCCTAATCACCCTGCAGGGGGTTCGGGAGCCCCCTGCAGCACCCCTAAGCAGGTAGGAGGTGGCCGTCCTTGACCCCATACAAGAGGATGGAGTTCAAGGTGGAGTTTGGAGAGGCGAGTAGGCTCTCAACAGACGCCCAGTACGGCGAGAGGGCTGAGACGAGTCCCTGGCATAGACTGAAGCTCCTCCAGCCCCAGTGCGGCTTCGGCCAACTAGGCCTCTGCTGCAGGAGCTGCGCCATGGGGCCATGCAGGGCCTCCTTCTTCGCGGAGGGCCCGAGACGCGGCGTCTGCGGCGCCTCGCCAGACCTTATGGCTGCACGGTGGCTCGTGAGGGTCGCGGCGTCTGCGGCCTCGATAAGGCTTGAGAGGCTCAGGGAGGAGGGGGCGGTGCAGGGATCCAGCCTCCCCCAGCCATACCCGCTGATTGTTCCCGGGGAGGCCGCGGGACTCCTCGACGCGGACAAGCCGCCATACACTCTCTTCGGGTCGAAGCTCTACTCGACGCTGCGCTCCTCCGGGCTACTGCCCGCGGGGCCACGCGTGGAGCTTGTGCGGGCGCTCTCGTCCGCCGCGATGGGCTCGGCTAGCGATGCACGCGTCGTGGCCCTCGAGGCTCTTAAGCTGAGCCTCTCGGATACATGGATCACATCCACCCTCCTTGCCGCGGCGACGGAGGCCTTCACCGAACCCAGGAGCGTTGAGCCGCTACAGGCTGAGGGCCTAGTCGTGCTTGCGGCGTGCCTGGACGACTACTCTATGGAGAGGCTTGTAAAGGCCCTCGAGAGCCTCGGCTCGCCCTACCACATAGTCGAGCTGGCCTGCGAGTGGAGGGGCAGCCACCCTGTAGTAGCGGATCTCGCGTCCCAGGAACTCCTGGCCTACAGCGGGATGATAAGCGCCGTCGCCTACCAGTGGCCCTGCGTAGCCCCAGCGGCGCTTGAAGCCTTCAAGAAAACCGGGGCAGTCCTAGTAGACGCCAGGGAGGATCTCGGAACGATCGTCGGGAAGCTGCAGGCGGCTGAAAAGCGGAGAGCCAGCTGCGGCTCCACCGCCACACGCTACAGCCTAGCGTCACTCTACGCCGCGACCGACGGGCTGAGCATGGTGGCCGAGGCCATCGAGGAGGGTAGCGTTAAGGGGATAGTGTTGCTCGGAGGCTGCGGGAACCCCAAGCAGATCCACGGCTCCTCAGCGGAGCTTGTAGCTGCACTGGCTAAGAACGACGTGCTCGTGCTGAGCTACGGCTGCACAGCCCACCAGCTCGCCGAGAAAGGACTCCTCTCTAGGGCGTCCGTGGGGCTGGCGGGCGATGGCCTGCGCCGCCTATGCAGCAGGGCCGGCATACCCCCCGTAATCCATATCGCGACATGCACAACCTACGCGCAGGCGCTGCAAGCCGGCAGGATAGTCTCGGAGCAGCTAGGCATGGGGGTCAACGATGCGCCAGCAGCCCTACTAGCCCCCGAGGCTTCGGGGGAGAGGATACTCTCGGGACTCCTGGCAGCCGCCGCCAGCGGCCTCCTAGCGGGCACAGCGGTGCTCCCAGGATACTATGGCTCGCACTCGCTTAGGAGGCTCCTAGGGGAGGAGCTCGGCTCGATGACCGGCGGTAGGCTACTCTACACACCTGACCCGGGCGGACTCCTCGACGCTGTGCTCGAGTGGATGCGTGAGAGGAGGCGTAAGGCTTGAGGCTCTTAACGGGCGGGCTCAAGGAGAGGGGGGTTGAGTACATAGAGGCTACAAGGAGCAACTACAGGAAGGTCGTGGAGGAGATCCTGGCAGATAAGGAGTGCAGGCTGAGCACGTGCCTCGCCTACGACGGCAGGGGGATAGACGGCTCACTACACGTAGCCTACATATTCACATGCCACCGCAAAGGCAGGCACGTCGTGGTCGACGTGTCAGTCGACCCAGCCACAGCCACGCTGGACTCCCTCTATCCCCTCACCGGCAGCCCCGCATGTACATGGTGTGAGGCGGAAGCCAGGGATCTCTACGGTATACGGTTCAGGGGGAATCCTTGGAGGGGTCGACTAGTACTACCGGACGGCTGGCCGGAAAACCTGCACCCCATGAGGAAGGACGCGCCCCGTGGCAGGCCCAAGATAAGGGTCGAGGAAGCCGCCAGGAGGCCTAGGCCAGGCATACCCCTAGGCCCGTACCACCCGGCGCTCCATGAGCCGGAGTACTTCGAGCTCCATGTAATCGGTGAACGAGTCGTAGGAGTATACTACCGTGGCTTCTTTGTTTATCGTGGTATTGAGAAGCTTGCTGAGGATAGGTTTGGTTTTATGCAGGTGCCGTTCCTGGCTGAGAGGATATGCGGTATATGCGGCTACGTGCACTCAACAACATACTGCATGGCCGTCGAGAACGCTCTGGGCGTGGAGCCGCCCGAGAAGGCCAAGTACATCAGGTCGGTGCTCCTGGAGCTGGAGAGGATACACAGCCACCTACTATGCACGGCAGCTATACTCCACACGGTAGGGTACGACACGGGATTCATGCATATAATGCACGCCAGAGAGGAGGTCATGGACGCAGCTGAGCTCGTAACCGGCAACAGGAAGACCTACTCAGCCAACACCCCGGGCGGAGTGAGAGTAGACGTGGACGAGTCGATGGCGAGAGCTATCCTGGAGAAGGCCGAGAGGGCCGTGTCCAAGGGGGTTAAGCTAGCCAGGGAGTACGTAGAGCTCGGCGAGGTAAAGTCGAGGCTCGAGGAGGTAGGTGTGCTGAGCAGGGAGGATGCATGGAAATGGGGGGCCCTCGGCCCCGTCGCCAGGGCCTCCGGGATAGACATCGACATGAGGAGGGACAAGCCGTACGCGGCCTACGGGGAGGTCGAGTTCGAGGTACCCGTAATGGATGAAGGGGACGCCCTCGCAAGATACCTGCTCCGGCTAGAAGAAGTCGAGCAATCACTACACATACTAAGGCAACTACTCAGAAGCATGCCGTCAACCCCTCTACGATCCGAGGTGACCGACTACGAGCCACTCCGCGTCGGACTCGCCGCCTCAGAGGCTCCCAGAGGGGAATGCCTCCACTACGTGATAACGGGGAAGGGGAAGAAGCTGTGGAGGTGGAAGATAAGGTCGCCCACATACAACAACCTAGCACTCGTACCAGAGCTCCTAATAGGCAACGCGCTGGCCGACGCCCCTGTAATACTGATGAGCATAGACCCATGTTTCTCGTGCACAGACCGCGTAATAGTGGTGGACGCCGAGAAGGGGTCGAGGAGGCGGGTTAGCCTTGCAAGACTCGCTGCTCCCTAGACTGGCCGCGTACCGGGAAGCAGCCGAGGGCAGGGCAACCATTAGGCAGTATCCGCACCAGCCCCTACCCCCTCCCCCAGGCCTGCGCGGGCCGATAAGGATAGACCCGGGCAAGTGCGTCGGCTGCGGCGCATGCGCGACTGCATGCCCTGCAAAGACACTCACGCTGGACAGGTCAACCTACACGCTACGGTACAGTATAGCCAGGTGCATATACTGCCTCCTATGCATGGAGACCTGCCCGATGAAAGCGATAGACACGATCCCCGAATACGAGGTGCTCGTCGAGGAACCAGTAACGCAGGTTGTGGAACACGAGCCAGCCACATGCACCAAGTGCGGCTCCAGGTACGCGCCTAAGAGGCTCCTAGAGGAGGTGGAGAGGCGGGTCGGGAGGAAACTACCACATCTCAGGACATGCCCAGCCTGCAAGCTCGAACAAGCAGCCCTCATATCCGCCATGAGGGTTCTCCGCTCCCGCCAGCGGCTCGGGAGGAGCAGGTAGGCCGCGGGGTGGAGGCCTATGGGCAGGATGAAGAGCGTCTGGCTATACCACCTAAACACCGGGGGCTGCAACGCGTGCGACATAGAGGTCCTGGCAGCGCTTAGCCCACGCTACGACCCGGAGCGCTTCGGCATGAAGCTCGTGGAGTCGCCCAGGCACGCCGACGTGATAATATTCACTGGGCCCGTGACGCTCCAGTCCCTCCCAAGGGCAATCGAGGTCTTCCGCGTAGCCAGGCCCATAGGAGTGCTGGCCGTGGGGGCCTGCGCCTGCGGCGGCGGCATATGGCACGACAGCGCGGCAGTCCTAGGCGGCATAGACCCCTTCCTGGAGCTCCTGCACAAGCAGGGAATACCCGTGCCAGAGAAGGTGCTGAAGCTGCCGGGTTGCCCACCAAGGCCACACGCGATACTCTATGCGGCTGCAGTGCTTGCAGGCGTTATAAAGCCTAGGAGGGGCGGGGCCTCCGGTCAAAATATATGTTCTTCCCCTTCACCGACAAGGGGACGCCAAGCACGTAGGGAGACTTGACCAGGCCGAGTGCCCTGGCGGCTACGCCTATCGAGAACATTATCCTGGTGTCGACGTTTAGCAGCGAGGCGGTCTTGACAGCGGAGCCGACGGCTATACCGAGGTTTATCAAGGCCATGGCGGTGTCCGCGTCGACCCCGTACTCCGGCGGAGTCTTGAGAGACAGTCTCGGAACCCACGCCCCCACGACGACTACCGCGTCAGACCTCCTAACACAGTCCGCGTCACGGGAGAAGAACGACCCGTAGACCCCGGCGAGTTCATCCATCTTGTCCGCCAGCCTGCGCAGCTCATCCTCCTCGTCCAGGATCACGACCTCTATGTTGTCCACGCCCTTAGCCTTGGGCGCGGTCACGGCGGAGGCAGCCATCAGCTCGGCGACTACACGGACAGCCTCCTTAACAGCACCCCTCCTATCGATCACGCTGCCCACCCAGCGCCAGTCCACTACTACAGCCCTCCGCTCGTTTTCTCCCTACCCCTCGAGAACAGCGGCTCTATAGCATCGAGGACAGCCCCCACAGCCTCCTCCCTCGACCCGTAGAGCTGCTCGAGACGGTTTAGCGAGAAGCCCCTCGCGAGGCAGGGGGCATGGCACACGCGCCCTCCACACTCGACGGTGACCAGGAAGGGTGCGTAGCGGTCGACCCGGGGCCTGCCCTGCGGCAGAGCACTGACGGGTACAAAGACCCCTCCAACATTCACTGTGGAGCCGGCCAGCAGCCAGCCGCCACGCGACCAGATCCACGTAAACACCAGGCATCCCTGCCCGCCGAGGCAGCTGGCCAGCGAGCCCACCGACTCCCTGCAAGCCATGGGGCCCCTGTAGCCCTTCAGCTCCTCCGCGGCGCCGAGCATGGAGACGAGTGCCGCGCTGGGCACCAGTACGAGTCCATGACGCTCGGCGAACACGGCGACGTCGCCGGCCAGGAGGTCTGCTACGTCACGCCATACAAGCACCTCGTCTGCAACACTCTCGGCGAGCTGGCCCACTGCCTCATACTCACTCCGCCCAGCGAACATGACAACCCTGAGCCCGGGCGCCCCCCGGAGGAGGGAGGCGAGCTCCAGGCCCTCCTCGTCGAGGTGGAGCATCAGGCCACGCTGCAAGGCACATACACCACCGGCACGATGGCCAGGCCCGCGGCCTGATCCTCAACAAGCCTCCCTATAAAGCCGGACGCAAGGGCTAACAAGTCGAGGTATAGGAGGAAGGGCGTGCCGCCCGTACAGGATATCCTCCAGTAGCGCCTAGCGTCACGCTCAACCCTACTCCTCCTCTCCACGAGAACCTCCCCAAGCGCCCTGGCGCCGCGGATCACGTCGAGCGCCTCCTCGAGGCAGTCAGCGTACATGTCGAGTATACTGTAGGACGCTATCCTCATATGGAGCCTCCACGACCTCAAATCCATCCTCCTACACCTGTAGACCACGTGGGAGGCGAGGCTCTGGAGGAGGCTGAGGCGCCTATCACCTAGCATGAAGACGGGTGAGACGTACACAGACCCCATCACTAGAGCCTCGGCAACCACACGGTCGAAGCCCTCGGCCTCGAAGAAGTCCACGAGCCTCTCGAGGACACCCACAGGGTAGGTTAATACACGGAACCTCCTACCAGCCTCGGATAGCCAGGCGGCTGAAGGCGGCACCCCCACCTCCCTATACCTGAACCTGGCGGCCAGCCAGTCTACGGCGCCGCACGCGCCCCGAAACAGGGGGGCGACCACGCCCCGCAGGTTCTTCACGACAGCTGCATAGGCTGCAAACAAGTCTCTCACTAGCCGTGTTCGCCGGGCAAAAACTGAGAGTAGTTAAGCGTTTAACCTCCCAGTGGTATGGTAACCACACTCGCATAGCGTGGGACATGGGGGGTGCCTCGTGGCCGGGAGGGCTACACCTGTAATAGCACTCATAGTCGGCATAATCATAGGGATCATAATCGGCTATGGGGCGGGTATCGCAGCCCTGCCACATAAAGCAGCGGCTCCAACAACAATCACAGTCACCAAGACGGCTACGGTGACGCAGACATATACTGCGACGAAAACATCGACGCCGACAACCACCCAAGCCGCCACAACAGCAACAAAGACCGCGGGCTTCCTGACGCAGAAGCTAGTCATAGGCGTGACTGATAAAGTGACCGACCTCGACCCGGCGAGCGCCTACGACTTCTTCACATGGGAGGTGCTGACAAACATAATGGACGGCCTCGTGAAGTACAAGCCGGGCACCGACCAGATAGTCCCAGCCCTAGCGACCAGCTGGGAGGTGAAGGATAACGGGAAGGTGTGGATATTCCACCTGCGTAAGGACGCGAAGTTCTGCGACGGTACACCCGTGACCGCGTACGACGTGGTGAGGAGCATAAAGAGGGTTATGAGGCTCAAGGGAGACCCCTCCTGGCTCGTAACATACTTCGTGAAGGACGTGAAGGCACTGGACAAGTACACCGTCGAGTTCATACTGAAGAGGCCAGTCGGCTTCTTCCTGGCAGTACTGGCGACCCCACCCTACTTCCCCGTGAGCCCCAAGTACCCCAACGACAAGATAGTCAGCGACGCCACGTGGGGAGGTGCAGGCCCATACTGCATCAAGGAGTGGAGGCGTGACGAGATACTCATACTGCAGGCGAACCCCTACTACTACGGCCCCAAGCCTAAGACGAAGACGATAATAATAAGGTTCTACCGCGACGCCTCAGCGCTGCGCGTGGCGCTCGAGAGCGGGGAGATAGACATAGCGTGGAGGACGCTCAGGCCAACCGACTACGTCGACCTCGCGAAGAACCCCAACTTCCGCGTAATAGGTGTGCCGGGCTCCTTCATAAGATACATAGTGGTAAACGTTAAGATGAGCCCGACTAACAATAGGCTCGTTAGGGAGGCGATAGCGGCTGCCATAAACAGGCCCGAGCTGGCCAAAGTAGTGTTCATGGGTACCATGCAGCCACTCTACAGCCTTGTCCCAGCCGGTATGTGGAGCCACATAGACGCCTTCAAGATATACGGTGACGGCAACATAGCCCTCGCCCAGAAGCTCCTCAAGGAGGCCGGCTACAGCAAGCAGCATAAGCTCAAACTAGTGCTATGGTACACGCCGAGCCACTACGGCGACACGGAAGCTGATCTAGCCCAGATGATAAAGGTGCAGCTAGAGAGGACGGGCATGATACAGGTTGAGATAAAGAGCCTGGAGTGGGCGAGCTACGTGAAGCAGCTGAGGCAGGGCACGATGATGCTGTCGCTGCTCGGCTGGTATCCAGACTACATAGACCCAGACGACTTCCTCACACCCTTCCTGCACAGCGGGGCGAACAAGTGGACTGGCACCGGGTACTCGAACCCGAAGGTGGATAAGCTCCTCGACGAGGCCGCGGTGCTGACCAACAAGGCGGAGAGGGCTAAGATCTACGAGGAGGTGCAGAAGATACTGGCGCACGACATACCATTCATACCGCTCCTCCAGGGCAAGCTATTCGTCGTCGTCAGGAAGGACGTGAGGGGAGTGAAGATAGGGCCGCCTATGCTAATGCCGTACTACACGCTATACAAGACGAGCGGGTGACGCCCCTCCCCCGTAATCCCCGGCTGCGCGTCCAGCTGTCTAGTTATTTTTTAGCTTATTCGGACGGGTTTCCGCCCCGATAAACCATTGATAAACCGTATATACGGCTCCCATGTTAGGACACAGTATTGCTTGTTAAGCGGTGATCCGGTCGTGGGGCTGCTGAGGTACTTCGCTATCAGGGCCGCCCTAATCATACCGACCGTACTGATACTGTACACGCTCGTATTCTTCATACTGAGGGTGCTCCCCGGCGACCCGATAACGGCGATCCTTGGAACGAAGAACATACCCCCCGCGGAGCTCAAGGCGTTGAGGCACCAGCTCGGCCTGGATAAGCCGCTGATAGTCCAGTACTTCGACTATCTCTGGAACGTCCTCCACGGGAACTTCGGGACGAGCCTCGTGGTCAGGGGAAGGCCTATAGCGGCGGACATATTCCAGAGGCTCCCTGCAACCATAGAGCTCTCCGTAGCAGCCATGGTGGTAAGCCTGCTGATAGGCCTAGTGACGGGCTACGTGGCGGCCGTGAAGAAGGACACGGTGGTCGACAGCGCCATGAGGTTCTATGGCGCGCTCGCATACACGCTGTTCATACCGTGGCTGGGCCTACTCTTCCAGCTCGTCTTCAGCGTCTGGCTGCACGTCCTCCCCTCCGGGGGTAGGATAGACCCTGGTATGGCCCCGCACCCCTACACGGGCTTCTACCTGATAGACAGCCTCATAGAGGGGAGGCTCGATAAGTTCATGGATGCGCTCGCCCACCTAGTACTGCCAGCGCTGACCCTAGGCATAGTGCTTAGCGGCCCCTACACGAGGCTTCTCAGGAATAGTATGGTGAGGGTTCTGGAGTCCGACTTCGTAGCAGCCTACTACGCCCGCGGGGTCAGGAAGAGGAAGATAATGATGCATGCCCTGAGGAACGCTATAACCCCCGTCGCGACCTATGCGGGGCTCCAGTTCGCTCTCCTGCTGGGCGGCGCCATACTAACCGAGACCACGTTCAGCTGGCCCGGCATAGGCACATACCTCGTCGACGCTATAATGTACCGTGACTACCCGGCGGTGCAGGCGGTGGTGATCGTGTTTGCGTTCTTCGTGGGCGTGATAAGCCTCTTCGTCGACCTCCTCTACGCCCTGCTAGACCCGAGGGTGAGGTACTGAGGGGTGGTGGCTGTGGCGCTCGAGGCTGGGAGGCTGGTCTCAAGAGCCGTCTCCGGCTTCGCCTCCCTCTTCGGCCGCAGGCGTGGCAGGTACATGTTCGCCGCCGGCCTCGCCATAGTGCTGGCCGTGGTGTTCATGGCTGTCGCCGCCCCCCTCCTAACCCCCTACGACCCGACAATGCCGTCGGGCCCCTCGCTCGCGCCGCCGAGCCTCGCCCACCCAATGGGGACTAACAGGCTCGGGCAGGACATGTGGGCCCGTATAGTCTATGGGGCTAGGATAGCGGTGTTCGTCGTGTTCACGGCAACAACGCTCAGCATGCTCGTAGGCGTGCCCCTGGGACTGCTCAGCGCCTACCATGGAGGCGTTGTGGACAGGGTGTTGAGCATGATAGTTGACGCCATATACGCGTTCCCCAGCCTCATACTGGCCATAGCGCTGGCTGTGGCCCTTGGCCCGAGCCCCGTAAACGCGGCGATAGCCATAGCCGTCGTGTACGTGCCGACGTTCTTCAGGATGGTTAGGGGTGAGGCGCTGAGGATTAAGAGGATGGAGTTCATAGAGGTAGCCAAGGCATCCGGCATACCGGAGTCGAGGATAATGCTGCGCCACATACTCCCCAACCTCATATACACCGTGCTCGTCGTCTACAGCCTCGCAGCGGTAGACGCCGTGCTCACCGAAGCGGCCCTAAGCTTCCTCGGGCTCTCCGTGCAGCCAGGCACGCCGGACTGGGGCTACGACCTCTACTACGGCAAGGACTTCGTGCTCTCGGGGTACTGGTGGCTGATATTCTTCCCGGGCCTCATGATAACATTGTTCGCCCTCGGGTTCGCCCTGATGGGTGAAGGGCTGAGCGAGATGTTCAGGAAGCAGGTGTGAGCCTTGCAGGCCCCGCTACTCTCCGTGGAGAACCTCAAGGTCTACTACTATACGCTGACAGGCATAGTCAGGGCAGTCGACGGCGTATCATTCACTGTACCATCCTCGGAGCTTGCAGCCGTCGTCGGGGAGTCAGGCTCCGGGAAGACAACCCTCGGCTACTCCATACTAGGCCTCATACCGCCCCCGGGCAGGAGGCTTGGGGGGAGGATAATCATAGATGGCGTCGACATCACGTCGCTCCATGGAGAGGAGCTGAGAAGGGCCCGGGGGGAGCTCGTCTCAATGGTCTTCCAGAACCCATTCACCACGCTCGACCCCGTGAGGAGGGTCGGAGACCAAGTAGTTGAGGTCATGACGGAGCATGGCGTCCCGAAGAAGGAGGCCTGGAGCAGGGCGGAGGAGATCTTCGCCAAGCTCGGCCTACCCCCAAGGCTGCTCAGGGCATACCCCCACCAGCTGAGCGGGGGGCAGAGGCAGAGGGTCGCGATAGCGGCCGCAGTCGCGCTAAACCCCAAGCTCGTCGTGGCGGACGAGCCGACGACAGCCCTCGACGTCATAGTACAGGAGCAGATAATGGAGCTGCTCGACACTCTGAGGAGGCAGGGGATGACGATACTACTGATAACACACGACATAGCGCTGGCGGCCACCTGGGCCACAAGGGTGATAGTGATGTACGCCGGCACCCTCGTCGAGTACGGTAGGGTGGAGGAGGTCATAGGCGAGCCACTACACCCCTACACCAAGGGCCTCATAAACGCTACGCCCAGCGTCGACAGGAGGGATAAGCCTAAGAGCATCCCTGGCCTGCCACCCGACCTCCGCCGCCCACCACCCGGCTGCAGGTTCCACCCACGCTGCCCATACGCGACAGGGGAGTGCCGGAAGAGGAGCCCACCACTCATCGAAGCCTCACCCGGCCACTACGTCTCATGCCTCCTCTACGAGTAGACTGTGCGGGGTGGCCCGTGTTGCCGGCCTTGGTCGAGGCGCGTGGCGTGAAGATGTACTTCAAGCCTAGCGGTATAATGGCCGGCTCTGCGCCCGTCAGGGCAGTCGACGGGGTCAGCCTCACCATAGACCGTGGGGAGACGCTAGCCCTGGTCGGGGAGTCAGGCTCGGGCAAGTCGACCCTCGGCAGGGTCCTCCTCAGGCTATACCAGCCGACCAGCGGCAGGGTGTTCTTCGACGGGGTCGATATAACCAGGATGCCGGAGAGGAAGCTTAGGCCTTTGAGGCGCCGCATGCAGCTGATCCCGCAGGATCCCTACGCCGCGTTCAACCCGAGGATAAGGATAGGGGAGAGCGTCAAGGAGGTCTTAGAGGTTCACGGGGTGGCGCGCGGCGAGGAGGCTGCGAGGAGGGTCGTGGAGCTCTTCGAGAGGATAGGCCTCGTCCCCGGCAGGGAGTTCTACAACCGTTACCCCTACCAGCTCAGCGGAGGCCAGCTGCAGCGCGCAGCGATAGCGAGGGCGATGATAATAGAGCCCGACTTCGTCGTAGCTGACGAGCCCACCTCGAGCCTGGACGTATCGATAAGAGCATCCATAATAGAGCTCCTGGAGGAGTTCCGCAGGAGGATAGGGCAGTCACTACTCTTCATAACACACGACCTCGCCGTAGCTAAGCTGATCGCTGACAGGGTAGCGGTTATGTACCTGGGCAAGCTGGTGGAGCTGGGCCCGACGGAGGCGATCATGGAGAACCCCCTACACCCATACACGAAGGCCCTCATAGAGGCGATACCCAAGCTCCGCGTAAGGTCAAGGCCCAAGCTCAGGCTGAAAGGAGAGATACCAGACCCCAGGCACCCGCCGCCCGGCTGCAGGCTCCATCCACGCTGCCCATACGCCATGGAGAGGTGTGGGAGGGAGGAGCCGCCGCTCATCGAGGTTGAGGATGGGAGGCTTGCAGCCTGCTGGCTCCTGGCGAGGGCCTAGCCCCGACTTTATAGGCTTCCACCCCGGGACACACCCGACTCGGTGGATAAGGGCTTCATGGAGCGGGGGCTGCGCGCCGTAGTCGAGTTCACAGCCGCCGTGCTCCACGAGATACTCGAGAAGAGGATCAGCCTCGACTTAGCCTTCAAGACCACGCTGCGCCGATACGGCAAGCTCCCGCGCGGCGTAACCCCCAGGGCGCTGTATAGGCTGACGCGGAGCGTGGCCCTAAGCTATTACACGTTGAGGTTCCTCGAGGAGAGGGTCTATGGGGCGCGGGGAGGGACGCGGAGGCTTGTGAGGCTCTGGCTAGTCTACATGGCCCGGCCAGAGGACGTGCCGGAGAGCCTCTCATCCCCCATCGAGAGGCTGAGGAGGAGGTTCATGAAGACGTGGGGGAGGAGGGCTCCCGAGAGCCTCGAGGAGGCCGTAGACGGGCTCCCCGACGCCGAGAAACTGGCGGTTATACACTCCTACCCCAGGTGGCTCGTCGAGAAACTACTGGCTGTAACACGCGACAGGGGGTGGGTGGAGCGCCTCCTAGCCTCCCTCAACGAGGAGCAGTGGTGGATAAGGGTGAACACGCTGAAGGCCAGCGTGGAGAAGGTTGAGAGGGAGCTCGAGGAGGCAGGAGTCGTCTTCGAGGAGGACAGGGAACTCCCGTACATGCTCCGCGTCATAGACTACCGCGAGCCACTACACCACCTGGACGCGATGTGGAGGGGGGAGATAGTGTTCCAGGACAAGGCGTCAGCCATGGTGGTGGAGGCGCTTGAGCCCTCAGAGGGCGACCTAGTACTCGACATGACCGGCGCGCCCGGCATCAAGGCAAGCCTAGTCATGCAGCTGACGGAGAACAAGGCCAGAATAATACTAGCCGACCTCTCACTAGAGAGGCTCAAGAGGGCTAGGAGGCTGCTCCGCCTCTACGGGGTGGATGAGGCCAGGGTAGACATAGTCAACACGGACTCGATGAGGTTCAAGCCGAGGATTACGCCGACAAAGATACTCCTAGACGCGCCCTGCAGCAGCACGGGTACCATAGGCAAAGACCCGGCAGTCAAGATACACCTCTCGGGCCCGTCATGGGCCTCAAGGTTCCCGAGGATACAGTCGCTCCTAGCGAGGAACGCCGCATCCATCAAGGCGCCCACAATATACTCGGTCTGCAGCATACTGCCACAGGAGGGGGAGGAGGTCATAGAGGCTCTCGAAGCGGAGCCCTTCACCCCCAGGGTGCCAGGCCTACCAGGATACCCCCCGTACAGGCTGGCGCACCTCGTCCGCAGGTTCTACCCCCACGTACACGGGACACAAGGCTTCTTCATAGCAGGCTTTGCCGGGTAGCCTTACTAGCCCACACCCTGTGTAGTGTTGTGCTGGAGGCGGGGGTCAGGGACCCCGGTGACTCCGCCGCGTCGGCGGGGAGGGATGAGCCGCGGGACGATATAATTACATTTAATTAAGACCGGCGGGGCTTACTACTCCGGGTGTGTGATTGCCCAGGGGCAGGGAGGAGAGGAGACACCGCTACACGACGGTATCCATCCCCGTCACGCTCTACAATAGGATAAAGGAGCTGATTAAAGACACCGGGTTCACCTCAGTATCCAGCTTCGTTACATACGTCTTGAGGGAAGTGGTGGCTGACATGGAGAGGGAGAAGATGGAGTCTGAGACGATAAGCGAGGAGGAGAAGAAGCGCATACTGGAGCGGCTCAAGGCCCTAGGATACCTCTAGGCCCAGGGGAGCAGCCATGGTGGCAAGACCCCACGGGGGAAGACTGGTCGAGCTCCTGGCCGGTGGTAGGAGGAGGGAGAGGCTGATCCGTGAAGCGAGGGAGATGCCAGCCATAAGCCTCAGCGAGGGCCTCGCGGCAGACGCCGCCAACATAGCGCATGGCGTCTACAGTCCACTGGAGGGGTTCATGGGGAGCGAGGATCTCGACTCAGTCCTCCACGAGATGAGGCTGACGGACGACACCCCCTGGACGATACCAATAGTGCTGGACGTGGACGCGGAGGAGGTGGAGGGTATCAGTGAGGGTGACGAGGTCGCCCTCTACTACTTGGGGGAGCCGCTGGCGATAATGAGGGTCGAGGAGGTCTACGAGTGGGACAAGAAGGAGTACTGCCGCCACGTCTTCAAGACACTCGACCCCGCGCACCCCGGCGTAGCTAAGACCATGAATAGGAAGAACCTCTTAATGGCCGGCCCAATAGAGCTCGTAAACGAGCTGCCGGAGCCCTTCGAGAGGTACAGGCTCTGGCCTAAGGAGACGAGGGTGCTCTTCAGGGCGAAGGGGTGGAGGACTATAGTTGGGTTCCAGACGAGGAACGTCCCCCACCGCGGCCACGAGTACGTCCAGAAGGCCGCGCTCACCTTCGTCGACGGCCTCTTCATAAACCCGCTGGTGGGCTGGAAGAAGCCCGGCGACTACCGCGACGACGTCATAGTCGCGGCGTACCAGGCGCTGATTAGGCACTATTACCCACGCGGCAGCGTCGTCTTCTCCGTCCTACGCATGGAGATGAGGTACGCCGGGCCCAGGGAAGCCATACACCACGCGATAGTTAGGAAGAACTTCGGCTGCACACACTTCATAGTCGGTAGAGACCACGCCGGCGTCGGCAACTACTACGGCCCGTACGAGGCCTGGGACCTCTTCAGGGAATTCCCCGACCTAGGCATAACCCCGATGTTCGTCAGGGAGGCGTTCTACTGTAGGAGGTGTGGGGGGATAGTGAACGAGAAGATATGCCCACACGGGGAGGAGTACCGGGTGAGGATAAGCGGAACAAAGCTAAGGGAGATGATAAGGAGAGGGGAGAGGCCCCCCGAGTACATGATGAGGCCGGAGGTGGCGGAGGTCGTCCTCAGCTACGAGAACCCCTTCACTAGATGAGTGCAGGCTGCCGCCCGGCACCATAGAGGTCGTGC
>CAYZCH010000096.1:0-35966 GCA_964476405.1 uncultured Desulfurococcales archaeon
GTACATGTTCTCCTCTGTCTGGAACCAGTACATCAGCTTGCCCGTCTTGTGGGGTATGTATGTTAGTAGTGCGAAGGCGAAGGCTAGTAGTGCTGGTGTTATCGCCTCTCCGAAGAAGACTGGTACTAGTATTGCTACTACCCCCGCCGCGAACATGTGCACTATCTTCCTGTTATAGTAGACTGCTACGTTCCTCGGCACCCCCCTCTTGACCATGGCGTGGTACAGTATCTTCGTCAGCCCCAGGATGCCTAGCACGTATACGCCGAGCATCAATGCCTTCGGCAGGTTCGCTTCGAGGAGGCCTACCTGGGGCGGTATGCAGGGCACCCTGCATGCACCCTTCCAGCCTTTTCCCCCGTTCCTCCCGTGCTTGATGCAAAAATGGTGGGCCTTGGTTATTAAAGTCGTATAGTACCTTGGGGTGGGGGTTGGCTAGTTTAGACGATCGACGAAAAGGGTTACCGGCGGGACTGTTTTTCTCTAGGGGGCCTCTGCTCCTCCCTCCCAGGGCCCGGCGTTGACTGTGAGGGTGTGCGTGGTTGATACCACGTTCGCGCGTGTGGACATGGGCGGGTTGGCTGTGAGGGAGCTCCAGCGCCTCATACCCGGGGTCAGGGTGTTTAGGAGGACTGTGCCTGGGCTCAAGGACGTGCCCGTCGAGGTTCTGCGCATGGTTGAGGAGTATGGCTGTGACGCTGGCCTGGCGCTGGGCTGGGTTGGTGGGAGCCCTGTCGACAAGTACACGTACCTCGTCTACAGTATGGCTCTCCAGCTCGTCCAGCTCGAGAAGAGGATACACGTGGTCGACGTGACCGTCCATGAGGATGAGGCGGCGGGGGAGGAGGAGTTGTACAGGGTGGCTGTTGATAGGGTGAGGAAGCACGTCTACAACCTATACCTCTTACTGATGAGGCCTGGGGAGCTGGTCAGGATGGCTGGTACTGGTAGGAGGCAGGGGGGCCCCGACGTGGGGCCCCTGCGTAGGCCGTGACCGGAGGGGCTGTTGGTTGCCCGGGTTCGATGATGTTAGGGGCTTCCTGGCGGCGTTGGAGGAGAGGGGGTGGCTTAGGAGGGTTGGTGTCGAGCTGAGCCCCGTGCTCGAGATACCGGAGGTGTTGAGGAGGGTTGCTGGGGGTGGCCCGGCCCTCCTCTTCGAGAGGGTTGCCGGCTACCCGGGGTGGAGGGTGGCGGGGAACCTGTTCGGGAGGATGGAGTATCTTGGGCTCGGCGTGGGGAGGGATCCCGGGGCGTTTGGGGAGTGGCTGGCCGGAGTCCTTGAGCCCCCGGCGAGTATGCGTGGGGGCGGCGTGGTTGGCGCTGTTAGGCGTTTGAGGGGGCTTGCAGCCGCTAGGCCGAGGTTCACGGGTATGCCGGGCCACTGGCTGGTCTACGAGGAGTTTGACGTTGAGAGGGACGTGCCGGTGTTTAAGTGCTGGCCGCGTGACGGGGGCAGGTACTTCACGTTCGCCCAGCTCTACTACGTCGACTCCTCGGGGAGGGTTGGGGTGTCGACGTATAGGTTGATGGTGCGTGGGGGCAGGGAGCTTGTCGTCCACTGGCAGCTGCATAAGAGGGGTAGGATGGTGTATGGTGAGCGTGGCGGGGGCATGCCGGCCGCGGTTGTCGTGGGCGGCGACCCGGCGTTGATGTTTACCGGCTGCGTCCCCCTGCCCAGGGTGTTCGACAAGCTCTGGTTCGCCGGTCTCTTGAGGGGTTCCGGGGTGAGGGTGGTGAGGCTTCCTAACGGCGTCCCCGTCCCCTGGGGGGCTGAGCTGGTGTTGGAGGGTTATGTGGCCGGCGAGTATGCGCGTGAGGGGCCGTTCGGCGACCACTACGGCTTCTATGATAGGCCTTCAAGGCTCTTCCCCGTGTTCAGGGCTGAGAGGATGTACGTGAGGAGGGATCCGGTCTATGTTGGGAGCGTGGTTGGGGGGCCGGCGATGGAGGATGCTGTGATAGGGGAGGCTGTCTCCAGGCTCGCCCTCCCCCTCCTGAGGCTCCTGGAGCCGAGCATAGTTGATCTCTGGCTGCCTCCCCATGGCTGCTTCCACGGGCTGGCGGTTGTCTCTATCCGTAAGAGGTACCCTGGGCACGGGAAGCAGGTCATGAGCCTGTTGTGGGGCCTGGGGCTGCTCTCCCTGACCAAGATAGTCATCGTTGTCGATGAGGGTGTTGACCCTAGGGACTGGGGTAGCGTAGTGTGGGCTATGAGCGTCTACGTCGACCCCTCGAGGGACGTAGTGGTGTTAAGGGACGCGCACTGCGACGAGCTAGACCCCTCCACGCCCACCCCTGGGCTCTGCGGGAAGCTCGGCATAGACGCTACGAGGAAGACGAGGGAGGAGATGATGGGTGTTGAGCCGCCGGAGCCCGTGGAGCCCGACCCCTCGGTCGCCGCGAAGATCGACAGGCTCTGGCCAAGGATAATGGGTGGTGGTGGTTGACTGGGGGCTGGGATCCCGGCGCCCTCGCGAGGAGGGGGGCGTCGCGGCTGGCTAGGCTGGCCAGGTTCGTGAGGCTCGAGCATACGCTCTTCAGCCTCCCCTTCGCCTACGCGGGCGCCGTGCTCGCCCCCGCCGGCCTATCCCCCCGCGTGGCGCTCCTCGTCTTCACCGCCGTCCTTGGGCTCAGGACTGCCGGGATGTCGTTCAACAATATAGCCGACGTCGAGATAGACGCGGCTAACCCGAGGACTAGGCTGAGGCCGCTGGTGACGGGGGAGGTTGGGCTGTGGGAGGCGTGGCTGCTGGTGGTTCTCGGCTCAGCGCTCTACTTCGCGTCCGCCGCCCTCCTCAACTTCTACGCCCTCCTCTTCTCCCCTCTGGTCTACGCCGTGGCTATGACGTACCCGTATGCTAAGAGGCTGCACTGGCTCCCGCACCTCCACCTGGGCCTCGTCCTCGGCTTGACGGTGTTCGGCGGCTATGTAGCCTCCTACGGGTGTGTGGCTGGGAGCCTCTGGGAGGTGGTCTCGACGGCCCCCTGGCTCCTGGTGGCCTCGGTGTCCCTCTGGGTCGCCGGCTTCGACACCGTCTATGCTGTGTTGGACGAGGAGTTCGACAGGGAGTATGGGCTCGGCAGCATACCCGCGAGGTTCGGGGCCCGGGCCGCCTTCAGGGCGGCGGCCGCGATGCATGCAGCCAGCGGCCTCCTCTACTACGCCAGCCTAGCCCTGCACTCGGAGCCCCCCGTGGCCTGGCTCGTGGGCTCCGCGGGGGTCTGCCTCATGGCGTGGCAGCACGTCGTGCTTAGGCGTAGGGGTGTTGGAGGGGTGCCCGCCGCCTTCAACATGAACCTCTACGCCGGCCCCCTCATGGCCCTCGGGCCCGTAGCCGGCTGGGCAGCCCGCCTACTCCGCCTCCCCGTGTCAGCGTGGGTGTAGGGTTAGGTGGCCGTGGTGCATGGCTACGTGTACCGCCTCCCTGCACGCCGGGGCTCCGGGGGCCTCGATGACGAGGTCTACGCCTAGGCGGGGGATGCTGACGAGCATCCTGCCTGGGCCTAGGGGCCTGCAGGGGAGGTTGACGGGTCTCGGGCTGGCGACGGCTGCCAGGAGCCCCGCCGCCCTGGAGCCCCCCGGGTTGATGTCTATGTGGGTCGCCCTGGCCTTCATGCAGCCGGCCGGGTGGAGCTCGGCCTCAACCTCCTCGGTGTAGCCGTCGGGGAGTATGGTTATCCTCGCCGCTAGGCCCTGCTTGCAGGCATGCCTGCGAGGAGGTGGTCTGCGGGGTCTCCTAGGCCGCTCTCCAGCAGCGCCCTGCGTAGCCTCTCCCACGCGTCCCTGTAGGCTGTGACGGCTATGAAGCCTACCCTGCCGAGGCCTGTGACGGGCTGGTTCGTGTCGGTGACGGCCACGTATGCGCCGGCCTCCCTCGCAGCCCATATGGCGGCCGCTATGTCTACTGGCCTCAGCCTCCCCCTCACATCCATGAAGGCCTCTACCCTGCCGAGGCCGGCCCATAGTATCTCCAGGCTGGCGCTCCCCAGGCTCCTTATGCTCCTCCTCCCGCTCAGCCTGAGGTATGCCTGTAGGAGGCGGGCCTGCTCGGGCGTCTCGGTGTATGTTAGTATCATTGCTGCGGGGGGCTTCCTGAGGGCTGTCAGCCTCCTGCCGCCCTCGTAGAGGCCTAGGCCGCGTGCGAAGCTGTAGACGGGGTGCCTCTGCACGGGCGCTATGGCCCCGGCCAGTATGTCGGTGAGCCTCGGCGGCCCCTCCTCCCTGTAGGGGGCTGCTGCTATGCTTACGGCGTTCCAGGGTATCTGGCAGGCGTAGTTCTTGCTCCCGTCGAGGGGGTCTATTATGAAGAGGAGGTCTCCGTCGCCGAGCCTCCTGAACCCCTCCTCCTCCCCGAGGACGGCGCCGCCGAGCCCCTCGGCCCTCAGGAGCTCCTTGATATAGTCCTCGGCCTCCACGTCTATCTCCATCCCGTAGTCCTCCCCGTGCCTAACCCTGACCTCTAGGAGCTCGGGCTGCCCAAACCTGTCCCTGAGGAAGCCGGCTGCCTCCCCCGCGACCCTCGCCAAAGCCCTGCGTAGATCCTCCAGGCCCCTACGCGTCTCGGAGAGCCCGACGCCCATGAATGGGTGCCTATTCCCGCGGCGTCCTAGGCCGCGGCTATTTGAGGGTTCCCCGGCACACCCTTCAGCACTCCAGCTCGGCCGACGCCGACTCGACGACCCTACCCCTCCTAGACTCGTAGATGACGGCCCTGAGCCCACCACCCGACGCCTCGAGGAGCATCAGGCTCGGTTTCATCGAGCCCCCGCCCCCGCCCCAGACGCCCGTGAGGCTGCCGGGGTTGAGCAGGACTACCCCCCCATGCCTCCTTATGAACGGGTAGTGGGTGTGGCCCGTCACGAGCACCCTGACCCCCATCCTCCTCGCTATCGCGGCCAGCTGGCCGGGGTCACCCCGGGGGTAGACCCTGTGGCCGTGGTAGACCCCGATGACGCAGCCCCCGGCCTCGAGGCGTGCGTGGAGGGGTAGTGGGAGGTAGTCCATGTTCCCCCTCACAACGACCGCCCTGGGGGCGAGCCCCCTGACCCAGTCGAGCACCTCCTCTGAGACTAGGTCGCCGGCGTGGATTACGGCGTCGTAGGGGCCTAGGGAGTCTATGAGCTCCAGCATCTCGCCTGGAACCCTCTCGGCCCTCTCAGGGATATGCGTGTCCGCCACCACGAGCACCCGCGCCACGGCCCCCGCACCTCCCCGGGGGGTCTCGGTGGGCCCGCAGGTTTATCCCCGTGGGGCCCCCGGGGCTTCCGCCGCGGGGCCGTGCCGTGGCCAGGCTCTCTGATGTTGGTGAGGACGGTTTCGTCGAGGCAGTCGTAGGGATCCTGCGTGGCTCGTGGAGGTGCGGGAGCCTCGGCCCCGGGGATGACGCGGCGTGCTGTGGGGGTGGCATGGAGGATGTATTGTTGAAGGTTGACGGGTACTCGTTGGCTTCCTCGAGGCTCCCCTGGATGAGCATGTATGATGTTGGCTGGAAGGCCGCGGTCGCCGCCATGAGCGACGTGAACGCTAAGGCGTGCAGGCCTGTGTGCGTTGCGCTGAGCCTCGGCCTCCCCTCCTCGACGGAGCTAGGCGAGGCTGTCGACGTGGTCCGCGGCGCCAGGGACGCCGCCCTCGAGCACGGGGCGTGGCTCTGCGGGGGCGACGTCAACGAGGCGGGGGAGGGCTGGGTCGACGTCGCCGTGGTCGGTAGGTGCGGGGGCGTCGTCCTCAGGATCGACTCGGCCAGGCCGGGGGACGAGGTCTACGTGACGACCGTCAACCTTGGCTACACGGGGGCCGCCCTGCAGGCGTTCTACGGGGGGTGGTGGAGCGATGCACCGGGGTGGCTCCTCGAGAGGGCTGCAAGGCCTAGGCTGCCCGCAGCCTTCCCCAGGCTGGCCTCGGAGCTCGGCTGCGTGACCTCCGCGACCGACGTGAGCGACGGGCTGGCCTACAGCCTCTGGAGGCTCTCGGAGGCCTCGGGGACCGGCATACTGCTCGAGGAGGTGCCCAGGCCCCGTGGGCTGCCGGGGAGGGTGGATGTCGTCGAGGCGGTCCTCTACGGCGGCGAGGAGTACGACGTGGTCTTCACGGCGCGTAGGGGCTGCGGCGTCGTCGACGCCGCCAGGGGCCTCGGCCTCCCCGTGGCCAGGATAGGGCGTGTCGTCGGGGGCCCGCCGGGTGTGCGCTGGGCCGGGGGAGGCCTGGTCGAGAGGAGGGGGTGGCGGCATTTTTCGGGCAGGGTGTAAGGATACGTCTATATCTGTAAAAGTCTGGTGTGTTAGCTGCGGGGGTTGGGGGTAGAGGCTTTGGAGGCTAGGAGGGTGCAGAAGCTTGGCCAAGCGAGCCTGGTGGTGACTCTGCCGAAGGAGTGGGTTAAGAGGGTTGGGCTGAAGCCGGGGGACACGGTATACATAATGGAGGATGGCGAGACGCTCCGCATACTGCCCGGGGGCAGGGGGCTGGGGCAGCCCGTCCGCTGCGTGAGGCTGAGCGTCGACGACCTCTCAAGGGCTGGTGTGAGGCTCGAGCACGTCGTGCGCTGCGCTTACATGATGGGGTATGAGAGCGTCCTCGTGGAGGGCGGGCTCCCCCTGATAGCTGAGGCTAGGAGGGTTGCCGGGTCTATGAGCGGCGTGGAGGTGCTGATAAGGGATAGCTCGGTCGAGGTGAGGAGCCTCGTGGACGTGTCCAGGCTGGACGTCGCCTCGCTCGTCAAGAGCATAGCGTCGCTAATGTCGGAGATGGTGAGGGTGTTCCGCGGCTACCTCCAGGGGGGCCGGGGGGATGTGCTCAGGTACGTGAGGAGCCTCTACGAGGAGGCCCTCCGCCTCATACACCTCGCCAACAAGAAGCTGATAGCCGAGACGAGCATACCCGGGAGGGCCAGGACCCCCGCACCCCTCCTCATAGCGACCGCCCTCACCGGGCTAGCAGCAGGGATGTTCATAGACTCCTTCGAGTACTTCATAGAGTCGTGCGGCGGGGGCTGCAGGGGGGAGGGTAATGGGAGGATAGCCGACGCGCTCGAGAGGATGGCTCTCGTGGTATCGAAGGTGTTCAACGCGCTCGCCAGGAACGACGCGAAGGCGATAATAGCCGCAGGCGGCGTCCTCCACGGCCTGAAGAAGGAGTTGAGGAGTATCCTCGGGGAGGTGAGGGAGAAGCCGTACGTCGTCCTCGTCTCCAGGATGCTGGATATAGTCGAGACGCTGCTCGCGGTGAACGGTATAGCCGTCTGCCTGGCGCTGAAGCCCCTCCTCGACGAGAAGTCTAGGTGAGGTAGACGGCGAGGCCCCCGTCGAGGCCCTCGTAGAAGGCCGTCCTCCTGCCGCTGGCCTCCATGTACACCAGCGTGCTCGACACGACGACGTAGTCGTATAGGTGCGTCCCGGGCGTCACGACTGTTATGTAGTTCTCGAAGCCGAGGCTCGTGTACATGACCTGGAAGCCCCCGACGACGCCCGTGTAGTCTATGTCTATCCGTGGCGGCGGGGTTATCGGTTTCAGGGGCTCCGAGGCCTCGAGGAGGACGCGTAGCCTCCTCCCATCGTTCCTGCTCCTCTGCCTCGCCCCGACGCCCTCGAGGAGGAGCCTCCTCGGCTCCAGGACTATCCTGGCGTTCGAGAATACGAGCTCCAGCACCCCGTCCGACGCCCTGGCCGCCGCAGCCCCCTCAAACCACCTGACATACTTCTCCTCGGCCGGCAAGACGGTTTAACCTCCCCGGGCAACGCCGCTACACGGCTATGAGGAGTCTAGGCTATAATGCGTTGAGCCCCGCGCTGAGGGGTGATGTGCCCGCGGCACCACCGAGCCCTAATCTCCCCGGGGCGCACCCCCTCTCCGGCCTGGTGGCGCCCGCGTGTCGAGGGCCTTCATCAGCATAGACTATGAGGGGCTCCCCCACGTCGTCTCCTACCTCCACATGTCGCCTGGGAGGCCGCTCTACGGCGAGGCTAGGAGGATAGCGACCCTGTTCGCCTCCAGGGTGGCCTCCAGGCTCCTGGAGAGGGGCTTCGGGGAGGTGGTCGTCGCCGACAGCCATGGAGTGATGGTGAATGTTGACCCCTTTGAGCTGCCGCGCGGCGTCGTGCTGGTGAGGGGGTTCCCGAGGGTCTTGTCGATGGTGACGGGTGCCAGGGGGTGCAGCGCCGCCCTGTTCATAGGGTATCATGGGGCTGCGTCGACGGCGTCGGTGCTCTCCCACACCTACAGCATATCCGTCGTCCACAGGGTCGTCGTGGATGGGAGGCAGGTGTCGGAGTATGCTTTGAACGCGATGCTTCTCGGCGAGTGGGGTGTGCCGGTGGTGCTGGTCGCTGGCTCCGAGGAGCTTGGCGGGGAGGTACGCTCCCTCACGCCATGGGCTGTTTGGGTTCCGCTGAAGAGGAGCGTGGGGTACCTGGCCGCCTCGTCGCCCTCCATGGAGGAGGCGTTGGAGGGGCTGCTGAGGGGGGTCGACAGGGCCGTCGAGGCGCTCGAGAGGGGTGAGGTGAGGCCTCTTGAGCCGGGGAGGGGGCATGTGTTCGAGGTGGAGTTCAAGCTCCCCCTCTACGCCGAGGCCGCCGCCACCCTACCCATAGTTGAGAGGGTTGACGGCGTGAGGGTCAGGTTTAGGTGTGAGGGCTTCGAGGAGTGCTTCAGGGTGTTCGAGTCGCTGGTGTTGATGGCGTACGCCGTCAAGGGGTTCGCCAGGTAGGCTTAGGGGAGCTCGCTGAGCCTCCTCCTCTCAGCCTCTATTATCTTCTCGGTCACGCTGCTTGGCATCCTTATCTCCTCCCTCGTGTAGGGGACCGGCTCCCTAACCCTCATCCCCTTGCCGTCGAGTATCTCGACCTCGTGCACCCTGAGGCTGTGCGGGGTCTGCCTCATCTTCTCGACGACCACGTACCTCCTGAGCACTCCTCCCCTCACAGCCTTCCTGAACCTGACTATGCCGTCCGCGACGTGTTCGACGCCGAAGCCGAAGCCTAGGCTCGTGGTGACGGCGTACTGTGATACGAGGAGGGCTGTGAAGTCCCACCTGTAGAGCACCCTCTTGACGTAGTAGCTGTACTTCCTAGCCATGGCTGGCTTGTCTAGCCAGAACGCGCTCATCGAGTCTATGACCAGCCTGGCCCTCCCGAAGCCAAGGTACTTCTTCGCCTCGATCACCTTGTTCACGAGGTGCTCCGGGTCTAGCTCGTAGAGGCTCCAGGGGTCGTCCCTACCCCCCATCAACGCGTCTATGATGACCAGCCTCCCCTTCTCTATAGCCTCCTCGAAGTCGAACCCGAACATCGCAGCCTGCCTTATAATACTCTCCCTGGACTCCTCCGTGGTCACGTAGATGTTCCTATCCCCCTCCCTTATCCCCTCGGCTATGAAGTGTATACAGAAGACCGTCTTCCCCGTCCCCGGCTCCCCGACAACCGCGACGAAGAAGCCCCGCGGTATGCCTCCGGCGACGAGCTCGTCGAAGCCGGGCACCCCCGTCCTCAGCCTCTCGATCCTCACGCGCCTACCGGGCAACACCCTCCCCGTGGTGGATGAGGGTGCCTACGCCCCCTTATCAGTCAGGGGTGGGTCAGCCTGGAGAGCCTCTCCAGCGCCCTGGCGGCTAGCCTCCTGGCCCAGGGGTCGAGGGCCACGACCACGCATGCGTAGGCTGCAGAGGATGGGATGAAGCCGGCGGCGGCCAGCAGGGCGTCCCCCATGAAGGATGCCCTGTACCCCACGGGGGCTAGGAGCTGGGCGGCCGCAGCAGCAGCCGCCAGGTAGAGTGGGGGCCTGGCGAGGACGCGCCTGGGCACCGGGTGCCCGTTCCTAGCAGCGACGGCGAGGAGCCCGGCGAGCTGGACGAGCCTGCTGGCGAGGAGGAGGAGCGCCCATGCTGTGAGGCTGTGGGTGCTGGAGAGTAGTGGGGGGAGGAGGGCTGCGTAGAGCGCGGCGCCCGCGAGCCCCGTGTACGCCGCGCCCCTTATGATGGGGCCTGGGCTAGAGGCCGTGCTCCTGTCCAGCCCCTGGACGACCTGCGATATGCACGACGACAGGGTGGCGGTGTAGGCTGCGGCGCTGTAGGCGGCCAGGCACCCCGCGGCGTACACGTACCGTGGGTTCATGAGGGCTATCACCTGCTCGGGCCTCACAGCCATGTAGGCGTATATGGGGGCGGATACGAGGGCTACCAGCATGGCCACGGAGTAGCCGGACTCCTCGTCCCCCGTCCTGAGGACGTGCGCCTGGACATGCACTGCTGCGGCGACGGCGGCCTCCATGGAGAGGGACGCCAGCGACGCGGCGGCGAAGAAGGCGGCCACCCTGGCGCCCCCGAGGAGGAGGCCGGCGACGACGACGTCCAGGCCGTAGAGGAGGCTAGTCAGCCAGTACGCCGCGGGTATCCAGGAGCCGTGCAGCCACTCCCCGAGGAGCCCGGCGGCTGCGCGGAGCACTCCGCGGCCGCGCGGAGGCCTAAGCCTCAGCCAGCGCGCTAGGAGGGCTAGGCCGGCGGCCGACCCCGCGAGGACGGCCGCGGCTGCGCCGACGCCCCCGAGGCCGGCCAGGTAGACGAGCGCGACGACGAGGGATGCGTACACGAGCCTGTAGGCCAGCCTGGACGCCTCCACCCTGACCGCCCTGAGGGCCGTGAGGGCCCTGCCGAGGCCGTCGTAGAGCGTGTAGAGGGCTATCGCCGCGGCGGCCGCGACGGCGAGGAGGGGGCCGCCTCCGAGGAAGACGACGAGCCAGGCCGCGACCAGGCCGGCCGCGCAGCCCGCGGCTAGGCTCAGTATCGCCGAGGCTGCCAGAGCCCCCCTCCTGCCGGCCGCGGCGTACCTGTAGCCCCAGAACCCGACGAGTATTAGGGGGAGGCTTGTTATGAGGGAGGCCCTCTTCATCGCGGCCTGGTAGGCGGCGTAGCTTACGGGGGGCAGCCTCCTCGCTATTATTATGCCCGAGGCGACGCTGAGCAGTAGGGCCGCCAGCCTCAGGGCGGCCTGCGCTGCCGCGGCGACGAGCACGCCCAAGGCCTACCGGTCAGCCCCCGCGGTGGAGTGACTCTCTCGCTGCGTGGTATAGTAGGGTGGCTAGCCTGGAGGAGGTCTTCTCGGCGAAGTCCAGGATGGGTTTGGAGGCGTGGAGGAGGGGGGCGAGGGGCCCCCTGCTGCACACCACGGCCTCCCTGAGGGGCGTGAAGAGCTGCCTCTCAAGGAACCTGTTGAGCCCGGGGTTGACGGGGCGGTGGTAGCCGTACTGTAGTAGTGGGGGGCCGCCCCGGGACGCTAGCCTCATGACGGCCTCCGTGAGCAGCGCGTTGCCTGCCCCGTGCCTCGCGTAGGCGGGGTGTATGAGGAACCAGGTCACGAGGCCCTGTAGCCGCGTCAGCTGTATACACGTGAACCCCGCCATCCTGCCCCCCATGTAGGCGGCGTATACTCTGAGCCACCCCTCCGAGACGCCCCTGTCCATCCAGGCTGCGAGCCTTGCGACCCACCTTGGCGACGACCACTTCCTCGGGACGGGGCGCCCCTGCCTCCTCCTGGTGGAGTTGAGCACCGCGTATAGCTCCGCGGCGTGCCTCGAGGGCCTCGACAGCTCCTCGACGCTCCCACCCCTCCTCATGAAGCTCCTCCACCTGTTCCTCGACTTCTTCGGGAGCCTCGAGACGTAGAGCCCCGGGTCTCCACGGTATGGTGTGAGGTCGAGTATCCTTGGGTAGAGGGTTGTGAGCCTCCACCACCCCGCCCCGAGGAGCTCCCTGAGGAGGCCCCTGGTGAACGGGTTGTACTCCTGCAGGGTGACGCAGACGCAGCCGTAGTCCCCCGAGACGGCCTCGAGGAGCAGGGCCGCCGACACGTGGTCTCTGCAGGCGCTGCCCGTGCAGGCCGCTCCCCCCGCCGCGTCCCTCCCGAGGCTCCAGGCCGCCAGCCTGCCGGGCGAGGGGGATAGGCCTACGAGTATGCTGCCTCCGCGCGTGTGGAGGGCTAGCCTGCGCCTGGCGGGGTAGAGGCCGGGTGGGCCCCAGGAGGAGGAGAGGAGCCTCCTCCACCTAGCCGCGTCCAGCTCCTCTACCCGCAAGCCTCCTCCTCAGCCTCCCGAGCCTCGCTATGAACCCGTACCTCCTCGCGCCGCCCGGCTCCCCGGTGAGGGGCCTGCCGTCGAACTCGGGGTCTATTGGGAGCCCTAGGGCGGCGAGCACCGTGGGGGCGACGTCCCACGACCTGGGCTGCGCCGCTGCCCCGGGCTCGGCGTTCATCGCTATGAAGGCCGTGTCTGAGTGCACGTACCACCTGCCCTCCTCCACGATGCTCCTGGAGGCCAGCCTGGTGGATACGTTGCAGCCCCTCGCCGGCACCACCACTATGTCGGGGGCCCTCTCAACGTAGGGGCCGTGGAAGTACTCCTCCCTGAAGGCGACGGTCTTCAGCATGTCCGAGTAGCGTGAGAAGAGCCTATACACCCTCATCCTCACCTCCCTCCTCTCGTCCCCGGTGAGGCGCGGGTTCACGTACACGTTGTATGATATGGTCATGTACGCCTTGCTAGACTCGTAGTCGACCGGTATCCGCGCCACCCTGAAGGCGTCCGCCGCGCCTATCGCCTCGAAGAACGCCTGCAGCCTATACTTGAGCCTGTGCCTGACCCGCGCCGGCAGGAGCCTGGCTGCTGAGAGGATAAGCCTCGACCTCAGGTTTAGGCTGGCAGTCTTCACCCTCAGCAGCCCCTCCCTCGCCAGGAGCACGTTGCCGTTGAGGCTCCTCGAGGCCTCCATGAACCCGTGGTCGGAGACCGCTATGAAGAGCGTGTCGTCCGGCATGTTCTCGTAGACGAGCCTCACGGCCCTGTCTATGAGGCTGAAGAGCCTGCGCAGGGGCCTGCCCGCCCTCCCCCTGACGACGAGGTCTCCGTAGACCCTGTGGAAGGCCCAGTCGGTCTCGGGTATGACCGTGTAGAAGAGGCTCCACCTCCTCCTCGTGTAGTAGTATTCTATCAGCTCGAGCCTGTGCTCCATGCTCCTGGCTAGCGCCTCTAGGTACCCCTCGAGGGTGTATGCTTTGAGGGGCTCGGAAGGCATCAGCCTCGAGACCCTCTCCTCTTCCTCCGGCGGCCACGCCCTACCCCTGTACGGCGACGTCCAGTCTGCCACCACCACGCACCTCGACCTCGTGCTTGGAGGGTATGTCATCGGCACGTTTATCGTCACGGTCTCAAGCCCGTTGACTGCCACCATCTCGTTGATTGTCGGCCTCTCCAGCCTCTCCCTCGTGACTACCCTGAGCCCCCCGGGCCCCGGCTCGACGAAGTCGAAGACCCCGTGCTTGCCCGGGTTCACGCCCGTCGATATAGCCGTCCAGCTGGCGAGGGTGAATGGGAGGTCTACCGCCATCGGGGACGTCCACAGCCTCCCCCAGAGATGCTTAGTGTACGGCATGAGGCCCTGGTCGAACAGGCTGGGGAACGCTTCCGGCGGGACGCCGTCAAGCCCCAGCAGCACGACGTGCCTAGCCTTCACGCCGCCCACCGCTCCTCAGCTATCCTGTGCAGCGGCGCGAGTGTAAAGCCTTCATCGAGGAGCCTGCCCAGTAGGGAGGAGTAGGGCCTACCCGTCAACCCCCTCCCCGCCAGCGTGTAGAGGGCTGCGAGGAGCTTCTCAGCAGCCTTCACCACCACGACCCTCCTCCCCATCCTCCTCGGCTCCTGGCTCCTCCTGGCCGAGGCGCTCACGAGGGTGTAGACTGGGTGTGTGAGCAGCACGGCGGCCCCGTGCCTGTAGGCGGCCCCGGCGAGCATCTCGGCCGCCCTCTCGACGGCCAGGGAGGGGCCGTGGATGGCCACTAGGTGGTCGAGGCCTATGGTTGGTGCAGCGACCACGCGTGGGTGGCTGGCGAGGGCGCCTCGGCACCCCTGTATATACTCAACCCCCATCATCGATACAGTCCTCCACGTGAGCCACCCCCTACACCCCGTTATCCCCCCGTGGACGGTGACGCCGCGGATCCTCACACCGCACCGGCTCAGCGCCAGGTACTCCCTGTATGCTGTGCCGAGCGTGGCGTCCGAGTCGTCGAGGTGGAGGCCCACCTCCCACCCGTCGTCCTCCAGCGCCTCCAGGATCCTGCATGCCCTGTCGCCGAGGTGCTCGACGAGCCTCGCGCGTACATAGAAGCTGCTCCTAACACCCAGCCTGTCCTCTATCCTCGCCAGCCTCCCGACGCCCATGAGCAGCCCTACCAGCGTGTCGACGTCGTGTCTGAGGCCTATCGTTGGTGGGGGGCTCAAGCCTCCATCTCCATTATTATCCTTGCCAGCTCCTCGGCCCCGTCGGGGTGCCTCGGGGGCTTCCTGGACTCGGCCTCCCTTAGGGCCTCCCTGAGCCTCTCGGGGGTCAGCTCCCACGGCTTTATGAGTACGGCGTTTAGCTTCTCCGCGAGCTTCTCCGCGTCCCTGAGGCCGGCTCCATGGAGCGTCCACTCCGGGTTAGGTGCTATGACTACGGGTTTCCCGTACGTCAGGGCGGCGTCTATGGCTGTCTTCCCAAGGTGCGTCACGACCACCCTGGCGCCGGCTATCCACCTGCCCAGGTCGGGGTCGAAGTCGAAGACCGTCCACTCCGGCCTAGCCTCCTTGTACCTTGATGGGTCGACCCTCCCTGTCTGGAGGACGACGTGCTCCTCGTCCAGGCCTAGTAGGGTGTCGAACAGCCTCCTGTACCCGTAGGTTCCCGTGGTCACTAGTATGTAGCCGCCGTCGTATGGCCTGTGCTCAGGCTTCTCGTAGAGCGGGCCCACGACCACCCCCTCCGGGATGAGGTTCTTCTGCTCCGGCCACTGGAGGGCCGTGAGCCTCGCCGCCCTCCTCAGAAGCCTCGCCGCCCTGCTCGGCGCCGTGAACCTGACGCTGGACTCTATGCTCACCACAGGTATCCCCTTCAGCTTGGCTGCGAGCGCCGCGGCTATACTATGGTTGCTCCCCGTCGAGACTACCACGTCGTAGCTGTCGCTTATGCTCCTCAACGCCTCCAGGACGGCGCCGGGTGCCCTGAGCAGCCCCCTCCAGAGGGGGGTTCTAGGCCCCATGAACTTCGTCGTCTCCGCCGCCACCCTCCCGTAGCGCTCAACCTTCCTCCTGGTCCACGTGTCGCCGCGTGGTATTAGGAACTCGACCTCCGCCCCCCTCTCGACAAGCCTCTGGGCGAGTGCGACACCGTAGCCTGTGTGGCCTCCCCCGCTGGCGATGATGAGTATCTTCTTGCGGGGCACCCCCGTCCTCCCGCTGGCTGCGTGTCTGTTTTGCTGTTTTTGTCTCCTCCCCTCCCCCGGTGCGGCGGAAGCCTTATTAATTAAATCTAATTAATGGGGTTGGCGGTGGCGCAGGTGAAGTGCCTGGACAGGGGCTTCGTCGTCTGGCTGACCGGGCTGCCGGGCAGCGGCAAGACAACGATAGCCAGGGGCCTGGCTGAGAGGCTCAGGAGGGAGGGGTACCGGGTGGAGGTTCTGGACGGTGACTGGGCGAGGAAGACGATAAGCAGGGGGGCCGGGTTCACCAGGGAGGAGAGGAGGAGGCACCTCCACAGAGTCGCGTGGGTCGCCAGGCTCCTGGCTAGGAACGGCGTGATCGTTGTCTGCAGCTTCGTCTCCCCCTACAGGGACGTGAGGAGGGAGGTGAGGGAGATAATCGAGGAGGAGGTGCCCTTCGTAGAGGTGTTCGTCAAGTGCAGCCTCGAGGAGTGCATAAGGAGGGATCCGAAGGGCCTCTACCGGCGCGCGCTCCGCGGCGAGATCAAGCACTTCACGGGGGTGAGCGACCCGTACGAGCCCCCCGAGAACCCCGACGTCGTGCTCGACACGGAGCACAGCAGCCCCGAGGAGTGCGTCGAGAAGCTATACGAGTACCTGGCGGGGGTGGGGTTATTGGGGCGTGGGTAGGCGTCCTCCTGGCCGCCTCCTCCTTCACCATAGCACTGCTGTACTCGTGGCTCGGGCTGGCCTACGCGTCGAGCCTCATCCTCGTCTCCGGCCTCCTAGGCCTGGACGTCAACGGGCTCGTGGCAGCCATCCTGTTGTCGCAGGTGGCCGCCGCGGCCGCGGGCACGCTGCAGGCTGGGAGGGCTAGGGGTGGACGCGTCCCGGCGAGGAGCCTCGGGGAGGCCGCCGTCATGGCCTCGGCCGCCCTAGGGGGGCTGGCGGCAGCCCTGCTCGTGGGCGTCAGGCTCCCCGGCCACGCCAGGGTCTACGGCAACGCCCTCCTCCTCCTGGCCGCCGCAGCCACCAACCTGGCCCGCGGGAGGGGAGGGGGTGGCGGGGGAGGAGTGGCACGCTACGCCGCCGCCGGAGCAGCCACCGGCGTAGTCAAGGGGGTTCTTGGCGGGGGCGCGACGCCCGTGCTCATCGCGGCCCAGAGGCTGCTGGGCGTGGGGATCGACGAGGCCGTCTTCAAGACCCTGGCGGCGGAGGTGGTGATATGCAGCGCTGTGGCGGCACCCTACGCGGCGTCCTACGGGCTCCACGCCTGGGCGGCCGCATGCATGGTGCCGGCGTCAGCCGCCGGAGGCGTGCTCGGGGGGCTGGCTGGGCGGAGGATGGGCGGCCGGGTCAGGAGGGCCGCGGCCAGCGCGGCGATGGCGTGCCTGGCGCTCCTCGCGGTAGCCGTGGGGGGTGGGCTGTAGCCCCTTGGGGCGGCTGGGCCGGTAGGCTTGAATGCCCCGAGCCACCCCTCTCCTCCCCGGTGCGTGTGTTGGCTGAGAAGGTGGCCGTGCATATATCGAGGGAGCTCTACGAGAAGGCTGAGAGGTTCGTTAGGGAGCAGGGTGGCTTCGGGAGCGTCGACGAGCTAGTCGAGTACCTGCTCCGCGAGGTTCTCGAGGAGGAGGGTGGGGGTGGGGAGTTCAGTAGGGAGGACGAGGAGAAGGTGAAGGAGAGGCTGAGGGCCCTCGGGTACATCTAGGATAGCTCGTCTATAACCGAGGCCACGAACTCCGCGACCCTCCTCCATGTAAGCCCCTTAACCCTTTCAAGCCCCCTGGCTGCCAGCTTCTCGGCCAGCGCGGGGTCTCCGTGGATCCTCTCCAGAGCCTCCTTCACCGAGTCGGGGTCTCCGGGCTCTATTATCAGGGCGGTGTCGGGGGTGGCTATGCCCGTCCACTGGAACACCCTGCTCGCTATGACTGGTTTCCCGTACCCCATGCACTCGGCCACCCCGAGCCCGTAGCCCTCCTCGCCCCTGGAGGGGTAGACGCAGACGTCTGCGACCTCGTAGTAGGGTGACACGTCGTCGGCGTCAGCCACTATCGTTATCCTCCCCCTCCCTATCCTCTCCTCCGCCCTCCTCGCCTCCTCCACGACCCTCGCGTAGTACTCCCTGTCCGTCAGCCCCCCGACAAGCCACAGGTGGGCCTCGGCGCCCGTCTCCTCGACGAAGCCCGCGAAGCCCCGTATGAGGGCGTCCTGCGCCTTGTTCGGCGCGAACCTGGCTACGCAGACAACGTCGAAGACCCCGTTCTCCCTGTGGATCCTCTTCATGGGGGCGTCGACCCCCTCGAAGCCTATCACCCTTACCTTGCCGGGGTCTGCGCCCAGGTGCTCGACGACGTCCCTCTTCACGGGCTCCACGGGTACTATGATGGCGTCGCTCCTCTCGACGACCCTCCTGAGCACCCTCAGCCTGAGCCTGTTGTGTAGCCTGCCGCCGCTCGTGGGGGAGTGTAGGAGGCCGACGTCGTGTATCACCGAGACGACCCTCACGCCGCGCCTTATGTAGAGCGGGGCTGCCTCGCCCCAGTAGGAGTTGACAAGCGCCACGTCCACCCCGAGCCTGTTGACGACGCCTGCAGCCCACCTGGAGAACAGGTAGCTCGATACCAGGGGTAGCCTGAGCCTCACCCTCCTATACACCACGGGGTAGTCCGCCTCGGGCGTACAGGCCCCGATCATCCTGGTTACAGCCGTAACCCTGTACCCCATTGAGTGGAGGTTGTCGGCCACCCTACGCATGAACTTCTCAGAGCCGCCCTTGATGCAGGGCCACCACCCCCTCGACACCACCGCTATACTCGGCTTCAACCCGCCGCCCCGGCCACGAGCCTCCTGTACAGCGCTATATGCCTCCTCGCTATCCTATGCCACTCCGTCCTGGCCGCGTAGGCGTACGTCTCAGCCATGTAGGCTACCGCGTAGTCGTAGTTCACCCTTATCCAGCGGAGGAGCCTCCTAAGCTCCACCGGGTTCCCCGGCGGTATGGTCATTCTCGGGGCGTGCGAGTATAGTTCAACCAGCCTCGGAGTCCTAGTGCCTATTATTGGCTTGAGGCTCCCCATGGAGAGGTGGAGTATGCCGCTGACGGAGTACGTGCCGGGCTTGTCGCGGTAGGCTAGGACTATCGCGTCTGAGAGCGCTATCAGCCTGAGTATCTCGTCGCTGCTGAGGTACCTGGTTATTATTATCACGCGGCCCCTGTCCCTCAGATCCATTACCTCCTCGAGGACCTCCGGGTTCCTCGGCTCACCGGCGGCTATGAAGGTGAATCCGCCCTCCCCGAGCCCGCGGAGGGCGCTGGCGAGGACGTCGAGGCCCTTATCCCTCCTTATGAACCCGGGCGTCACCAGGACGAGGCCCTCGAAGATGCCCGGGTCTATGCCGAGGCTCTGTGCGAGCTGCCCCCTGGGGTAGCCGAGGTAGGGGTTTATGAGGGTGCCGTGGGGTATGCGGTGGATCTTCTCGGCGGGTATCCCCTGCGTCTGCAGCTCGAACTCCTGGAGCCTGCTGTGCACTATGACGGCGTCCACGACGTCCCTCATCTCCTCCTGGAACCTCAGCGCCCCGCTCCTACCAGAGTAGGGGTGGTAGACGGTGTGCATGGTGATGACCACCCTGGACGCCAGGCCCTCCGCCTTGGCCTCGTCGAGGGCGTTGAGCAGCGCTGTCCCCTCCCCGTATATGCCGTACTCGTGCTCCACGTGTAGCAAGTCCACCGGGCCGTTCTCCGTGAGTGCTTCCAGGAGCCCCTTGTAGCTCTGATCAATCCTCTCGTAGCAGGGTATTATCCTGGCCTGAGCCACCCTATCCATATACGGCTCCCTGAACACCTCCCTCGTAGAGAACACGACCACCTCGAGGCCCCTCTTCAGGAGGGGGGACATAGCGTGTAGGAGCATCCTCGAGTACTCGGCTACGCCGCAGTGGACGGGCGGGTACCTAGAGACGAGGCCTATCCTCAGAGCCTAGTCCCCGGTATACCTGGGCTAGGCGCCGGGATAACTACCCGTCTCCGCCGTAGAGCGGCCGCGGACGCGACATCTATGGGGCCGAGGCCCCCTCTCCCCGGGGCGGGGGTGTTTGGGTTGGACTGGTTCAGGGGGAGGATAGGCTTAATCATACCCTCCTCGAACACGACCATGGAGCCGGAGTTCTGGAGCCTCTTCTCGGTCAACGGCGTCAGCGTCCACACGGCTAGGCTCCGCCTCGAGAGGGTGGACGCGCAGAGCCTTAGGAGGATGGCTAGGAGGGTTCAGGAGGCCGCCACCCTGCTCTCGACCGCGGACGTCGACGTGATAGTATACGGCTGCACCACGGGGAGCCTCGTCGAGGGCGTCGGGTTCGATGTGAGGATCGCGGAGGCTATTGAGAGGGCGTCTGGCAGGCCTGCGGTGGCCACCGCGACGGCTGTGGTGAACGCGCTCCGGCAGCTTAAGGCCTACAGGGTGGCTGTGGCCACACCCTACATAGACGAGCTCAACGACCTCGAGAAGAAGTTCCTGGAGGAGAGCGGCTTCGAGGTCGTCGACATAAAGGGCCTCGGGATACTCGACAACCTCGAGATAGGGAGGCTTCCGGCGTGGAGGGTGTATAGGCTGGCCAGGAGCGTCAACACGTCCAGGGCGGACGCCCTCTTCCTCAGCTGCACAAACATGCCCACGCTCAGGGTTATAGACGCCCTCGAGAGGGATCTAGGGATCCCGGTCATATCCTCGAACACCGCGAGCGCCTGGGCAGCAGCCAGGCTAATGGGAGTCAAGCCAACCTTCACTACCGGCGGCATGCTCCTCCGGGAACTACCCTAGGTGTACGGCCGGCAGCCGCCTCCCACCAGACGCCCGTACAGCCGGCGCCCCGCCCATCCTAAATACCCCGCACCCATCACCTCCACACCCCTCTTTTACCCATGCACCTGGAGCCCCGAACGAAAGCCCAGGTGTTGTATATGCGCACCGCATACCTGATCATAGCAGTCGTAGTAGTTGTTGCCGTAGCCGCGGCGGCGGGCTTCATCGCAATGCACAGGGCTGGCGGGGGCGCGGCGGGCGCCACGAGCGGGGGAGGGGGCAGGGTCATCAAGATAGGCGTCATCCTCCCCCTGACGGGCAGGCTAGCCGAGACGGGAACCGACCTGAAGAGGGGTATCGAGTTCGCTGTCTGGCAGATAAACAGGATGGGGGGTGTCAAGAACTGCGGCGGGGCGAAGATAGTCGTGGTTTACGCTGATAGTGAGGGCCTGCCGAAGGTGGGCGCGAGCGCCGCGGAGAGGCTCATAACGCAGAACCACGTCGTAGCCCTCGTCGGCGCCTACCAGAGCGCCGTCACTAAGACGGCCAGCGCTGTCGCGGAGCAGTACCACGTCCCCTTCCTCAACCCGGACTCCACGTCCCCGACGCTCACGGAGAGGGGCTACAAGTGGTTCTTCAGGACCACGCCCCACGACGGCATGTTCGTCAAGCAGCAGGTGGAGTTCATAAACAAGCTGAACAGCGAGTGCGGGGGCTGCATAAAGAGGGTCGCGATAATCCATGAGGACAGCGAGTGGGGCACTAATGTTGCGAGGCTGTGGAAGGAGGAGTTCAGTAAGGCTGGCTACAAGATAGTCGACGATATAAGCTACCACGCGGCCAGCGTGACCAGCTTCGACACCGAGGTGGAGAGGCTGAAGGCTGACAGGCCCGACCTCCTGCTCGTCGCCAGCTACGTCAACGACGCCCTCCTACTCATGAAGACTATAAGGGAGGAGGGGCTGCACGTGAAGGCTATACTGGCGCAGGACGCCGGCTTCGTAAGCCCCGCCTACGTTAAGCAGGTCGGCAAGGCGGGGTGGTACGTGTTCAGCAGGGAGGTGTTCAACTGGGATCTAGACAAGAAGATACCGAGGCTTAAGAAGGTCGAGGAGGAGTACATGAAGAGGTACGGTGTACCACTAGACGGGAACAGCGCGAGGGACTACACGGGCATCTGGGTGCTCTACTACGCGCTCGAGGACGCATGCAAGGTGGCCAAGCCCTGGGAGAACCTGCAGAAGTTCAGGAAGGCGCTCAGGGACGCCCTCGCCAACATCTACATACCCGGCGACAAGCTGATAATGCCGTGGAAGGGGGTGAAGTTCGACAAGAACGGCCAGAACATACTAGGGCAGGGCATAATAGTCCAGATGATGCCGGACGGCAAATACTACACCGTCTACCCGCCCGAGTACGCCACCAAGAAGCCCGTCTTCCCCATGCCGAGCAGCTGAACCCATCCACAATAGGCTGGTTTTTCCCCTCATCCAAGAGCCGCCGGGGGCAGGGGGCCTAAGGGGCTGTCGGTTGAAGGGGGTGTCCCTGGAGTGCACGTGTCCGCGTCGATGATGCTGAACGCCCTGGTCAACGGCGTGGTGGAGGGCCTCATATACGGGCTCGCGGCCGCCGGCCTAGCCCTGATCTGGGGGGTGTTGAACATAATCAACTTCGCCCAGGGAGAGTACCTTATGCTGGGCGCCTACGTGGCCGTAGCCGCATACATGCTTGGCCTCGACCCCCTCCTCGCAGTCCCCCTCGCCTTCGCGGCGGTGTTCGCGGCGGGGCTCGCGACATACGCGGCCGCTATCAGGAGGATACTCCGCGCACCCTTCCTCGTACAGATAGCCGTCACGTTCGCCCTCCTCCTCCTCATAAGGTACGGCGTCGAGCTCGTAGCGGGGCCCTACACGTGGCAGGTTAGGAGCGTCGTCACCGGCGCCGTGGTGTCGGCGGGGCCCATCCGTCTCCCGGTCACCGAGCTCCTGGCGGCCGCGGGCTCCGCCGCCACGTTCATCCTCCTACACCTCCTCCTCACGAGAACCTACCTCGGCCTTGCCGCCAGGGCTGTGGCGCAGGACAGGGACGCCGCGGAGCTGCAGGGGGTTGATGTAGATAAGGTGTACATGCTTGTCTTCGCGCTCGGCGTCGCCGTGAGCGGGGTCGGCGGCGCCCTGATAGCCCTCCACCAGCCCGTGTTCCCCGAGATGGGGGCCTTCTATACACTCATAGCGTTCATAGCTGTCGTGCTCGGGGGCTTCACGAGCATAATGGGTACGTTCGCCGCGGCGGTCTTCCTGGGCGTAATCGAGGAGTTGTCGGCCGTGTTCATAAGCCCGGAGCTCAAACACGCGGTAGCCTTCCTGGTCTTCATAGCCGTCCTCCTGCTCAGGCCGCAGGGGTTCCGCGCTCAGGGGGTGAGGGTTGCTTGAGGCTCGTCGGGGTCAGGGAGTCGGCCGCGTGTATAGGCGTGCTCGTCGCCGTGGGGCTTGTCGGGTGGCTGCTCGGCAACCCCTTCCTGGCAAACGCCGCCTTCCTGGCTCTCATGTACGCGGTCGCCGCGGTGGCATGGAACCTCATGGCCGGGTACACGGGGCTGATAAGCTTCGGCCACGCCGTGTTCTTCGGCCTCGGCGCCTACGCCGGCCTCCTCTGCCTCGTAGCCGGCCTGCCGGGGGTCGTCGGGCTGCTGGCGAGCCTCGGTGTCGGTGGGCTGGCGGCAGCCCTCCTCGCCCCCGTCTGGCTCAGGCTGAGGAGCCACTGGTTCACGCTCGTCACCATAGCCACGGGGGAGGTCGTCAAGCTGCTTTTCATAGGGCTGGACATAGCGGGTGGCTCGGCTGGCCTCCAGGCCCCCGTCACGCCGGAGTCCATGAGCCTGTACTACCTCAGGTTCAGGGGGCCCTACGCCTACATCCCCATCGCGGCAGGCATACTCCTCGCAGAGGTGTTGTTTATGGGGTGGCTCCTGGCCGGTAAGCCGGGCTACGTGCTCAGGGCTATAAGGGACGACGAGAACGTCGCCATGAGCCTCGGCTACAACCCGTGGAGGTACAAGCTCCTCTCCATGGTCGTGAGCGGGGCCTTCACGGCCGCGGCCGGCTGGCTGTACGCCGCGCGCTTCGGCTACGTGGACCCCTTCGCGGCCTTCAACCTGATAACGGTGTCGACATACATAGCGATAGCAGGGATAATAGGCGGGGTGTACTTCCTTGCAGGCCCCATACTCGGCAGCCTCGTAGTGATACCAGTCTCCGAGTACCTCAGGTCGACGATAATGGCTGTCGCACCGCAGTACGCCGCCCTCCACGTGGTCTGCCTCGGCGCCGTCCTGCTCCTCGTCTCCCTCCTCGCCCCCGACGGGCTGCACAGCATCGCCTCGAGGCTGAGGATCCTACAGGTCGTGAGGGGTGGTGGGGGTGGCGGGTGAAGTCCTCAGGGTCGTCGACGTGTGGAAGAGGTTTGGGGGCGTGCAGGCGCTGCGGGGTGTCAGCCTAAGCGTGGGGGAGGGGGAGAGGGTTGCCGTCATAGGGCCCAACGGCAGCGGCAAGACAACACTCTTCAACGTCATAACAGGGTTCGTCAAGCCCGACCAGGGAAGGGTCTATGTCTGCGGGGTCGACGTGACCGGCGAGCCTCCCTACAGGGTGGCGGCGAGGGGGGTGGCTAGGACGTTCCAGCTCGTGAAGCCGTTCAAGGGGATGACCGTGCTGGAGAACGTCGTCGCGGCAGCCCTCTCGAGGACGGGGAGCGTCGAGGAAGCGGAGGAGGAGGCGCGGAGGGTGCTGGACATGGTCGGGCTCTCCGGGAAGGCGGGTGTGAGGGCTGAGCTCCTAAACCTCCCGGAGAAGAAGAGGCTCGAGCTTGCAAGGGCCCTCGCGCTGAGGCCGAGGATCCTCCTCCTCGACGAGGTCATGGCCGGGCTGAGGCCCAGGGAGATAGAGTTCATCGTCGGGCTGCTGAAGAGGCTGAGCAGGGAGGAGGGGGTCGCGGTCGTGGTTGTCGAGCACGTGTTGAAGGCTGTCTCCATGGTGGCGGAGAGGGTGGTGGTGCTGCACCACGGCCTCAAGATAGCGGAGGGCGCCCCAGAGGAGGTCATGAGGGACGAGAGGGTGAGGGAGGCCTACATAGGCCCCATGAGCCTGGGGTGACCGTGTTGAGCCTGCGGGTCGAGGGCGTCGAGGCAGGGTACGGGGAGGTGCAGGTCCTCTGGGGGGTTAGCCTGGAGGCGGAGAAGGGGAGCCTCACCGTCATCCTCGGCCCCAACGGGGCGGGGAAGACGACCCTGCTGAAGACGATCTCGGGGCTGCTGAGGCCGTGGAGGGGCAGGATACTCCTCGACGGCGTCGACGTGACGGGGATCCCCGCCCACCGCAGGGTTCTCCTAGGCGTCTCACACGTGCCGGAGGGGAGGGGTATATTCCCCTACCTGACCGTCGAGGAGAACCTCAGGATAGCGACGTACCCGGGGAAGCTGAGGAGGAGGTTCAGGGAGAACCTTGAGAGGGTGTATGAGCTCTTCCCCGTGCTGCGTGAGAGGAGGAGGCAGCTGGCAGGCACGCTGAGCGGCGGGGAGCAGCAGATGCTCGCGATAGCCAGGGCGTTGATGCAGGAGCCGAGGCTCCTCCTCCTCGACGAGCCCAGCCTCGGCCTGGCGCCGAGGCTCGCCGCCGAGATAATAGAGCTCGTCTCCAGGCTACGCGACGAGGGCTTGACAGTCGTCCTCGTCGAGCAGTACGCTAGGATGGCCCTCGAGGTAGCCGACTACGCCTACGTCATGGAGAGGGGCAGGATAGTCTTCCACGGGACGCCGGAGGAGGTTTTGAGGGACGAGAGGATAGTCGAGGCGTACCTCTCCATATAGGGGGTGGGCTGCCGTGGAGATGTGCGTCGTGGGGGTAGACGTAGGCGGGACCTTCACAGACCTCGTGGCATGGTGCGGGGGGCTGACGGAGGCCAAGGTGTTGACGAACCCCCGCAGGCCGGAGGAGTCCGTGCTGAGGGCCGTCGAGCAGGCCGGGGTGGAGCTCGCGGAGGTCGACTACTTCATCCACGCGACCACGCTCGGAACCAACATGTTGTTCGGCCAGGTTGGCCTGGAGAAGCCTGTGGCGGTGCTCGTGACCAACAGGGGGTTTAGGGACGTGCTGGAGATAGGGAGGCAGAACAGGCCGAGGATATACGACCCGTACTTCCGCAGGCCCGAGCCACTCGTACCGAGGAGCAGGAGGTATGGTGTAGGGGGGCGCGTCGCCGCCGACGGGAGCATAGTTGAGGGCCTCGACGCCGAGGCTGTAAGGGAGATCGCGAGGAGGCACTGCGGGCCGAGGACAGTCTTCGTGGTCTCGATGCTGCACTGCTACCGCAACCCCTCCCTCGAGGAGGAGGCCGCCGAGGCCATAAGGTCGGCGTGCAGGGACAGTATAGTCGTGACCAGCTGCAGCGTCGACCCGGCCCCAGGCGAGTACGAGAGGACGTCGACTGCCGTGGTGAACGCTCTCCTGAAACCACTCTTCTCAAGCTACATTAAGCGCCTGGAGAGGCTGCTGAGGGAGAGGGGGTTCCGCGGGGCACTCCTAGTCATGCAGAGCAGCGGCGGCGTCGCGGGCGTGGAGACGGTGGAGGAGAAGCCAGCCCTGTTCATCGAGAGCGGCCCCGCGGCCGGCGCGATAGCAGCCGCCTACCTCGCCAGGCTCCGGGGAGAGAGCCCGGTGATAGGCTTCGACATGGGCGGGACGACCGCCAAGGCCGTCCTCGTGGTCGACGGGGAGCCTTCGATGACCGGTTTCTTCGAGGTCGGCGGGGAGGCGCACATGGGGAGGCTTGTACGGGGCAGCGGCTACCCCGTCAGAGCCCCCCACATAGACCTCGTCGAGGTGAGCGCCGGCGGGGGGACTATAGCATGGGTTGACCGTGGGGGCGCGCTCCGCGTCGGCCCGCTCAGCGCCGGGGCGGATCCCGGCCCCGCGTGCTACGGGAGGGGCGGCGTCGAGCCGACGGTCACCGACGCCCACGCAGTCCTCGGCAGGCTCCCCGAGGAGCTGGCTGGGGGTAGGGTGAGGGTTAGGCGCGACCTCGCCGTCGAGGCCTACAGGAGGCTCGGCGAGGAGCTGGGCCTCGACCCCGTCGACGCGGCCGTGGAGGCTCTGAGGCTAGCCGTGGAGGTCATGGCGAGGGCTATCAGGATAGTGAGCGTCGAGAGGGGGTATGACCCGTCGACGGCGATCCTCTACGCCTATGGGGGCGCCGGCCCCCTCCACGCCGTCGAGCTGGCCGAGACCATAGGTGTGAGGAGGGTGCTCATACCCCCACACCCGGGTGTCTTCTCGGCCCTCGGGCTCCTCCTCGCTGACGCTAGGATGGACCACTACATGCCCGTCTACAGGCCGGTCGACGAGGTGGAGGAGGGGGAGGTCGCGGGGCTCGCGCAGCGGGCCCGCGGCAGGGTCTACCTGGAGCTCGGGTACAGGGGCCAGGCAGGCAGGATAGAGGTGCCGTGGGCCGGGAGCCTGCAGGGAGCCGTTGAGGCTTTCGAGGAGGAGTACGCCAGGCTCTACGGCCTCCTCCCACCCGAGCCACGCCCACCCATCATGCTATACAGGCTCCACGTCGTCGAGGCCAGGCCCCTGCCGAAGCCCGGGCTCGAGGCCCCGAGGGCGGGGGAGGCCTCCCCCATCGGGTTCAGGGACGCCTACATGCTCGGCCACGGATGGGTCAGGGCAGCGCTCTATGAGAGGGCGTCGCTGCCCGGGGGCTTCGAGGCCGGGGGGCCAGCCATAATACTCGAGGAGGACTCAACAACCATCATACCCCCAGGCTACAGGTTCAGGGTTGAGGAGGACTCGTCGATCCTCGTGGAGGCGTAGACTATGGCAAGGTGGGAGGTCGTATGGCACGGCCTCATATACATCGCCGAGGAGATGGGCGTAGCCCTCAGGAAGACCGCCGTCAGCCCTAACATAAGGGACAGGCTCGACTTCTCCTGCGCCGTCCTCGACCCGGACGGCGTCCTCGTCGCCCAGGCTGAGCACATACCCGTCCACCTTGGCAGCATGGCGTACGCCGGCACGAGGGTCGTCGAGGAGGCCTACAGGGTCTATGGCGGCGTCGGGGAGGGGGACGTGCTGGCCACCAACGACCCCTACATAGCCGGCACCCACCTCAACGACGTGATGGTCGTTAAGCCGGTCTACATCTCCGGGAGGCTGGCGGCCTGGCTGGCCTGCAAGGCCCACCACGTCGACGTGGGCGGCCCCAGGCCCGGCAGCATGAACCCGGAGGCCTCGACGATGCTCGAGGAGGGCTTCACCCTGCCCCTCGTAAAGCTCGTGGAGGGGGGTAGGGTTAGGAGGGATCCTCTGAGGATCCTGGAGGCGAACACGAGGACTCCCAGGATACTGGCGATGGATCTGCACGCGCAGGTAGCCGCCCTCAGCCACGGGGAGAGGCTGCTTAGGGAGCTCGCGGAGAGGCATGGGTTGGAGAGGCTGGAGGAGTCTATGAGGGAGGCCGTCGACTACGTGGAGAGGTACACTAGGAGCATGCTCGGAGAGTACGAGGGCTCGTCCTCGGCCGTCGACTATGTCGAGGCGAGGAGCGGGGCCGCGGAGATAAGGCTTAGGCTCAGCATAGGGGGAGGCGTAGCGGTTCTCGACTACAGCGGCACCAGCCCCCAGCTCCCCGAGCCCGTTAACGCCGTCTACGGCGTCACCCTCGCCGCGTCCACCTACGCGCTGAAATCAATACTCGACCCCGGCATGCCGGTCAACGCCGGCTTCTACAGGGCGGTCGAGGTCAGGGCGCCCGAGGGAAGCCTGCTCAACCCCAGGCCACCGGCGCCGGTGGCGGCGGGCAACACGGAGACGAGCCAGAGGATAGTCGACGTGGTCTACAAGGCCCTGGCGGGGATACCGGGCCTCGGGGACAGGGTGCCCGCGGCGAGCGGGGGAACCATGACCAACGTCCTCCTCGGGGGCGCTGACTGGGCCTTCTACGAGACCGTCGGCTGCGGCTCCGGGGGCAGGCCGGGCCTAGACGGGGTCGACGGGGTACACGTAAACATGACAAACACCCTCAACACCCCCATAGAGGTGCTAGAGGAGGAGCACCCCGTAGTCATAGAGAGGTATGAGCTGAGGACTGGGAGCGGGGGCCTCGGCGAGTACAGGGGAGGCCTGGGTATAGTCAGGGCTTACAGGGTGCTGGAGAGGGTGAGGCTAAGCGTCCTCATGAGCAGGGTGCTGACAGCCCCATGGGGGCTGAGGGGCGGGGAGCCCGGGTCGCCGGGCAGGGTCGTCGTGGTGAGGAGGAGCGGCGACGTCGAGGAGCACCCGCCCTCAACGACGACAGTCCTCGAGCCAGGAGACATACTCTACATCGAGACGCCCGGGGGAGGAGGCTACGGGGATCCCTGCAGGAGGGAGAGGAGGCTTATCGAGAGGGACGTCGAGGACGGCAAGTACCCCGGCACCGTGCTTAGGCTGTGGGAGAGAATGTGTAGGGGCAGGTGAGGGGCGTGTGGCGGCGGGGCCCCGCGTTGGTAGCGGGGGGTGGATTTGAACCACCGACCTCGGGGTTATGAGCCCCGCGGGCTACCAGGCTACCCTACCCCGCTATGCTACCCCGCCATCTGTGCTCCGGGTTTGTGTCTTGGTAGGCGGCCCGGGTTTATTTGCCTTTGGGGGAGGTGTCTGGGGCTGCGTGTTTGAGGCGTCCATGTAGGGGTTGTGGGCTAAAAACGGTTTGGGTGTTGCTCACCTCGCGTAGAACGCCTCCTCGAAGATGACCAGCTCGGGTATCAGGGTGGGCTTCTGCGAGCCCGGGTACAGTATGTAGAAGGGCTTCGCCGTCTCCATGAGGCCTAGCGTCAGCACCAGCTGAACGCCCTTGACGACGGTGGAGTTCTGCAGCGTCACGGCGGCCGTCAGCGCCCCCAGGCCTGGAGCCATGCTGTAGACCTGGCCTATGCGCGGCGTGTACATGACCGCCTTGTTCACCGCGGGCCCGTACCTCAGCATTGCCAGTAGGCTGGTGAAGAGCGGCGAGAACACGGGGCCTGCGTGGACCATGTATATGCCCGTGTACGGCGAGATCAGCGTCTCCCTCGCAGACTCGCCGTTGGAGAGGTAGACTGGTAGGGGTAGGGGCTCCCTGACAGGCATCAGGCGCAGGCTTATGGGCTCGAATGGCTCGGGGCCAGTGTACTCGACGCAGTGTACGCCTATCACCGCTATGCCGCTGTAGTCCCTGCCCGGCGCCGGGTACGTGGTGGAGGAGCCGTGGAGGGCCACGAACCCTATATGGCTGCTGTATTCCCCGTTGGGGAGCCTGTGCGCGGCCCAGAGGTAGATGCCGCCGCCAGCGTAGTTGAAGAGCGCCGGGTATATGGAGCCGAGGCCTCCGAACTCGCCGGTCGCCACGCCGGCAAGCACGTCGAGCGTCGTGTAGCTGTACTCGCCGCTCCAGGCGGCCGAGTAGAGGTAGCCCGCCACGCCCTCGCCGTCTAGCTTCACGTAGTAGAAGCGCCAGTCGCCCGCCTCGTAGCGCCACTCCCAGTCGTATGTGCCCCTAACGTAGAACGCCGGGTACAGCTCCTTGAACGGGTTGCTCCCCTCCGCCGGCCTGAGAACCGTCAGCCCCCTGCCTGCCGCCACGTAGGTCGTCACCGACACCGGTATGACCATCTCCGACCTGTACCCGTCGCCCGTCACGTAGTCGACCAGTATCCTCGCCTCGTGGCTCACGGGCGGCGTGTCCATGGGCGGGTTGGCGACCAGTGTGAAGGTCTGCTCGCCGCCCGGCGGTATCTCGGCCGTTGAAGGCTCCACGTGCATCCATGGGTGGGGCGCCTTCATGCTGTAGAATGCTATGGTGAGCTCGGCTGGTATCGAGCTAGTTATGTTGCGTACCTGGTAGGCGTAGGCTATGAGCTCTAGTATGAGGTAGTCGTAGCCCTTCAGCTTACTGAATATGTTTGAAACCGTCAGGTACTGGTAGTTCGATGCCTGCACCACGAAGTTGACCTCCATGAGCTCGTCGTGCTCTATGCGGTTGTCGTGGTTGAAGTCCTTCCAGCCGACAGCCCTGACCTCGAGGAACACGTCCGGCTTATAGTCGTTGTTTGAGTCGAAGTACTTGTGGTTGACGGAGAGGATCGCGACCATGAGGTCGGTCTTGTTGGGTATCGCGGCCAGCGGTATGGGTACTGCCGCTAGGGCGACAGCCCCGCCCGCGGCTGGGCGGAGGGTCACCGGCAGCTCCTCAACATCTATGAGCTTCGCCGTGCAGACGTGGAGGGTGACGTTGACCGTCGTGTTGGTCGGGTTGTAGATGGTGAAGTTCTCGGCAGCGCTGCTCCCGGGCGCCAGGCCGGGGATGAAGAGGCTGTAGGAGGTAACCGGCGTCAGGGGCACCGGGCGCGGCAGCTTCAGCATCGTGGGCTGCATCACCCTCATCCCCATCTCGTAGGCGTAGAGCATCTTGACGAGCGTGATGACGGCTGGCAGGTAGTCGTTGAACGTCCAGAACCACTGCCTCTCGAGGAGCCTCGCGTAGACGCGGCCCGCGTCACTGCTCCCCGCCAGCAGCGGCTGGGCACCCAGCCTCTCCTTCTCGCCGGCGAGCTCCAGCGCCAGGCTTACCGCCTTGTACGCGTCGACCCTCCCGGCCCCCATGCTGAACGCGTCGTAGCCTATGTCCTCCGCGGTGCTCATAAGTATCCTCTTGACGAGCTGGGGTGATGCATCGGGTAGGGCCTCGTAGACGAGGGCTGCGACGCCAGCCGTCAGCGGGGTGGCGTAGCTCGTCCCGCTCATGAGCGTCACGCCGTGGTTTACTATCGACGTGTCCGAGAACCCGTAGGCGCCGACGTCGACGACGTCGGGCTTGACGTAGCCCAGCATCGTCGGGCCCCTCGCCGACCAGAACACGACGTCGTTCTCCGCGTAGCTATGGTAGGGTGGGAGCCCCCTAGCCTCCAGGATGTTGTTGACGTAGTGGTAGGTGGTGCTGGCGCCAACCGTGAGGACCCTCGTGGCCGCGCCGGGCGTGGTGATTGTGCCGTAGCCTGCGCCGCCGTTGCCTGCCGCGTGAACCACCAGTACTCCTGGGTAGTCTGGAGCGAAGGTTCCTGGCGTCGCTATGGCGTCCTCGAGTATCGAGAGGTAGTCGAGCCCCGGCAGCCTGGCGGGCGACGCGCCGACGGTGAATGCCTCGTAGAACGGCACGCTTATCCCCCAGCTGTTGCTTATTATCTGCGCCCTCGGGTGGCCGCTGTAGTACATGGTGCCGTTGGGGGCTGCGTCGAAGCCCGCCGCCCAGAGCAGCGCCACCTCGGTGTTGAGCACGAGCCCCTCTATGCCGACCACCTTCGCGCCCGTAGCCATCCCCGGCAGCGTGTGGTTGAGGATCGCGTAGCCCTCGCCCCAGCCCAGGGTGTAGTTGCCGTAGTAGTGGACTATCGGCCTGCCGGCCGCGGCGCTGGCGCAGGCGGTCCCGTGGCCGAAGAAGTCGTAGAAGAAGCTCAGGTAGCGGCCGGCGAGATCCCAGCCGGGCACTATCGTGGCGACGCCGCCCGTCAGCACGCCGAGCCAGTCGTAGACGAAGCCTCCCGCCACGCCGAGGCTGACGTCCGGCAGGCCGTCGCCGTTGTAGTCGGGCGACGCGGCTATCCTCGTGCCGTTATACGTTATGACTGGGTCGTCGGTGAAGTTGCCGTCCAGGTTGAAGTCTATCCTGGCCGCACTATACACGCCCGGCTGCTTGGGGTCGTAGAGGAGCACGGGGTAGACCTGCAGCGCGACGCCCATACCCTTCTCGGTGAACGCGAAGACCTCCTCGGCGGTGAAGCCTAGGCGGTAGACGCCGCTCTTGGAGGGTATACCCGCAACGCTCAGTAGGGGTGACTTAAGCACGCCCATCTCCTTTAACTCCGTATAGTTGAACTCCGCCAGCACCCAGCCCTTCTGGAAGTCGAGGAGAAGCGTCTTGAACGTCGCCGAGGACACGTTGAGGTATCCGTTGACGGGCTTCAGCGGGGTGAAGAACACCACCTGCATCTCGTCCGCGTCGAGAACCAGGGGCTCCCTTATCCACTTGCCGTGGTAGACCCCCTCGTAGTATATCAGCTCGGGCGCTATGTCCGGGTGGCCGTAGTCTATGCCGGTGTCGATTATCGCTATCCGCACCCCGGAGCCGTCTATGCCGTACTGCTGCTCGACCTTGGTGACCCCGAGCAGCTCCCTGATCCTATAGTTGTCGACCGCCGCGCGGAGGGCTTCACGGAGCGCCGGCTTGTCCCCGACGCCGTATACCTCGAGGGTGGGGAACGGCTTCGCGTAGAACGCTAGTATCTGTGACGCCCTCTCCTCAAGCAGCTTCACGAGGGCCTTGCCGCTCATGAAGAACGGCACGAGGTAGTATCTCTCACCAGCGATGTACACGGGCCTTACCAGCGGGGACGCCTCGACCCCCAGCCCGCCCCTCACAGTTATGCTCTTGGATGGTGAGAGCGGTATGGCCACCGGGTACTCCTTCTCAAGCACTGGCATCAGATGCGTCACCGCCGCGGCGGCGCCCCGCACGATCAGGAAGCCGGCGACAGCCGGCGCCTTCTCGAGGAGCAGCAGCCTCGGGTTCAGCCTGAACAACGCCCCTCTACTCTGCAGGGTTGAGGCCGCCATGGGCGTGGCCATTGACGCGAGGAACACCACTAGGACTATTATAGAAGCTAGCCTCACGGCTCTAGGCATATACCGTCGCCAGTAGCTCCTAAGCAACCAGTGTGCACGGAAAAAAGGCTACGGGTTTCGGCTACGTGGATAAGAGTCTTTTATTACTCTCACGCCTCCACTCACCGGTCGAGGTGCAGGGATAGTGTCGGCCGGTTTAGGTATTCTAACGGGCCTGGCATTGCCCTCGATAGTGTTCCTGGCGATAGACTTCCTCGTAGCATACGTTATGGCCAAGGTGTCTGCCTCCGCGGGGTTGAAGGATCCAGGCCTCATAGCCGCCGCAACGTTGATCGCACTGCCCCTGCTCATGCAGCTGTCAATGTCGTTGATGATATACGCTGTGGGGACCCCCTGAGGATAGCCGGCAAGGGCGTCGGGGAGGCTTCCGCCTTCCAGGTTTTTGGCCTCCTAGGGAGAGGGGCTGAAGCCTCCACCCCGGCTGCACTCATAGTTTTATGCCTCCACCCCTCCTTCTCCGCTGTGGAGGCGGGGCTGGTTGAGGCTCCTCTACCTCGTGCTCGATGGGGTGGCTGACAGGCAGGCGGATCCCGTCACGAGCCTTGAGGCCGCCGACACCCCGGGCCTCGACGAGGTTGCGGCGAGGGGGGTCTGCGGCCTCATGTATACGGTGGGTAGGGGTTATGCCCCCGAGAGCGACGTGGCGGTCATATCGATCCTCGGTTACGAGCCTGAGAAGTACTATACTGGCCGTGGCCCCCTCGAGGCGCTCGGGGCCGGCCTGGGTCTCCGGGAGGGCTTCGAGGTCGCGTTCCGCGCGAACTTCGCCACGATAGACCCCTCGACGCTCAGGATAATTGATAGGCGTGTCGGCAGGAGCCTGAGCAGTGCTGAGGCCAGGAGGCTCGCCGAGAGCCTCGACGGCATGGAGCTAGGCGTCTACGATGGCTACGCGAGGGTCAGGGCCACCGTGGGGCATAGGGCGGTCGTCGTGATCGGCAGCAGGTCTTACAGGCTCTCCGGCATGGTGGGGAACAGCGACCCCGCCTACGCGAGGAGGGGGCTTATAAGCGTCGCTGTGAAGGACTACAAGCCCTTCATTAAGAGCGTCGAGCCCCTGGAGGATACACCCGAGGCTAGGAGGACTGCTGAGCTGGCTAACAGGTTTACTAGGAGGGCTATAGAGATCCTCGAGAAACACCCCGTGAACGAGGAGCGTAGGAGGAGGGGGCTCCTACCAGCGAACGCGATACTGCTGCGCGACGCCGGGGACAGGGTTCCAAGGTTCACGCCCAGCCTCTCGGAGAGGTTCGGCGTCAAGCCGGCACTCATAGCCGAGATGCCGGTAGAGATAGGCATCGGGAGGGCTATGGGGATGCACGTGGTCACCGTGGAGCCCGGTGTGAGGGATCCCAGTAGGGATTATGGTAGGAGGCTGGAGGAGGCGCTGAGGCTACTGGAGGAGGGCTACAGCCTGGTCTACGTGCACCTCAAGGGCCCCGACGAGCCGGGCCACGACGGGGACATGGAGGAGAAGAAGAGGAGGATAGAGGATATAGATAGGTTCTTCGTCCAGCCGCTCCTCGAGCAGCTACCCCCCGGCACAGCCCTGCTCGTCACCGCAGACCACGCGACACCCCCCTCGGTGAGGAGCCATACAGACGACCCGGTGCCAGTGGCGCTGATGGCTCCCGGGCTCAGGCCGGATCCCGTGAACGCCTTCAACGAGAAGGCATGTAGGGGTGGGAGCCTGGGAGTAATCGAGCACGGGTGGCTACTTCTACCACGGGTCTTCAGCATCCTACCAGCGGTGTAGGGGTGTGGGGCTCCTAGAGGATCTGATAGCTGAGGCGAGCCCCCCGAGGCTGCTGGAGACAGCCTCACTCCTCTCACGCTACCATAGGGTTCAGGGGTCGCAGCAGCTGGTCGAGGCAGCGAAGAGGCTCGCAGAGGTGCTGGAGGCTGAGGGGCTGGAGGCAAGGCTCACGGTGAGGAGGGGGGCTCTAGGCCTGTGGAGCTCCTGGTTCTTCTCGGAGCCTAGGGGCTGGAGGCTCGGACGCGCCGTCGTGGAGTCGAGGGGGAAGCTGGGCTGGAGGGAGGTCGACTCCACGTCCTCGAGCCCCATGGTGGCCGTGACGCATACCCCGCCGGGTGAGGGGGAGGGTCTGGCCAGGCTCTGCAGGGACTGCTCCTCCTGGAGCGGGGGCTCGGTGCCGATACTCCTCCGTCCAAGGAGCGCCGAGTACTGGGACTGTGTGGCGGGGGGTGCGGCCGCGCTACTCTACACACATCAGGGGCCGGGGTACCGCTACTACTCGATCTACCCGCCGCCCTTCCTGCACGAGCCCAGGGTGCCTGCGGCGGGCCTGCAGTACAGCGACGCAGTCAAGCTCGACGGGTCGATGGTCAGGGTGAGGGTGGAGGCCAGCTACACAGACCCCGTGACGCCGGTGTTGAGGGTGAGGGTCGGCTCCTCGGAGCCCAGGCTGCTGCTCATAGCGCATATATGCCACCCCTCGCCCGGGGGCCATGACAACGCCAGCGGGGTCTCCGTGGCCGTCGAGGTCATGAGGCTCCTCTCGAGGAGGGCCGGCGTGCTCGACGAGGCGGGCTTCAGCGTCGAGGCACTGATAGTGCCGGAGTATACCGGCTCCGCCTACGCCCTCGACTGGGCGATGCCCGAGCCTGGGAGCGTGCTGGCTGCCGTGAGCCTGGACATGCTAGGCGCCGACCTAGGGAAGACCGGTGGCTCGCTGCTCCTCGTGCAGAGCCTCTACACCCTCCCCTCGCCGCTAGACCCCCTGCTCTACAGGAGCCTCTACAAGGCCTTGTCGACCGCCACCGGGTTCTGGGGTGAGGGGGGTTACCCGGAGGAGGGCTTCCACCTCCAGCCGTATAGTAGTGGGAGCGACCATGACATAGCCCTGTCCCACGGGATACCGTCGTCCATGCTGAACGAGTGGCCCGACCGCTACTACCACACGAGCCTCGACACGCCCTCCAACCTCTCGGGGGAGAGGATGGCGAGGATAGCAGCTGGCGTGGCGGCAGCCGTCCTGGGCGCGCCTAGGAGCGCCGGGCAGCTCCGCGACACGCTGAGGAGGTGGGCTTCACTTGTGTCCGCCGAGGCCTGGGCGGGGAGGCTTGGGGACGTGAAACCGGAGAACGTGGCGGCGGCCATCAGTAGGGGGGTGGAGGCGACGCTGGCGAGGATCGCCGAGGTCATGGGGTGGGGTGGCGGCGAGCCCTGGCCCGTGGATAT
>CAYZCH010000097.1:0-10834 GCA_964476405.1 uncultured Desulfurococcales archaeon
GGGGCGCCCGTGGTGGCGTATGTGCGTATATCGGATGAGCCTATCCGGAGGCATGACCCTGTCAGGGAGCCGGACATCGTCGTCGTGTTTGACAAGAGCCTTATCGGTGTTGTGGATGTGTGTAGCGGGTTGCGTGACGGCGGCTTATTGTTGGTGAACTCGGCCGGAGCCCCCGCCTCCCCCTGTGGGAGTGGGGTTAGGCTGTGTACTGTTGATGGGTCTGGCATTGCTTTGAGGCGTGGGCTCAGGATCGCTGGCTGGCCGGCCGTGGGGACGGCTATGCTGGGTGCGTTGGCGAGGGTGTCTGGCGTTGTCGGCGTGGAGTCGCTAGTGGAGGCGGTGAGGCGTAGGTGGTCTGGTGGGCTGGCTGAGCGGAATGTCTCAGCGGTAATGGATGGGTATGGTGGTGTGGTGTGCGGGTAGCGCACCCCCTTCCCCTGTCCAGGGCGGCGCCGGGTGCTGCTGGTAGGACGGGGCTGTGGAGGACTAGGAGGCCTGTCGTCCGCGGCGAGTGTAGGGGGTGTATGTTGTGTTGGCTCTACTGCCCTGAGGGGGTTATCGAGGTCGTGGAGGGTGGTGTGAGGATAGACTATGAGTATTGTAAGGGTTGTGGGGTCTGCGCCTCGGTATGCCCCTTCAACGTTATAGTTATGGAGGATGAGGGTGTTGGGTAGGAGGGCTGCTCTTACGGGTAATCAGGCTGTGGCGGAGGCGGTTAGGCTCGCCAGGGTTGGCGTGATTTCAGCGTACCCTATAACGCCTCAGACCGTCATAGTTGAGCGGTTGGCGGAGATGGTTGAGAGGGGTGTGCTTGATGCCAGGTTCATAAGGGTTGAGAGTGAGCATTCCGCCCTCGCGGCGGCCTACGGTGCGGCTGTGGCGGGTGTCAGGGCGTTCACGGCTACTTCGAGCCACGGCCTGCTCTACATGCATGAGGTCGTCTGGTGGGTTGCCGGCAGCAGGGTGCCCCTAGTGATGGCTGTGGTTACGAGGGCTATTGGGCCGCCGTGGAACATACACGATGACCACTGCGATATACTTGATCAGCGTGATACGGGGTGGTTGATATCTATGGCGTCGTCTAACCAGGAGGCGCTCGACCTAACTCTCATGGCGTTCAGGGTGAGTGAGGATGAGAGGGTTTTCCTGCCTGTTATGGTCGGGCTCGACGGCTTCATACTGAGCCACACCGTCGAGGCAGTGGATATACCGGGCCAGGACATAGTCGACGAGTTCCTCCCGGAGCGTAGGCAGCCATACGTCATCGAGCCGGGGTCGCCGGTCTCCATGGGTAACATAGCCCCGGACGAGTACTACGAGGAGCTCAGGATAGACATGTATAAGTCTATGATGGGGGCTGTGGAGGCTATCAGGGACGCTGGGAGGGCCTATGGTAGGTTGACGGGCCGCTACTACGACAGCCTGATAGACTGCTACAAGTGCTGCGACGCCGACTACGTGGTCGTTGGTATGGGGGCGTGGATGGAGGACGCTAAGGAGGCGGCGGATGCGCTGAGGGAGGAGGGGTTGAGGGTTGGTGTCGCCAGGCTGAGGTTCCTGAGGCCCCATCCATGGAGGGAGCTGGCCGAGCTCGTCCCCTCCAATGCGGTGCTCGTGTTCATGGACAGGGGTGTGTCGATGGGGTCGGCGGGCCAGCTATACCTCGACGCGTCCGGCTGGCTTGAGGGGTTCAGGGGAATGGTTGGTGTTGTGGCTGGTGTTGGTGGCTCGTGGGTGACCGTGGAGGACTTCGAGGAGATCGTGAGGAGGGTTGCGGGGATGGTGGAGGAGGTGGGCGGCGGCCTGAGGATCCCGCTCCTCTGGTACCACGGCGGTGTTTTCAGCGTCGTGGAGCGTTGCGGGGGTGGTGTGGGCCGTGGTCAGGCTGAGTGAGCTCCCCAGGAAAAAGTACCTCATGCCGGGCAACGCGGCGTGCCCGGGCTGCCCTGAGGCGCTCGGGCTCAGGCTGCTGGGGATGGCTATAGGGGATAGGGCTGTGCTCGTCATACCGGCGAGCTGCTCGTCCGTGATACAGGGTATCTGGCCTAGGAGCGGCGTGGGTATGCCGGTGCTCAACATAGTGTTTGCGGCTGGCGCGGCTGCGGCTTCGGGGCTTGCGGCCGCGTATGAGAGGAGGGGTGTGGATGCAGTCGTCGTTGTCTGGGCGGGTGATGGTGGGACGGCCGACATAGGGTTGCAGGCGTTGAGTGGGGCGGCTGAGAGGAACGAGAACATACTATACATCTGCGTCGACAACGAGGCGTACATGAACACGGGTATACAGAGGAGCAGCCTCACACCCTATGGTGCATGGACGACGACTACTGTTACGGGTAAGCGTGAACACAAGAAGAACATGCCGTTGATAGTAGCCAGCCACGGCGTGCCGTACGTTGCGACGGCGAGTGTAGGCTACCCGACGGACTTCATAGAGAAGGTTAGGAGGGCTGCGTCGATCAAGGGGTTCAAGTACATACACCTGCACGCCCCATGTCCTGTGGGGTGGAGGTTCCAGCCCGAAGACCTGGTCAGGGTGGCAAGGCTTGCTGTTGAGACAGGGATGTGGCCTTTGATGGAGATAATTGATGGGAGGCTGAGGCTCAACCCGCCCAGCAACAGGCTGCTGGATCCGTCTAGGAGGAAGCCCGTCGAGGAGTACCTGAGGCTTCAGGGGAGGTTCCAGCACCTATCACGCGAGGATATCGAGCAGATACAGCGGTACGTGGACTCGCTCTGGGAGGAGATAGCGAGGATGCTTAAAACAAGCGGCTAGATCACGAAATGCAGTATCATTATGAGCGCTATGAAGCCTATGGTGGCGGCGAGCACGTGTACGGGTTTTATGTTTACGAGCGCCTCCTCCTCCTCGAACGCTAGCAGGCCGGCGGCTGTGACTACGCTCGGCTCCTTAGCCTCTTCCTCCTCCTCTTCGAGCTTCTTCCTCCTCTTAGCCCTCTTCCTCGGCAATACCCCCTACCCGCTTCTATACCCTCCACGATCTCCCTAAATACTGCTCGGCGGCGGGGCTTGGAGCTGCGCCGGGTACAGGAGGAGATGAGGAGGAGGTATTTTGAGAGGGATTCTGAGAGGGGCCTCTACGCCACGTTCACTTGGCTGGTGGAGGAGGTTGGTGAGCTTGCTGAAGCCCTCCTGAAGGGTGATAGGAGGGCTGTGGAGGAGGAGTTGGCTGACGTCATCGCGTGGACTCTGAGCATAGCGAACCTCGTCGGCGTCGACGTCGAGGAGGCGTTGAGGAGGAAGTATGGTCTTTAGCGGTGTTTCACAGCCTCTATTATCTTTGCCGCTGTGTCTGGATCCCTCTCGACGACGGTTCCTATGACTATGGCGTCTGCGCCTGCATCCACGACGCCTACTGCGTCAGCGGGGCTCCTTATGCCACCCCCCACCACGAGCATTGCGTAGTCTAGCCCCTTCCTCGCAGCCTTCACGGCCTCGTCCGGCACCCTCCTCGGGCTGCCTGACCCCGCCTCTAGGTAGACCAGTCTCGCTCCGAGGAGCTCTGCTGCCGCTGCATAGGCGGCGGCTATGTAGGGTGCCTCGTATGGTATGGGCATAGCCCTGCCTATGTGGCCGGCGGCGCCGCCGTGGCCGTATATGATGTAGGCTGACGGTATTGCTTCGAGCCCAAGCCTCTTTATCAGCGGTGCGGCGGTGACCTGCGCCTCTATTATCCAGTAGGGGTCTAGGCTGTTCATGAGGGTCATGAAGAGTATTGCGTCTGCCTCCCTGCAGACCGTGTTGACGCCGCCGGGGAATATTATGACTGGCTTGCCGGGTGCGACGCGCCTGACAGCCCTTATGTAGTCGTCCATGTCGTAGGGGGTTATGTTGAGTGAGCCGCCGACAAGAACCGCGTCCGCTAGGCCGGCGACATCACCCAGTCTCGGCGGGAGCGGCTTCTCCGGGTCTACGAGCACGAATACGAGCTTCTCCCCCGAGTCGAGTATGCTGCGGAGCCTCGACTCAACCCTCCCCAGTCTCAACGCCTTCCTCCCCCTCACCGCCCTCCTCGGCAAGCTCGCTCAGCGACACCTCGGCCTCACCCGACTCTCCGCCCTTAAACTTATACTCGATCCTCCCCTCGAGGAACGCGTCCAGGAACTTCGAGTAGACGTCGACGGGCGCGTAGATGTCTGGAACCTCCATCTCGGCGTAGAGCCCGCACTTCCCACAGGTTATGACGGCGACTACGGTTCTCCCATGCCTCCTCTTCTTATCGATGGTCACGGTCATCATCCTAGCCCCGCAGTTGGGGCAGTCGAAGATCGTCGGCAGCCTCGGCTGAGGCCTCAAGCTAATCCTCTTACGATACTTCTTCCTCCTCCTACCCACGACGACACCCAGGTTAAGATGAGAAGGGACGGAGTATACAACCTAATATAGTAGCCCTCGCCCAGGCCCCGGCTATAACCCGCCTTCTGTACTACGGCCGCATCCGACTAAGCGGTCTACGGGCGCGCCGCTCGCGCGGCGCCTCATCGGCGCGCCCCCTTACTCCCCGGGGGACGGCCGTTTCACCGCTCCCCCCGGCGTCCCTCAGGGGGTTAGCTGGCCCGCGGTCGCCCACGGGCCCTCACCCCCTCATCGCCATCCACCGGGGGACGTGCCGTTTCTGTGCCGTAGCCGCGGGTCTCACCCGCGCCCCTTACGGGGCCCCGGTGCCGCGGGGAGGGCGGAGTTTCCCCAGCCCCCTCCTCCTCAGCGGGGGCCGTCGGCGGCCAGCCGGGGCCTGGGCGAGGGCCCCTGTCCACGCGAAAGAAAAATATGAACCCCCTATTCAAGCCAGCCCAGAATGGAGTGTTGGGCCGGTAGCTCAGCCTGGAAGAGCGCTCGGCTTGCACCCGAGAGGTCCCGGGTTCAAATCCCGGCCGGTCCACCATCCCCCTCCTTCTCGTCTACCCGGTTAGAACATGTTGTGTAGCTTGCCGGCTGTCTCTAGCCTTGCCGGGAGAATTTGGGGAGGATTTTGGTGGTGCGGGGGGTGGGATTTGAACCCACGCAGGCCTACGCCATCGGGTCCTCAGCCCGACCCCTTTGACCTGGCTCGGGCACCCCCGCGCGCGTAGTGTTCTCTTCCGCGTCTTGTGCCGTGGGTTTCCATTCCTGGCTGAGGGGTTATTTGTTGATCGGTGTGTGGTGGGCTAGTACCACCATGTGTCTATGTATAGGTGTTCTTTGATGCTCCTTCCCCTGCATATGTCCTTGAAGATGCAGTTGTTGTTTCTGCATAGTGGGTGTTTGTGGCATTTGTTGCAGTTTGGTTTTTCTGGCTTACAGATTCTCCTCCCGAAGCTCCATAGGTGGTCGTCTAGTGTGTAGTCGTCTATGCCTGCCTCCTCTGCTACTAGGTGCCATGCCTCCCTAATGGTTGTTCTTAGCAGTACGTCTTCCTGTGGTGTCGCGTGCCTCCTCCATTCCAGTAGTGGTTTGAGGTTCTCCTCTACGTCTACTATGCCTATCCTGTAGGCTATTCTTGCTACGTGGTTGTCGACGGGCACTCTCTTCGACTCCGCGTCCCTGATCCTTAGGATGCGTCTTCTCTCGAGGAATTTTGCTAGGAGCATTATCTTCTTCCAGACCGGGTCATTGTAGGCCTGGAAGACTCCAAGGGTCTGTATTAGTCCGGGCTTCTCGGGTGTGCCGTTCAGCGTGTTGTCTGCTGCTCTTATGGGGTTTAGGGGGTTTGAGTCGTAGAGCCTGGCTAGCTTGACCCCAAGGTCTCTGAGGAGTGCTGCCCTCCTCTCAGGGTCTGGGGGGCAGGTGTTTGCTACGCATAGCCAGTCGAGTATATCCCTTCCTGTCACCGAGGCTAGCCTCTCGGGTGTGAAGAAGCCTGGGTCTTCCCTGAGCCTCCTGGCCCCTAGGTAGTATAGTAGGTCTGCCCCGTGTAGTAGTCGTCCATCGATGACGGCCTCGTATGGCTTCCCCGGCCTCGAGAGCCTATGATCCATGGCCACCATTACGAGGAAGTATGCAGCCGTGGTCTCCTCGTCGGCCCCCCTGGGCGGATAGTACGTGGGGTCTGTGAAGTCGTCTGCGGCGCTGGCCGTCAGTCCCCGGAGCCTGTCTGCGGCCGCTCGTACGGCCTCGGTGTTTATCCATGGCATAGCCTCTCCCTGTAGCGTCTCTTGGCGGCGCGTGTTTTTATCGCCACGTTTAAGAGGGGTTGCCCTGCTTTAACGTAGTTGTATGAAAGGATACTGTCTCACAGCCCCTCTCCCCGCGTGTCTCGGCAGGGCTCGATGATGACCCCAGCGCCTCGGATCCCTGCAGGCGTGATGGGGGCATGAAGAAGGTCTTGAGTGCTGATGGGGCTCCTTTTTACGCTGGGTGGTTCACACCCCATCCTGTGCTGTGGGGGCTGGGGCTGTGGGTGTTGTTGGTGCGTTGCGTGGCTTTGTCTCCCGTGAGCCCCTCCTCTCGGCGCTCCTCCTGCTCCTCCCCGTGGTCTTGGTGGTTGTGGGGCCTGTCAGGTTCCTTGGCCTCGTCCCGAGGGTTCTTGATGTGGATGCGCTCTGCCTCATCGTGTGCCTAATGCTTGTTTCGAGGGGGCTTGAGCTCTCCGGGTTGTTGAGCCTTGTTGCTGGGAGGATTCTCGGCTTTGTCGGGGGGCGGGGCTCTCTTGCGGTCGTCGTGCTGGTTGTTGTTTGTGGGTTGTCGGCGGCTATTGTAATGAATGATGCTAGCCTATTCGTCTACGTCCCCCTGGCCAGGGCTTTGGCCGGCATCATGTATGTTGGTGAGGAGTATCTCGTGGTGTTGATGGCTATGGCTGCTAATATAGGCTCCTCCCTCACTCCGATAGGGAACCCTCAGAACATAATTATATGGAGGTATAGTGGTGTTGGGTTCGCTCGTTTCGTGTCGGTGATGTCGTGGTTTGTTGTCCCCTCAATGCTCCTGCTCTCGGCCTACGCCTGGCTCCTTGCCAGGAGGGTGGGGGCTGTGGGCAGGTTCCCTGTGCCTCCCCCGGTGAGGCCTAGGAGGGGGCTTGCGGCCGTCTCCTGCATCCTCCTCGTCCTTGCAGTGGTGTTAGCGGAGGTTGGGCTCCAGCCCCTAGCCTTGGCGGCGGCGTTGACTGTCTACGCCCTGCTCTACCCGGAGGTGTTGAGGGGGTTTGACTATGCGTTGGTGGCGGTATTCGCTTTGATGTTCGTCGACTTCGGCGCCCTAGCCAGGATCCTGTCGACGCTCGGCGTTCAGGTTCCCCGCGGCGGCCCCGGCCTCTACCTGGCCTCGGTGACGCTCTCACAGCTAGTCAGCAACGTGCCGGCGACAATCCTCCTGGTCGGGCTCCACGCCGAGTGGCGTGTGCTCGCGCTGGGGGTTAACGTCGCGGGTGTCGGCTTCATACTTGGCTCCCTGGCGAACATAATAGCGGTCAGGCTTTCGAGGGCGGGTGTCGGCGACTACCATAGGGTTGCCCTGCCATTCTTCGTGGTTCTGGCGGCGCTCTACGGGCTCCTTGTCTGGGCGGCCGGGTTCCCGCCTCGCCTCTGAATACTGTATTGTTTTAATGGGGTGGGCTGCAACCTGGAGTGTATATGGGTGGTGTAGGGGTGGCTGGACAGGCAGGCGATTTTGCGGTCTGGAGCCTCCTGTTAATGATACTGCCGGCGGCGATGCTCCTATTGGCTATACTCGTGCAGGTCGTGGAGTATAGGTTCGTGAAGTCTACGGGGTAGCGCGTGGTATGGATGGTGGTGTGCTCAGGAGGAGGTTCCTGGCGGTAGCGGCGGGGTCGGCGGCGGGGATCTCCGGTCTACTGGGAGCAGGCTACTACTGTGTAGTTGGAGGGTTTGTCGGCGCGCTGCTCGGCGTCTACGCCAGGAGCGGTAGGCTGTGGAGCGTGTTGAGTGCCGAGGGTTTCGAGGAGGCGCTCCTCGGCGGGGTAATAGCCCTGGGCGTGTGGCTCCTTGGTGTCGTGGCTGTCAGGCTCGTCGCTGGGCTGGCGATACTAGTGCTTATAGCCGTCCTTTTCATGCTCGCCAGCACCGTCTTCGCCGGCCGCCCCGCCGGCGAGGGGGCATAGCGGGTCGCCGGCGTTGAGGCCGCCGCGTATTATGAGGCTGCGCGCGTAGCAGCCCCCGAGGCACTCCCACCTGTATGGGCAGCTCCTGCACGGCCCGGTCAGCTCGGGTCTCTCCACAAGCCTGGTCAGTGGATGGGACTCCGCTTCCTCGGCGGCCCTGGTGAACCCTAGGCCCGCGGCGTCCGCTAGTACTATGTCGAGGACGTCGCATAGGAGTATGCCGCCGGCGGGGTCGAGGTCTACCGTGTCTGAGAGCCTGCAGTTAGTGTATGTGACGGTGTCCGCGGGCAGTCTGAGGGCGGGGGCGTATGGTGTACACCAGAGCCATAGCCTGACACCCCTCTCGCGCGCCTCCGCGGCAGCCTCCACCACAGCCCTGTTGTAGGTCTGTGCGTCCACCCATATGCCTGTGCGTATCGCCTCCCCCTGCGGCATAACAGGTATTATAGCTGCCTCCCCGAGACCCATGTCTGCGGCTAGCCCTATGTAGTTCTTCACGGCTGCAGCGTTGATCCTCGATACAGCCATTACGGGTACTACCTCGACGCCCACCCTGGTCAGCGTCTTCACGGCCTCGACCACCCTGGCGTAGCAGCCCCTGCACCTCCTCATGGCCTCGTGGGTCTCCCTCGACCCGTCTATGCTCACGTAGACTGTCGAGACGTGGGAGGATAGCTTGGCGGCCCTCCCGGCGTCCAGTAGGAGGGCGTTCGTGTTGACCCCGACCTCTACGCCGCCCCTGCTAAGGAGCCTCAGCACGTCCCAGATATCGGGGAGTATTAGGGGCTCGCCGCCTGTGACGGCGACCCAGTCGACGCCGGCATCAACCATCTCCTCAGCCAGCCTCATCCTCCCCCTGCTACCCAGCTCACGCAGCCTCCCCCTCCACCTGGAGACGTAGCAGTGCATGCAGTTCATGTTGCAGGCCGAGGTGACCAGCCATATCACGCTCCCGGGTGGCCCGCCCTCCGCCTTGTACGCCTCCATACAGTCTCCGGGGTTCCGGGCTCAGCAGGGGAACCCGGTAATATCTATCCACGCCGCCGCCATCAGCCGGTGGGAGGGGGAGGGGATGACGGATGCGTATAGGTATTTCAAGGCGGGATGGTTCGTGGCAGGCGGCCTAGTCGTCCGCCGCGCCTGCGTCGAGGTGGACGAGTCGGGTAGGGTTGCCAGCGTGGGGACGGTGTGCCCGGCCGGCGCAGTAGGCTTCGGCGACTCAACCGTGCTTATGCCTGGGCTGTGCAACGCACACGTGCACCTCCTAGACTACGTGGCGCCGGAGTGTGGCGAGGGGCTGGGGCTGGAGGAGCTCGTCTCCCAGCCGCATGGGTTGAAGTACAGGCTGCTGAGGGAGAGGCTTTCACTGTTCCCCTCGGTGGCGTCGATGACGAGGCTGGACGCGGCGCTGGCGGCGACCTACGCGGAGCTCTCCAGGGTGGATCTACTCGGGGGCGGGCTGGGGGCCTGCAGGCTGCTTGTCTACCCGCAGCCGGCGTCCAAGGTGGAGGTGGAGGTGCTCCGCGTCCTTAGGAGGTATGGTAGGGTTGGGCTGGACACAGTGTTCGATGTAGCCGGGTTCCTCGATGTGTTCGCCGCTGAGGCGGGGAGGCTCGGTGCGTCGGTGCAGGTTCACGTCTCTGAGACCAGCCGCCTATACGGCATGAGGGACTATGAGTACGCGGCGGAGATACCCGGCGTTATCATGGTCCACTGCACCTACATGCCCGGCGAGGCTGTCGCGGAGGCCGCTGAGGAGGCAGGCGTAGTCCTCTGCCCCTCCAGCAACGCGATGCTGGTGGGCAGGCTACCCGACGTAGACGAGCTGCTCCGCGCGTGGAGGAGGGGGGAGGCGTTGAGGGTCGGGATAGGGACGGATAACGCTGCCTGGAACGAGCCCAGCGTGGCCCTCGAGCTGCACACTGCATACCTGCTCCTGGATGGGTGGAGGCGTAGGGGTCTTAGCGGCCTACTCCTCTACGCAGCCACCATCGGCGGCCACCGCGTCCTCGGAGAGGCGGAGGCCGAGCTCGTCGCAGCCACCCACCCCGCGTACATGCATACATGCGATATAGTCTCTAGCCTCGTGAAGAGGCTAGCCTCCTCCAGGGTGGCGTCGACGGGGGCGAGGCTAAGCCTCGAGGAGTATCCTCGATAACGCGCTCGCAACGAACGCGTACGCCACTCCGAGGCCCCATAGCCCGGCGGTGAGGCCGCCGTGGATTATGCCGCTCAGCGCGTCCAGGTACGCTGGTATGTATGCCTGGCTGGCGGGCAGTATAAGCACCATTATCAGCACGGGGACTAGAACCCCCCTAGAGCCGCTGTACGTCAGCATTGCGGAGGCCAGGCTCGAGACCGCGGCGAGGTAGAAGGAGTAGCTTGCAACGACAACGTGAAGCCACGGGTTTAGGAGCTTGGGGTCGACACCGGTGAAGAACATTAGCAGGGCGGTGTAGACGGCTACCACAGCCTCTATCAGCAAGTAGCTGTAGACGAGCTTGGAGAAGTATATCAGCTCGTGGGGTGTCGGCGAGGCCCGGAGCCCCTCGAGGGTCCCCTCCTCAGCCTCCCTTATGAAGCTGAACAGGGCGGCGAATATAGCGAGGAACACGGGGACTAGGAAGTAGGATACCGCGTACACGGCGGCGTGCGCGGACGTGAACCTTGTAGCGTACGACACCACTATCGCTGCCGCGGCGGCGAACACGCCGATCGACGCTAGCTCGGCCGGCCTCCGCCCCGACGAGACGAGATCCTTCCATATCAGCGCCTTTGCGG
>CAYZCH010000098.1:0-4065 GCA_964476405.1 uncultured Desulfurococcales archaeon
TCCTAGCCGCTATGAACCCCATCCTCGCCCTCCTCCACGCCCTGACCATTCCCTGAGCTAGGGGCAGCCCAGCCCTCAGAACAGCCACAACGACAACCCTGTCGTCCTGCAGCTCGAGGGCCGGGGCGTCAGACCCCATCGGGGTCGACACCCTGGTCGGCCTGGAGGGGAGCCCCCTGGACGCCTCGTAGGCTATAATGAAGCCACACTCCTCGAGGACGCTGCGGAACACCCAGCGCGGCGTCCCCGAGTCCCTCAGCACACGGAGCCTATCCTGTGCGAGCGGGTTGTCGAGCACCCTGACCCCGAGCAGCGGCACGGGCAGCACCCCTGGAGGAGCCGCGCCCACCCCTCAATTATTCTTCAGAGGAGGAGTGATAGGGGTGTGGGGCTGTAGACGTGTTTCAGCCACGTATGATAACACGTGGTCTTCGGGGGTAGGCGGCGCCCGGCCGATGCCAGCTTGACTACGTGCTCGTGGCTTATCACCGGCGGCTTCACGACCAACCACCTATCGGAGTCCGCCTCCTCAACCGGAACCCTCCTCGGCCTCCAGCCCATGAGCTCGACGAGGCTTGAGGCCGCCTCGTGGAGCGATACTGGGTCGCCCTCGACGGAGGCAAGTACACGCCCCCTATACTCTATGGTTAGCCTGGCGCACCCCTTCCCAGCCGAGGCCCTCAGGATCCTCGCCAGCCTCCCCGCCATCATCGAGAGGGAGGGGTTTAGGAGGTAGGCCCACGTGGAGACCCCCTCGATATCGCTCCTCCCCGCGGCCACCACTGGCACCCTCTTCGCGCCCAGGAGCCTTAACGCCTCGAATCTGTGGTGGCCGTCTATTATAACCCTGGTCTCGCGGTCGACTATAATGGGTCTCAGCACTAGGAGGCGGCGGGCCATGTCCTCGGCGAGGAGCCTGACCCTCCTCCAGTCGACCTGCTCATGGGGTTTCAGGGTGTCTATTGGTGCGAGCCTGTAGAGAAAACCGCGTCCCAGATACCGGCTCACCCCCTGGCTCCACGCGCTCCGGGCCCCTCGTCAGCCCTCCTCTATCTTCGGCAGGTATGAGAGGTCTATCTTTTCGGGCTCGTAGTCCTTCAGCTTGCCCTCCAGGTAGTCCTGGTAGCCCTTCAGGTCTAGGAGCCCGTGGCCGCTCATGTTGAACAGTATCACCACCTCCTCGTTCCTCCTCTTAGCCTCCAGGGCGAGGTCGATCACCGCCTTCACGGCGTGGGCGGTCTCAGGGGCCGGCACTATGCCCTCCGCCTGCGCGAACACCTGCGCCGCCCTGAACACCTCCGTCTGGTGGTAGGCCCTCGGCTCGACTATGCCGTGCTTGACCAGGACGCTGAGTGTCGGCGCCACGCCGTGGTAGCGTAGCCCGCCGGCGTGTATCGGTGGCGGCACGTACCGGTGGCCTATAGTGTGCATCTTTAGGAGCGGTGTCATGCCAGCCGTGTCGCCGAAGTCGTAGGTGTAGACTCCACGCGTCATGCTCGGCGCCGCCTTGGGCTCGACCGCTATGAACCTTGTCTCCGTCTTGCCCGCCAGCCTGTCCGCGACGAACGGGTATGCTAGGCCAGCGTAGTTGCTCCCGCCCCCAACGCAGCCCACTACGTAGTCGGGGTACTCGCCTATCTCCTCCATCTGCCTCTTAGCCTCCTGCCCTATAATCGTCTGGTGCAGCAGGACGTGGTTGAGCACCGAGCCGAGCGAGTACTTCGTGTTGGGGTGGGTGACTGCATCCTCTATGGCCTCGCTTATCGCTATCCCTAGGCTCCCCGGATGGTTGGGGTCCTGCTCGAGGAACTTCCTACCCACCTCGGTGAGGTTGCTCGGGCTGGGCACCACCTCCGCTCCGTAGAGCTGCATCAACACCTTCCTGTAGGGCTTCTGAAGGTAGCTTATACGCACCATGTACACCCTCACCTTGAGGCCGAAGAGGGCGCCTGCCAGGGCCAGCGCAGAGCCCCACTGCCCCGCGCCGGTCTCGGTCGTCAGCCTCTCAACACCCTCCTTCATGTTGTAGTACGCCTGGGCGGTCGCAGTGTTCACTTTATGGCTCCCGGTGGGGGTGACACCCTCATACTTGTAGTAGATCCTGGCCGGCGTGCCTAGCCTCTCCTCAAGCCTCCTCGCCCTGAGCAGGGGGGTCGGGCGTCCGAGCTCCAGGTACGTCTGCCTCAGCTCCTCCGGTATCGGTATGAACCTCTCCTTCGAGAACTCCTGGCGGACGAGCTCCTTGGCGAAGAGTACCTCCATCTCCTCCGGCTTCACGGGCTCCCCGTTCGGCTTCCTGAGCGGCGGCAGGGGCTCGGGGAGGTCTGGGACTATGTTATAGAAGTACTTCGGAACCATGTCTGGCGTCTGGGGGGCCCGGAGGCTTAACGCCATTGGCGCATGCGTCTGCACCGGGATTCCACGGGTTTCCCACCGATAGTATTTAAACATGGTGGTTTGCCGTGAGGGTCTGCGTACTCTACAGCGGCGGTAAGGATAGCTGCTACGCGCTCCACTGGGCCGTGCTCCACGGGTTCGAGGTGGCGGGGCTGGTATCGCTGAAGCCACGCGGCTGGGACAGCATGCTCCTCCACTACCCCGGGGTCGAGCTCGTCAGGCTCCAGGCCAGGGCGCTCCGCCTACCACTCATCTACAGGGAGGTGGGGGCCGGGGACGAGTACGAGTCGATAGTCGACGCGCTGGCCGAGGCTGGGGGGAGGCTGGGCTGTGAGGGGCTGGTGACCGGGGCTCTTCTGAGCGACTACCAGAGGCTGCGTTTCGCCATGGCCTCCATGGAGGCGGGGCTCAAGATATACGCCCCGCTCTGGAGGAAGAACCAGGAGGAGTACATGAGGTGGCTTGTCAGGGACGGGTTCAAGGTAATGGTGGTCAGCGTGCAGGCCTACGGGCTCCCCGGCGAGCTCGCAGGCAGGATCCTCGATGAGGAGCTCGTCGAGGAGGTGATAAGGCTGAGCAGGCTCTACGGCTTCAACCCCGCCTTCGAGGGCGGGGAGGCCGAGACGCTGGTGCTGGACGCCCCCCTCTTCACAGCGAGGCTCAGGGTCAGGGGTAGGAGGCGTAGGCTCGGCCCATACCACACAGTCTACGTCATAGAGGAGGCGTGGCTGGAGGCCAAGTAGGACAACTTCTCTATGTAGTCGGAGACCGTGCTGAACAGGGAGGGGAGGCCTATCATGATCAGCGAGTAGGGCATCAACCCCCCGAGGCTCGGCCTCTTGGGGACGTAGACGCGCCTCGAGTCCAACATGCCGGCTATGCATGACAGGCTCGAGACCGCCACGTACGCCAGCACGGCCGCGGCGGGCGGCGCTAGGCCCGCGAGCACAGCCAGCGCTGGGTCTGGAAGACACGGCGAGGACACGTCGAGGCCGTGAACCCTCACGATACCCACGGCAACCCTCCTCGCCTCAGCCAGGAGGAGCCCGGTGGCCGCGGCAGCCGTCGACGCCATGAACATGTACGACGCCATCGCCTGCAGCCAGGCAGAGAAGAGGAGTGAGAGGGTGAAGGACGCGAAGCCGACAACCGAGAGCGCGGCTAGCAGCCTCGCAGTCCTCGACCAGGGACGCTCCACGGCCAACCACCGTCTAGGCCAGCCACTTGCGTAGCCTCACCGCCACGTAGGCTATGGCCGCCGGGTACATTAATACCAGTATCTTCCATGGAGACGGGGGGCCGAGGATTAGCGCCGCCAGGCAGGCGGCGAGCGCGGCGGCCTCCGTGAAGGGTATGAAGCCGCGCCCCCTCCTCTTAGGCGTCTTTATGAAGCCGACGCCGACTCCGAGGAGCCCCCTCAGGCTGTAGGCTAGCAGTACTGGTGTCAACGCCATACTGATGGCCGACGCCCTGGCCGACGCGAAGAAGGCCCGCCTAGGACTGACCCCCATCTCGCGAACCGCGTGGATGTATAACCCTGAGCCGGCCAGCGCCATGCCGGCGGCCCAGAAGCCTAGGCAGGCGATTAGGAGTCGTGTTGGCGGCGGGGCGAGCGCGACGAGTATGAGGCCTGGGAGCTGGAGGGATGAGAGGAGGTATTGTGAGAGG
>CAYZCH010000099.1:0-20856 GCA_964476405.1 uncultured Desulfurococcales archaeon
GACGACGGTGCCCGGGCTCAGGAACGGCGTCGTCTGCTCAGGCGGGTGGGCGACGTACCAGCCGGCCATCAACGTGCCCGGCTGGTCGGTCTCGATGCCCTGAGCCACCCTGAGCGACGGGGCCAGCATCCTGAGCAAGGGTATCCTCGTGGCTATGACAGTTACCTCCCTAGGTGCACCCATCCCCGTAATCCTACAGCTCATCGAGAATGAGGGGACGACCGCTGTGACGCCCTCAAGCCTCGCGAGCTTCACGACATCGACATCGGTGAAGAGCATACCCCTCGGAAACAAGACTATAGTCCTGGGGTTGAAGGCGCTGCTTATGATCCTCTGCGCCTCATACCCGTAGCTCGCAGTGAGCACGATAACGCCGACTATCAGTGCGGCGCTGATCGCCACCCCCAGCATAGAGAGTATACTCCTAGTCCGCGCCTCGCCCAGACTCTTAAAAGACCACCAGACAACATCACTCAGCCTCAGCCCCGTGGCCCACCACCCCTCATCGAGCGCAGGTAGTATAGTATGAAGGCGGCCGCGACACACACGCCCACCACGACCGCCGCGATGCCCAGCGGCGGGGTGCTCGGCTTACCAGTAACAACGCCCCCGGCCGCCTGACCCCCAGACTGCTGCACACCACCACCAGTCGTCGACACCTTGATGGGCACCTTTATCTCAACGCTATGCTCCCTCATAAGGCTATCATGGTACTTTATATGTATGACCGCCGTATACGTGCCGGAGGAGACGTGCTCCGGAACCTGGAGCGTGTAGCTGAGGACAGTGGTGGCGCTCTTAAGGAGCCTGCCTATGTATATCGACTTCTCACCTATCACGCTGAACCCCCTCGGCGGCTTAAGGGTCGCCACCAGGTCGAAGGCTGAGCCCGTGCCCCTGTTCGCGGCGAGTATGCTTATCGCCACCACATCCCCCGGCTTAGCGACTGCAGGGGCCACGGTCGTCGATACAGGCTCTATGCTCGGAACCCCGCCCACTACCACGGTGCAGGCGCCGGTCGAGGCACCCCTCCTACCCCATGCATCCACATAGTCCACGGCCACCATGGCGGCCAGGTTGGAGCCGTCGAGCTGCACTGGCACGACGAGCCTGGCTGTGACAACACCGCTCCTCGTACGGGTGAAGTACTTCTCGAAGCTAGCGCCTATCTGCTGGAAGGTGACCCTCACATGCATCTCCTCGAGCGGCGTGTCAGACGACACGTTGACGTAGACTGTGGCCTCACCCGGCTGGATTATCGAGGGCCTACACGAGACGGATATCACAGGCATAGGCCTCGGCTTCAAGTCGACCATCGCGGCTGCAGCCGCCTGCCCCCCGCCGCCAGCCCCGCCCCGGTAGGCGACGACCGCCGCCAGCGTCGCAGCAACCGGGGCCGCAATCCTGCTGGCCGCACACACCTTAACTGGTACAATCAGCCTCCCACCGGGCTTCAGTGCGACGCCGCCCGGCTGGCTGTATGACACTGCGAGGAGCTGGAGGGGCTGTATGGTTACTGACGCTATATGAACCGTTGTAGACCCCTCATTGATCACGTGGAGGCTCAGCCCCTTACACTCCCCCTCGGAGAGCGTGATGTTGCCAGGCCTGAAATAGGCCCTGACCACTCCATAGGCCTCACCTATAGACACCGGTATCCTAACCGTGTAGGCCCCATGGATCCCGTAGGCGTTGCTGTAGCTGAGCCCGACGCCTATCATGGACGCCGTCGACATGGTGGTCGAGGGGGCGCACACCACCAGCCTGAGCCTCGCGAACCCGCCGGCAGGGATCAGGGGTATGAACGTGGGGCCCGCGCCGCGGAGCACGAGGGGGGGCTGCACGGTGTAGGCGACAGACACGTTGTAGGCGTCGCCAGACCCCGTGTTCCTCAACAAGACGTCAACGACGCGGCACTCGCCCGGCATGAGGTAGACGGGGCTTACACTATACGTCAGCACGGGCACCAGGGGCTCCAGGACGACCCTCACCTGGAGGGGAACCACCCTCCTCGAGCCGTCAGCATCTATATACGTCGCCTGAAGCACGAGCACCGGCTGCTGGCCGGGAGACGAGAGCGTCACACCACTGACCGGCACAGTGAAGTCAGCTACACCGCCCGCGGGTATGTCCCCCAGCTGCACGCTGACAGCGTGAGTCGAGACACCCATCCAGGACACGAGGCTCACGTTGACGTCACGCGCCTCGGCGTTCCCAAGGTTGTAGACACGCAACACGATATACTTCTCACCCGGCCTGAGAACCCCGACCTGCATTGCTGCAAGCTTTGCCGCCGCGGGCCTCGACACAAGCACTATCGGCACCTTCTCAGCCTTATAGGCGCCGTCGACAGGATCGTAGAACTTAATGACTATGGTGAACCCGGCCTGCCCAGGGGCGACTGCACGCGCGTAGAACAGGTAGGTGAAGGAGGAGTTACCCTTAACCACACCGACCCTCAACACGCTCGCCCTGACCTCCAGGTTCTGCGCTACACCGGGCCACACCTCAACACCGTAGGCCGTGCCACCGATGTTGGTGACGTTGAGGAGGACGGGGGTCCAGCCGGGCCCAACACTGGTCGCGTTGGATGAGACGAGGAAGTAGGGGTGCTTCAGCGGCGCCGACAGCAACGCCCCAAGATACGGGAGCCCGGCAGCCGACGCGGAGGCCGCCAATACCGCGGATACAAGCATCAACGCTGCAAGGCTAGCTCCGGGCCTCAACCCTCACCACCCTTCCATCGCGCATATAGGCTACGAGGTCACAGTACTTAATAAGCTCAAGGTTGTGAGTGACCATGACCACTGTGACCCCCTTCTCCTCCACAAGCCTCCTAAATAAATGCATCAGCTTATGCGCCGTGACCGAGTCCAGGTTCCCGGTAGGCTCGTCCGCGAGGAGGAGCTTAGGGTCGTTAGCCAGCGCCCTCGCAATCGCCACCCTCTGCTGCTCACCCCCGCTGAGCTCGCTAGGCCTATGGTTAGCCCTATGAGCTATATGGACGAGCTTGAGGAGCTCCAACGCCTTCCTCCTCCTAACACTCCTCGGAACACCCCTAGGCATCATGGCGACCTCGACGTTCTCCAGAGCCGTAAGCCTCGGAATCAAGTGGAACTGCTGGAACACGAAGCCGACGAAATGCCTCCTGTACAGCGCGAGCTCCTTACTACTCATCCTGGACAAGTCCCTACCAGCAACCCTAACCACGCCCCTCGTCGGCTTATCCAGCCCACCGATAAGGTTCAGCATAGTAGACTTCCCGCTACCGGAGGGGCCTACAATGGCTGCAAACACCCTGGCTGGTATCTCGAGGTCTACGCCACGGAGGGCAGGGACAAGCACCCTACCCATACGGTATACCTTCCAGACACCCCTAAGAACCACCAGCGGCTCTGAGCCCTCCGGCAACACTGAGACCTAGGCGGTGACATAGGCTGAGCCACCTATAAAAGACGGTGAGAGGCACTAGAGAGGCCGGGAGCCAGCGAGCAGCGGTACAGAGAATTTGGTGGGGAGAACCCCCTGCCGAGCCTTGCGAGCCGCTAAAAAACCAATAGCCCCCTGCTAAGCCCCTCACACCAAACAGCGGCTGAGCCGTTATGGCGCTAGGCTGATGCTGACGCTGAGGGTGCTCTGGACAGCGGCACCGAAGAAGAACAGCACTAGCAGTATGCTCACTATCTTGGCCACGCCCGTCATGTCGCCGCTCTCATAGTAGCTGTACAGCTTGGCCAACAGGTATGGTAGCGCGGCTATCAGTACGGGCGACAACTCCGCTGCCATATCCCTACACCTGGCCAGGTAGAAGCATCTATGACGCCAAGAGGAAAAATATCTTACTGATTATGCAGCATAGGTGTTACCTCAACCGGTCATATACCGGGTAAACATACGGCGTGGATACCACGGTATTATGGAGACGCCGGGCCTGAAGCTGCATACCGCCACGCTGCTGAGAGGAAGTGAGGGGTTCATGGAGTGAGCGTTATCGCTAGCGAGGCCGTCAGCTTACCTCCGAGGGCCAGCACGAGTATAAGCATCAGTATAGGGTTTATGTACTTCGCGAAGTCAGCCTCCCCCCTCACGGCTATAATGTATGTCAGCAGCACGGTCTCAACACCCACCACCACCAGGAAGAGTAAGAGTTTGTACACGTCACCGCCCGGCGGTAGAAGAGGCTCATACACCACGCCCCAGCCTCCCCCGCACACCATGGTGCTGTGGATAGAAAAAAGCTAGGCTATGTACGTCCTCGAATACCTGCTCACCACTACGCCGAGCAGTACAGCGGTCGACACGAGTAGGCCGACTACACTATAGGCCGGCGGTATCGAGTAGACGTTATACATTACCGTCCTCGCCAGCTCGACGCTGTAGGTTAACGGGTTTATGTAGGCCAGCGCCTTCATCCAGTCGGGCAGCGGCTTTAGCGGGAAGAACGCCCCGCTCAGGAACAGCATCGGCAGCATCAGCAGGTTTACAACCATGTGGAAGCCCTCGGGGCTCCTCATCGACAGTGTTATCGCTATCCCTAGGCACGCCGACTCCACCGCCGAGGCCCAGGCGACCAGCAACACTAGCAGTATGCCGGCCGGGTTCATGTAGCCGAGGAGCGCTGCGAGGAGCAGCGTCATTATAGCACCCTGTATCAGCACGGTCAGCGAGTCCCCGAATATCCTGCCGAGTATGACCGCCGTCCTGCTGGCCGGCGCCACCAGTATCTCCTTGAGGTATCCGAACTCCCTGTCCCATAGCATGCTGAGGCCGCTGGTGAAGCCGCCCGTGAAGGTCGTCATCACTATTATGCCGGGCGCCAGGAACTCCATGTAGTTCAGTCCCTCGAATATCATCTTGGCCATGGGCCCCAGCGGCTTGAACGCCGAGCTCCATCCAACGCCGAAGAAGACGAACCACATCAGCGGGAACACTATACTGTTTATTATCCTCGACTTAGCAACCAAGAACCTCATTATCTGCCTGTACGTCATAGCGTAGAATGCCTTGAGTGGGCTGGGCTTGGCCGCCCTCTCCATCACGCTCACCTCATACGCCTCCTCATAACAATCCTGGCGATCTCCTTCCACCCCTCGGTCTCGGCGTCGCGTAGGCTCCTGCCCGTCAAGTGGAGGAAGACGTCGTCCAGGCTCGGCCTCGTATACCTGACCTCCACCACCTGCAGGCCCATCCTAGCCGCCATCGATATGACCTCGGGAAGGGCCCTCGGCGCGTCCCTGACACTAACAGCTATGAGGCCGTCGCCCACTCTTCTCGCGTTCCACCCGGTGTCGCGTAGGGCCTTCAGCAGCGAGGCCCCGTCGCCGGCGACCCTCACATAGATTATGTCTCCCCCGACCATGCTCTTCAGCTCCTCGGGGGTTCCCTCCGCTATTATCCTCCCATGGTCTATGATCGCTATCCTATCGCAGAGCTTGTCGGCCTCATCCATGTAGTGTGTGGTGAGGAACACGGTGACGCCCTGCCTCTTCAACTCCCTAATGACCTCCCATACCTTAGCCCTCGCCTGTGGGTCGAGGCCTATCGTGGGCTCGTCGAGGAATAATACCTCGGGGGTGTTTATCAGTGCCCTCGCTATCTCCAACCTTCTTATCATCCCGCCGCTGTAGTAGCGTAGCTTGGTGTGCATGAACTTCTCGAGGCCCACCATGCTTAGCAGCTCCGGTATCCTCTTCTCCAACACTGCCTTCGGCACACCGTGTATGAGGCCGTGTATGTACATGTTCTGCCAGGCCGTGAGGTCACGGTCTATAGTCGGGTCCTGGAAGACCACCCCTATCCTGGCCCTCACCTCGACCGGGTTCTTTGAAACGTCGTAGCCGGCGACTATCGCTGTCCCCGACGTCGGCTTGATGATCGTGGTTAGCATCCCCAGCGTCGTCGTCTTGCCGGCTCCGTTCGGGCCGAGGAAGCCGTAGATCTCACCTCTCCTGACCCTGAAGCTCACGCCCTTCACAGCCTCTACACCGCCCGGGTACACCTTCCTGAGATCCCGGGCCTCGATCACATACTCCTCCATTGAATATATTCACCAGGAACCCGTTCCGCAGAAGATACTTATATTCCTTACCCACATGAGGAGGCACGGGATGCAGGCGGACGTGGCGACTACAAGGCAGAGCCTAAAGACAGCCACGCTGAAACACCTCGTGCTCTTACAGCTCGCAGTCAGGGGGCCAAGCCACGGCTACGCGATAGCGAAGAGCCTAGAGGAGCTGATACCTGGCTGGAGACCCTCACTCGGCACACTATACCGGGTGATGGACGAGCTTGAGCGCGACGGCTACATAGAGTGCAGGAGGGAGCCGGGCGGCAGGCAGAAGAAGGTCTGCAGCATAACCAGTCAGGGCATACACTACCTAGTCTCAAGGATAACGACACAAATGAAATACATAGCCTACTTCTACAAGCTCATAGCAGACGCTATAGACTGTATAAAGGAGAGCACTACGAGGGAGGAGAGGCTCGTACTCCTAGAACACGCGGAGAGGATGAAGAAAGCCGTCGAAAAAATAATAAAGGCTGTCACGGAGCCTACTCCTTCCCAAGCATAGACTTAAGCTCCTTAATCCTCTCCTCAACACTCCTAAGCTCCTCCTGCAACTCCCTCAGATCCTCCTCAAGCGCCCTCTTATACTCCTCAAGCATCCTCAGCTCCTCCTCAGGGGTCTGCGGATAGGGCGCCGGCGGAGGATAGTATGGCGCATAATACGGGTATGGCGGCGGATAGTAGGGTGGCGGCGGAGGATAGTAGTATGGTGGTGGGTAGTAGGGCGGCGGTGGAGGGGGATAGTACGGCTGCTGCCCCCTGCCGCCGGCTTCGCCGCCCTCGCCGCCGCTGTAGTCACCGCCCCCCGTCGGCGGCTGGAACGGGGGCATGAAGGGCGGCCTCCTCATCCTCCTAGGCATTCTTCCCAGCCCCTGCAGGCTGCGCGTACAGCTGTTCAAGCGTCTTCCTCCAGGCCTCGATCACAGCCCTGTACATCTCCAGCATCAACGAGTAGTACTGCGGCCAGACGGCGAGCTCGACCGCAAGCATTGCTAGGGCCAGCGGGTCGTATGGTAGCGGCGGCGGTGGAGGGGGTAGGTAGTAGTATGGCGGATAGTATGGGGGCTGGTACACGCGGATCACCACCACGGCGGGTACCATGGGTAGGGCGCCTGGTAGGCCATGTAGGGTGGCGGGTAGTAGGGTGGGAGGGGTCTGGCCCACCACCAGTGTCCCCAGAGCCAGCGGCAGCGGCCACGCCCGTACAGCCAGCCGGGCCTCATCCATGGCGGTAGGTGGCTGAAGGGTCCCCTGCCGGGCCAGGGGCCTCTCCAGCCCCAGCGGAACCCTCTACCCCATCCTCCACCCCAGCGGCCGAAGATCCTCCAGAGCATCCACGCCAAGGCTCTCACCACTCGAATACTGTGCAGTAGCTCAGAATATAAGGTTTTCGAGCAAACGCACACAAGGCCCTGCAGCGCTTAACAACCCTTTCGGGGCAGCATAGAGCGCCGGGGGCATGGGGAGGACTTGCCCCACTGACCGGGCCGGGATGAAGACTATGAGCGGGCCGACACCAACCCACTTAACCACCCCAGCCGGGATAGGCCAGTCTTCAAGCGGAGGGAAACCGTGCCCCTGCACAGGAAGACCATAGCGCTCGACGCGCAGCTGGTAACCGAGCTGAAGACGGTCGCCTCGAGGAGGGGGTCGACCCTCGCAGGCTACCTTAGGCGCCTACTAAAGACAGTCCTGAGCCTTGAGGAGCAGGGCATAGACCCCTTCCAGGTGCTCGAGAACGCCTACATGTACGAGGTGTTAACCAGTCTGGGCGCGCTACCAGCACCGCTCCGGATGCTCAGGTGCTGTGAGAGGGGCTGCGTCGAGGAGGAGCTGAGGGGGTTCGTGGAGACCATACGCGACCTCGGCGTCGACGGGTGGAGCCTCCTACAAGTCATAGCGAGGAGTCTGAGGGCGCCGCAGGGAGGGGGTACCAGGATACTGCTCCCAAGAAGCCATAAGGGTGCACTCTTCGCCCTCGTAGTAGCAGAGGTGTACGGCTACAACGTGAGGAACACCGGCGACTACATAGTCATCGAGCACGGCCCCGCCGAGGAACACACGAGTTAAAGGGCGGGAGACCAGCCCTACTAGGCTCCCGGGTTTGCAGAGTAGGAAGTATGCATGCATCGATCCGCCTGGAGGGACGCGTAGGGGTTGGGTAAGAGGCTCTTAGTACCGATAAGCGAGGACATCATACTAACCCTGGAGAGGATAGCGGAGAAGGAGGGCATACCCCTAAGGATGCTCGTCGAGAGGCTGCTGAGGGCAAGCATAGCAGCCATAGAGACCGGCTGGGACGCCAACACGCTCCTCCTACTAGAGGCCATGAGGAGCCTCGGCGCAGCACCCGTACCCCTACACATGCTCGACGAGATAGCCTCGGGGAGCCTCAGCCTGGACAACGTCTCAGCCAAGGCGGAGGGGCTGGCGAGGACGGTCGTCGAGCTCGCAATGGTTAATGGGGGTAGGAGCGAGGAAAGGAGGGGGTTGATAGAGTCGATAACAAGGTACGTCTACCCGCAGGTCAGGGTGCTCCGCAGGAGCGACGCGCTAGTCATACCGTTGACGGGGCTGGGCGACGTCTCCAAATCCTATATAGCCGGCCTCCTCAAGGGCTTCGCCGAGTCGCTCAAATGCAGCGTCGAGAGAACCGGGGTCGCCCTCCTCGTCAAGTGCTAGCCCCCAGCTCCCTGCTGGCCTCCTCGACGTCCTTGAACGTGTCTATGCTCCTCCAGTAGACGTCCAGGTACTTGACCGCTATGAGCCTGCCCTCCGACGCGAGCTTGGGGAACGCGGTTCTCTCTATATCACCCTTCCTCGGAAGGTAGTCTAGTATCTCGCTGCGCAGGGCGTAGACGCCCGCGTTGACCCAGTACTCCCTGAGTATGGGCTTCTCCCTGAACCCCTTCACCAGCCCCTCCTCCGTTATCTCGAGGAGGCCGTAGGGGCAGCGGAGGGGGATGGCGGCTATGGCGCCAACAGCCCCCCTCCTCTTCTCCAGTTCCTCCACGAGCCTCATTGGGTTAAGATCAGTTATGATGTCCCCGTTGAGCACTAGGAACACCTCCTCCCCCCTGAGCAGGTGCTCCGCGTTCTTCAGCGCGCCGCCCGTCCCGAGCGGCTCGTCCTCGACGACGTACGCGACCCTCACGCCCAGCGACTGGCCGCTTCCCAGCCTCTCGATAATCCTGTGTCTGAGGTACCCGACGAGTATTATGAAGTCCCTTATACCGTACTTCTTCAGCCACTCTATCTGCCATATTATTATGGGTTTGCCGGCGACCTCGACGAGGGGCTTAGGCACCTCCTCGGTGAGTGGGCGGAGCCTCTTACCGTACCCACCTGCGAGTATGACTGCCTTCAAGAACTCACCACATATCTAGTGTGGAGTAATGAGAGTGTTAAGCTTTACGTATACATTCCGGGGGAACCCTCGGGGCCAGGAACACGGTCTCAGACGCCTTATAGACTGGTATGCCGTGCCTCTCGAGGCACGCCGTGTCGACTACGAGGACAACGACCCTCCCTCCATGCCTCCTCCCAGTCTCCACTGCATCCTCGAGCCTCGTCGTCAAGTGAACCATCATCCTCCTGCCGGGCTTAAGCCCCTCCCTCATTATAGACTGGAGGAAGCGCTCGACGGTGCCGTGGTATAGGAGCCTCGGGGCCTCCCCAGGGCGGAGCGGCTCATACCCCAGCCTCACCCTGACGCTGTGGCCGTAGGCCGCCCTTATCCTGCCCCCGCTGAGCTGGAACCTCCCCTTAGGGTCGAGGGCGGCGACTGCCTCGACGTGCTCCCTCTCAACCCACTGGTATAGCCTCCTGTTCCTCCACCTCGTCTTGATGGCTTCGACGAGCTCGTCTATACTCACCCACCCCTCCTCGTCGAGCCTGAGCCCTGCCTCCCATGGAATGTGGCGTAGGAGGGCCGACATCAGCTTCGAGAGCCTAACCCTCCTCCTGGGATCCAGCAGGAGCTCGGCTGGCTTCCCGCAGTGGACTGGCTCCTCGGTATAGGCTCCGCACACCCTACACTTGTACACGGGCTTCAACCGGCTAGGCCCCAGCCGTCCCCGTGTCCCATGCAGGCCTAAGAGTCTTAGACGGCTCCCGAAGGATAGCTCACCGGTGAGCTCTGCTGACCTCCCCCTTGAAGGGGATCGAGGAGATCTACAGGAGTAGGAAGCTTATCCTCAAAACAGCCAAGACGATAGCCGCCGTCCACAAGGCCCTGGTTGAGAGGAGGGGGATTAAAGAGGTAAAGATAATGGGTTTCTGCGGCACGCACGAGTGGACTATAACACACTACGGGCTTAGGAGCCTCATGCCCCCCGGCGTCGAGCTTGTAGCGGGGCCCGGGTGCCCTGTCTGCATAACCCCCGGCTACTACGTCGAGGCCGCGGTCAAGCTGGCTATGGAGGGCGTCACCGTGTACACGTACGGCGACGCATACCGCCTCCCCACGGGGAGGCCGAGGGGAGGGGGAGGCCTGCCGAGGAGCCTTGCAGAGGCGAGGTCTCAGGGGGGCAGCGTGGAGGTCGTCTACAGCGTCCTGGACGCCGTAAGGAGGGCGAGGGAGAGGGGAGGGGAGGCCGTGTTCTTCGCCGTCGGGTTCGAGACGACAGCCCCCTCCACCGCCTCGGTCATACTACGGGGGAGGGTTCCGGAGAACATGAGCTTCATAGTGGTCCATAGGCTGACGCCGCCGATAATGAGGTACGTGTTCAGGATACACGGGGAGAGGTCGCCGATAAGGGGCGTCATAGCCCCAGGCCACGTCTCCACGATCATAGGGGCGGCCGCCTGGAGGTTCGTCGCAGAGGAGTATGGTATACCGGTCGTCGTCGCCGGCTTCGAACCCCTCGACGTCATGCTAGCCGTGCTCGAGATACTGAGGATGCTCCTGGACGGCAGGCCCAGGCTCGTGAACGAGTACACGAGGGCGGTCACGTGGGAGGGTAACCCCGAGGCCCAGAAGATGATGAGGGAGTGCTTCGACGTCGTAGACGCGGCGTGGAGGGGGATAGGGTTCGTCCCGAGGAGCGGGCTGGCCCTCAAGGAGAAGTACAGCAGGTATGACGCGTTGAAGCGCTACGGGATACCCGACCTCACCCCGGAGAGGTTCCGCTACGACCTGCCGCCGGGCTGCCGCTGCGCCGAGGTAACCCTAGGCATCGCGAAGCCAACCGACTGCCCGCTGTTCATGAAGGCGTGCACGCCCAGCAACCCGTACGGCCCCTGTATGGTTGGGTCGGAGGGGACGTGCCTTATATGGGCGAAGTACGGCAGGCACATAGAGGAGCTGCTGAAGGCGGAGGCTGACGGGTTCTAGGCGGCCTCCTCCCCGTGCCCGTTCCTCCGGTATATCCACTGCACACCAAAAACGTCGTCTTGTTGCCCACGCCTCCTCCTAACAACCCTACTGAGTAGCGTGAGTAGCAGCGACCACCTAACCGCCAACCCTTAAACTCCCGCATAACAGGTGAAGGAGGCGGGAGGTTTAAAACGCTTCCCTTAAAACGTGTTTCCCCAGCCCAGTTCGACAACGATTAGGCCGCGTCGTACACCAGTAATATTGCATCGATATTTACCCTGCAGGCACTGGGTGAGGGAGGGCTAAGAGGGTTGAGGCTCTACACGCTGCCAGCGTGGAGGCTCAGGTGGGAGCTGGTCGAGGGAGGGGGAGACCCCGCGTCGTACGTCGAGCAGGTCTACTCGAGGATAAGGATGTTTGAAGGCAACCTGAACTCGTACATAACGCTAAGGTCTATGGAGGAGGTCGTGGAGGATGTTGAGAGGCAGGTCGCCGAGGCGAGGAGGGGGGCTTATAAACCGCTGGCCGGCGTGCTCCTGGCGGTCAAGGACAACATAGCTGTCGAGGGGCTGCCGAACACGTGCGCCTCCAGGATGCTGTCAAGGTACATACCACCCTACACGGCGACGGTCGTCGAGAGGCTGGTGGAGGCGGGGGCCGTAGTCATAGGGAAGACGAACATGGACGAGTTCGCCATGGGTTCGACCGGGGAGACCAGCGCCTACGGCCCAACCAGGAACCCTTGGAGCCTGAACCGTGTACCCGGGGGGAGTAGTAGTGGCACTGCAGCCGCGGTGGCCGCGGCCCTCGCGACGATAGGCCTCGGCAACGACACCGGGGGGAGCATAAGGCTCCCCTCCGCCTGGACAGGCCTCTACGGCCTCAAGTCGACCTACGGGCTGGTCTCCAGGTACGGGCTGGTCTCCTACGCCGAGAGCCTCGAGCAGATAGGGCCGATGACGAGGAACATAATGGATCTAGCGGTGATGATGGAGTCCATGGCCGGCTTCGACCCCAGGGACTCAACCAGCCTGGAGTACACGCCGGGCAGGGGCGTCTACACGGCCGCCGTGGAGAGGGGGCGTGAGGGTGTGAGGCTCAGGGTCGCGGTGCTGAGGGACATGGTGGAGCATGAGGCCGTCTCCGAGGACGTGAGGAGGGTCGTGTATAGGGCTGCCGAGGCCCTGGAGGAGATGGGGGCCGTTGTAGGCGAAGAGGAGGTGGGGAGGCACGTAGCCTACTACGCGCTGCCAGCCTACTACGTGATAGCGATGTGTGAGGCGAGCAGCAACCTTGCAAGGTACGATAACATAAGGTACGGGTACGGCGAGCCTCCTAGGCCCTGGGAGGGATGGAACACGTACTACTCAAGGATACGGGGGCAGGGGTTCGGGAGGGAGGTTAAGAGGAGGATAATGCTCGGCTCCTGGATGCTCAGCGCGGGCTACAAGGATCAGTACTATGTGAAGGCGTTGAAGATAAGGAGGATGGTGAGGGACAAGCTCCTCTCACTGGCGGAGAGCTACGACGTCCTCCTCCTACCCTCAGCCATCACTATGCCGCCGAGGCTGGGCGAGGCGATAAGAGACCCGGTCAAGCTATACATGCTTGACACGGTCAGCGTGCAGGCCAACCTCTCAGGGCTCCCAGCCCTGACAGTGCCCGCGGGGAAGGTTAGGAGTATACCGCTCGGCGTACAGCTGATGGCCAGGCCCCTCGGCGAGCCTAGGCTCTTCACCGCCGCCGCGATGATAGCCTCGGCCACGGGCATGCACGACATGATAGCCGAGCCCGTCGGCTGAAAAAGGGTTTATCACTCGGGCCCCCTCCAGGCCCGACACAGGGTGTAGGGCTGGGGCCTTGTCGAGGCGTGTGAGGATAGGGCTCGAGATACACGTGCAGCTTACCGCCCTCCGCACCAAGCTCTTCTGCAGCTGCAGCGCCGACTACAGGCACTCGCCCCCGAACACGCATGTCTGCCCCGTCTGCCTGGGCCTCCCCGGAGCCCTCCCTGTCGTGAACAAGGAGGCCCTGAAGGCGGCCATATCGGTCTGCCTTGCGTTCAAGGGGAGGGTTGCTGAGAGGCTCAGGTTTGATAGGAAGCACTACTTCTACCCCGACATGCCGAAGAACTACCAGATAACCCAGTACCTTGAGCCGATATGCAGGGATGGGTACCTGGAGATAGAGCATGGGGGAGGAGTGAAGAGGGTTAGGATAAGGAGGATGAACCTCGAGGAGGATCCGGGGAGGCTCGTCTACCCCGCCGGCTCGCCGCTCCACAGCCCCTACAGCCTCGTGGACTATAACAGGGCGGGCGTGGCCCTCCTAGAGATAGTGACTGAGCCGGACATGGAGTCCCCTGAGGAGGCAAGACTCTTCCTCGAGAAGCTGAGGAGCATCCTCGAGCACCTCGGCGTCTCTGACCCGGGCCTCGAGGGCGCGATGAGGGTCGACGCGAACATAAGCGTTGAGGGGGGCGAGAGGGTAGAGGTCAAGAACATAGGGTCGATACACGAGGTCGAGAGGGCGCTGATGTACGAGATCGTGAGGCAGAACAGCCTCCTAGACCGCGGCGTGAGGCCTAGGAGGGAGACGAGGCACTGGGATCCAGTCCACAGGGTCACGATACCCGCCAGGGTCAAGGAGACCGAGGAGGACTACCGCTACATGCCCGACCCCAACCTCCCGCCGGTCACGATACCCGAGGGCCTCGTCAAGGCGATAGCCGAGTCCCTCCCCGAGCTCCCGGACAGGAGGGTGGAGAGGTTCACGAGGCAGTACGGGCTCCCGAGGAAGACGGCGAGGGTGCTCGTGAACTGGAAGGTGCTCGCCGACTTCTACGAGGACGTCGTGAAGGCGTACGGGGGAGACCCGAGGAGGGCGGCGAACTACATAGTGAACGACCTCCTCAACTGGCTCAAGGACTACGGGGTAAGGGAGCTCTACTCGAGGGTGCCCCCGGAGAGGGTTGCGAAGGTGCTCCGCCTCCTGGACCGCGGAGTCATATCAATCAGGCAGGCCAAGGAGCTCGCCGAGCTCATAGTGAAGGAGGGTGTAGACCCCGAGGAGTACGTCAGGAAGGCGGGCTACGTGAGGATAACCGACGAGCAGTACCTCTCCAGGGTGGTCGAGGAGGTGTTCAGGGAGAACCCTAAGGCGGTCAAGGACGCGCTGAGGAAGCCTAAGGCCGTGAACTACCTTGTCGGGATGGTGATGGCTAAGACGAGGGGCCGCGCGGACCCGGCGGTCGCCAGGAGGATAGTGTTGAGGATGCTCGAGGAGCTCAGAGCCCGTAGAGCATCTCGAACCTCCACCCAGTGAACGGTATCAGCTCCCTGGACAACCTCGGCGACTCGGTGAAGCCCTTCGGCGGCCTCCACTTCTGCAGGGGCTGCACATACGCCTTCCCAGGCCCGGTGACGACCACTTCTAGGGGGCGGGCGACGACCCTCCCACCCTTATAGTAGAGCTGGAGGTGGCTTGTGGGGAACACTATCCGTTCAACCATGACCGCCTGGGAGGTCGAGTTGCGGAAGACGACCCTGACCACCGGGAGCCATTCTATGAGCGGCTCGTTATACATGAGCCTTGTGAGCGTATAGGAGGCTATGAGGCCCCTATCCGGCTGCCCGTAGAGCGCGTACCTCACCCTCCCCAGGGGGAACGAGTCTATCACCGACAACTGTTTACCCTCAGCCAACACGAGCACGTCGCACTTAACCACTATGAACGCCTCGGTGGAGCACCCGCCACAGACGACGAGGGGGGTCGTGAGCCTCGCCATGACATAGTCGGTGAACCTCTCGGGGTGGAAGACGGGCGGGGCTGGCGCGGCCACCAGCCTCTCAACGCCGCCGAGCAGCCTCCTCACCGAGCCCCCTGGCCCCCTCCTCGTGTACACGTAGTGGGCCCCGGGCCCTCCCTTAGACACGCTGATGACCCTGCCGGCCACGACCCTCTCGACGCCGGGCTCGATGACCCCGTAGCCCTTAAGGGGTTCAGGGCGCCTCACGGCCTGCAACCCACTTCACCACGTAGCCGCTGAAGCCGTGGTAGCCGTGGCCGTGGAGCACCCTGTCCCAGACCCTCCTGGAGGCCTCCCTCGGTATGAACGACCCCCCTATATGGGTGAGGCCGAGCACCCTTGCTGCGGCTGGGTGGAGGTTCGCTGTGGGGCCTATAAGCGCCCTCGTCCTGGCTCCACGGCTGGCCTCCAGTATCGCTTTGAGCAGGCCGGGGTATAGGAGGCTTGAACCGGTGACTATGACGTGGTCGGCTCTCTCCGCCTCCTCGGGGGCGTCGGCGTCGCTCACAACCCTGAAGCCTAGCTGCTTCGCCGCCGAGGCGAGGCCGGGGGATCTCTCCGCCACCACGACGACGGCGCCTCGCCCCGCCGCCTCCTCCGCAACCCTCCTCATGAACCCCGCCACCAAGACGACCTCGCCCCTCGAGACCCCCAGCTCCTCCACTATGGAGTTGCACGGCCTCACCCTACCCCCAGCCTCTATCCAGGCGTTCGTCGCAGCGGACGCGGCTGCGAGGGCTACTGCCCTGTGCAGGAGGCCCTCGTCAGCCGCCCTCGCCAGGGCGTTGAGGCTGGGCCTGGAGGAGTAGGTGTCCTCCAGGGGATCCATGTATTCTGGCGGGGTGTACGCGACGCCGACGTGGCCTGTGTCAAGCATCGCGGCCGTGAACCTTGCGCCGACGGCTACGCCCACCACTCTCCTCCCCCTGTAGGGGGCTAGGGGGCCGCGTAGCAGTTCACCCAGGAGCCGCGACACGAGCCCCAAGGGAGCTACTCCACCTCGTGTAGCCAGACAACCCTCTGCGGGAACGGTATCTCTATACCGGCTTCGTCGAGCCTCACTTTTATCTCTTCGAGGAGCTGCGCCTTCACCGCCAGCCAGTACCTGCTCGGAACCCAGAACCTCACGTTGAGTATGACCGCGTTGTCTCCGAGATCCTCGACGAATATCCAGGGCCTCGGCTCGACGAGTACTAGTGGGTGCTCGTCCAGCACCCTCATGATCACCTCCCTTGCCTTAGATATGCTGCTCGAGTAGGATATCCCGACCCTGTACTCGATCCTCCTAGCCACGTTATACTGCAGGTTTCTTATCACCGCCCTGAAGACGACGTCGTTCGGTATTCTGACGTGTATGCCGTCCCACGTCCTTATCCTCGTCGAGAATATCGATATGTCGGTGACGACGCCCGTGACCCCCTCAACCTCTATCGGGTCGCCCGGCTTGAAGGGGTTGTCCATGTAGAGGAAGAGGCCTGAGAGGAAGTTGGAGACGACGGTCTGGCTCGCGAAGCCTATGGCTACTCCTAGGAGGCCGCCTGCGAAGAGGAGGCCTGAGACGTTGACCCCTAGTATGGCCAGCGCCGATATACCCGCTGCGAACGCCGTCCCGTAGTAGACCACCTTGGCGACGATCCCGGCTATGTACCTCGGCACACTATAGAGGGCCCGCTCCACGAGCTTACGCAGCAGCATTGCGACTATTATGCCGACTACCATCACCAGTATGGCTGCCAGAACCCTGAACACCCACTCCGCGGGCGGCAGGTGAGAAGCTATCAGCGAGGTGGCGTTAGCGGGCAGCAGCTGCACCAGCACCCCTCCTCCTCTACACGGGGAGCTTCAACGCCGGGGAACACCTTATTAGCCGCAGGGCCGGCAAGACGCTTTTCACCCTAGAGCCCGGCTGATATACAAGATACAACACGGGACGGATACACAAGCAGAGTGCGTGATGCAGCAATGAGCCTCGGGGAGAGTAGGGGGGCTTACTTCTACTCGTGCCCCAACTGCAGGGGGCCCACGGGGGACTCGAGGCTACAGTCTAGGCTGCCCTGCCCAGCCTGCCTCCCGGAGCGTAGGCAGGTCTCCTCGATACTTGACGTCTGGAGGATGCTGGTTGAGGAGGGGACGGCGAGGGAGGACAGCAGGCTGCACCTCTACGCAGTCGTCGAGGAGGAGGTGGATAGGATAGAGGAGTTGTTCAGGAAGGCCACCGGCTGCGTACTCTGGAACGCGCAGAGGATGTGGGCTAAGAGGGTGTTGAAGGGTAAGAGCTTCGCGATCGTGGCGCCGACAGGGCTTGGGAAGACTACCTTCGGGGCCCTTATGGCCGTCTACTTCGCGTCTAAGGGGAGGCCGAGCTACATAGTATTGCCGACGGCGACGCTCACGGCAATGGTGGAGGAGAGGGTGTTGAAGCTAGCCGAGGTTGCCGGCGTCACGGACAAGGTGCTCGCCATACACTCCAGGCTCTCAAGGAAGGTGTACAGGGAGAGGATGAAGAGGCTGCTCGAGTCCGACTACCTCGTGCTCATAACGACCTCCATGTTCCTCCAGAAGCACCTCGACGAGATACTCGCCTCGGTGAAACGCATAAACACCATGAACGGCCACAGGGTCGAGGGCTTCCACCTGGTATTCATAGACGACGTCGACGCCGTGCTCAAGAGCGGCAAGATAGTGGATGCCGTGCTGAGGGTGCTCGGCTTCAGGGAGGACGACATAGCGCTTGGCCTCAAGCTCCTGGAGCTGAGGAGGAGGCTGATGCGCGAGATAAACAGGAAGGTGGAGGAGGAGCCGAGCGTCAGGATGGGTGTTGGGATGAAGCCCGTCGACACCAAGCTGGAGAAGCTGCAGCGCGAGATAGCCAGCATCGAGGAACAGTTGAGGAGGGCTAGGGAGCGGACCGGCATACTCGTAGTCTCGAGCGCCACGGGCAGGCCTAGGGGGAGCAGGGTCAAGCTCTTCAGAACACTACTAGGGTTCCAGGCCGGCTCGACGACGGAGACGCTGAGGAACGTAATCGACGCATACACGGTAGCCGGCTTAGACGTCTACAGAGAGACAGTGAAGCTGGTCAAGGAGCTGGGGGACGGAGGCATAGTATACGTCCCGGTAGATGCCGGCGTTACGGGGGCCGAGCTAGTAGCCAGGATGCTTTCATCGGAGGGGGTGAAGGCCGAAGCCTTCACCTCCAAGAACCCCGACGCTCTGGAGAAGTTCCGCCGCGGCGAACTAGAAGTCATAGTGGGGGTCGCAGTCTACTATGGAGTAGCCGTGAGGGGCATAGACCTGCCGACGAGGGTGAAGTACGCCGTATTCGCGGGCGTGCCACGCCTGAAGCTGAGCGCGAGGCTCGAAGACCCACACCCCTACAAGGTGCTGAGGGCACTTGGCCTACTAGCCGAGCACGCTCCACGCCACGTGGCCGTCGAGGCGAGGAGGTACATGGTGGAGCTGAGGAGGAGGCTGCAGAGGCTGAGCCCGGCGGCGGTAAACGCGATCGCCAGCCTCCTCAGGGAGGGTAAGGGGCCGGAAGAGGCCGGCGGCAGGATAGGGAGGGAGGTCGCAAGGATAGTCCTAGAGGCCATCGACCTGATCAGAACCGCGCTGCAAGACGAGGAGGTATGGGAGGCCCTGGAGAAGGCGCCAGACGTAACGATAAGGAGGATTGATGGGAAAACCTACATACTGATCCCAGACGCCGCCACATACATCCAGGCTAGTGGGAGGACGAGCAGGCTCTACCCGGGAGGTATAACCAAGGGGCTCTCAATAGTTGTTGCTGACGACGAGAAGCTCATGGACGGCCTCATCAAGAGGACAAGGCTATGGGTCGACGCGGAGTGGAAGAAGCTCACCGAGATAGACCTGCACGAGCTAATGGACGAGATAACGAGGGAGAGGGAGAAGGTAAGGGAGATACTCGAGGGGAGGCTGAAGCCGGAGCAGGTGAGGCAGCTAGTCAAGACAATACTCCTCGTCGTCGAGTCGCCGAACAAGGCGAGAACCATAGCCAGCTTCTTCGGGAAGCCAAGCATGAGGCAGATAGGGCCGCTGAGAGTCTACGAGGTGTCGACAGGCAAGCAGATGCTCGTGATAACGGCGAGCGGGGGCCACGTATACGACCTCGTCAAGCCGGCGACCCCCAGGCCACTCATACCCCAGGACTGGCTCAAGGACATGCTGGAGGGCAGGATAGAGGGCATAGACTGGGGGAAGGCCAGGAACCTCCTCGGCGTCCTCCACGACGAGGAGAAACACTACGTGCCCATATACACGCCTCTCAGACGCTGCCTCCTCTGCGGCCAGCAGTGGGCCGTAGACCCGACGGCGCCGGAGCCTAGGTGCCCAGAGTGCGGCTCCACATTAATCAAGGACAGCTACGAGATCGTCGAGGCGCTGGCCGACCTCGCGAGCGAGGTAGACGAGGTATACATAGGAACAGACCCGGACACGGAGGGGGAGAAGATAGGCTGGGATATAGCGAGCCTCCTCTACCCCTACGCCCGGTCAATACGCCGCATAGAGTTCCACGAGGTCACGAGGAAGGCTATAACCAGGGCCCTGGAGAACCCGAGGAGCTTCGACATGAACCTCGTCGAGGCACAGATAGTGAGGAGGGTTGAAGACCGCTGGATAGGCTTCACACTATCACCGATACTATGGGTCGAGCTCTGGAGGGAGCACTGCAAGAACTACATCATGTCCAAGCGGGTACCAAAACTAAAGAAGAAGCTAGACAAGCTGTTCCACGCCATGGAGGAGAAGTGCAGGGATGTGATGATAGAGGAGGACGAGGAGTGCCTGGAGCTGCTTAACGAGATTGAGGAGCTGAAACAGAGAATATTAATGTATATCCAGCAGTGCAAAAGCCCCAACCCTAACCTGAGCGCCGGCAGGGTGCAGACACCCGTATTGAAGTGGATCGTCGACAGGTACAGGGAGCACAGTAAGCACAGGAAGAGGATGATTTTCATAAGGCTCGAGAACGGCATAGAGATAGCCGACGAGGCGAAAAAAGTCCCATTCACCCCGGCTGAGGTCAAAGGCAAGGTGGCACGCGTAGTCGTCGAGGAGGCGAGGGAGGTAGAGGTAGACCCACCGCCACCATACACCACCGATACGCTGCTCGCAGACGCGGTCTCCAGGCTCTTCATAAGCGCCCCGGAGGCGATGAGGCTGGCCCAGGACCTCTTCGAGCTAGGCCTCATAACGTACCACAGGACTGACAGCACGAGGGTGTCGGATGCGGGTATTGCGGTCGCGAGAGAATACCTCAGAGAGAAGTTCGGGGAGGACTACACCAAGGTGTTCCAGCCCAGGCGCTGGGGCACGGGAGGAGCACACGAAGCCATAAGGCCCACCAAGCCCCTAGACGTAGACCAGCTGAGGACGAGCATCGAGGAGGGCATCATACAGCCCGTGAGACCGCTGACACGGAGACACCTACGCCTCTACGACCTCATATTCCGCCGCTTCATAGCCAGCCAGATGAAGCCAGCGAGGCTCGTCAAGGCCAGGGTCAGGATCGAGATAGACGGCTACTCTAAGGAGATCGAGGTGTACACTGAGCCTAAGAAGCCATCATTCCTCCTCTACTACAGTCCATTCAAGATAATAGACTTGAAGAAGGACACGTACAGTATAGAGGACGCCTGG
>CAYZCH010000100.1:0-9351 GCA_964476405.1 uncultured Desulfurococcales archaeon
AGCGCGCTCCGCCGCTTCATCAAGTCAGGCAGGATAGACTTGACAAAGCCGATACCAGCCGACGTCCTCAAGGAGCTCCGAGTAACCATGAAGGACTTCATAGAGGCGTTGAAGTATGTGCAGCCGAGCCTCATAAGGGAGATCTACATAGAGGTTCCCGAGGTGCACTGGGAGGATATAGGAGGCCTCGAGGACGTGAAGCAGCAGCTCAGGGAGGCCGTCGAGTGGCCGCTCAAGTACCCCGAGCTCTTCGAGACCATGGGTATCAGGCCGCCTAGGGGCATACTCCTCTTCGGCCCGCCGGGAGTCGGCAAGACCCTCCTAGCGAAGGCGGCGGCTACCGAGAGCGGCGCGAACTTCATAGCGGTGAGGGGCCCGGAGGTGCTCAGCAAGTGGGTCGGGGAGTCCGAGAAGGCGATCAGGCAGATATTCAGGAGGGCTAGGCAGGTGGCGCCGACGATAGTGTTCTTCGACGAGATAGACTCCATAGCTCCTAGGAGGGGGTCGAGGCTGGACACGAGCGGGGTCACTGACCGTATAGTCAACCAGCTCCTCACTGAGATGGATGGTATCCAGCCCCTCCACAACGTCGTCGTGATAGCCGCCACGAACAGGCCAGACCTACTAGACCCAGCCCTGCTGAGGCCGGGCAGGTTCGACCGCCTCATATACGTGCCGCCGCCCGACAAGGACGCCAGGCTAGACATACTGAGGATACATACGAGGAACATGCCGCTCGACGAGGACGTCGACCTCGAGAAGCTAGCCGAGATGACTGAGGGGTATACGGGCGCAGACCTCGAGGCCCTCTGCAGGGAGGCGGCGATGATAGCGCTCCGTGAGGCGCTTAAGCCGAGGCCTGTTGCGATGAGACACTTCCTGCGCGCACTGCGCCAGGTGCAGCCCAGCCTGACGAAGGAGGATATAGCGAGGTATGAGAGGCTGGCGAAGGAGCTGAAAAGGATGATAGTCTAGGCGGAGGAGAGGTTCCAGGGCTTCCCCTCCTCGACGATCTTCTTGGGCAGCTTGTCCGCGTACTTTTTCAGGAACTTCAAGTCCTCATCCTTCTTCCTCAGGTTATCGGGGAGCATGCGTGGTATCTCGTCTATGATCGGGTACCAGCGGCCGCACTCCGGGCAGTATATCACTCCCGTGACGACCTCGACCTTCAAGCACTCCCCGCAGGGCGGCGTGACCCCCTCCTTCTGTAGCTCCTCGATCTTCCTCCCCACGGGCGTCTGCAGCTTGTAGCAGTATAGCTCGCAGAGGGGGGGCTTGTACTTCTCCAGGAGCCTCCTGATCTGCTCCTCCCTCTCAGGATACTCCCTGGTCTCTATGACGTAGAGTTCTAAGGGGAAGTGCTTGCACATGGGGCATGCGGCGATATCCATGAACCTGTGCTTCAAGCCTTAGCCCCTAGTACCTCGGCTTTGACCAGCTCAATTAAACTGTGCGCCAATTTCTCCGCCTCATCCCTGCTCCTAGCCTCAACCATTATCCTGAGCACGGGCTCCGTGCCGCTCGGCCTCACGAGGAACCACCAGCCGTCCCCGAACACCTTCACGCCATCTATCCTCACCTGCCTGTACCCGGCGTACTTCTCCGCGACGATCCTCACTGCCTCGACCGCCTTACTCCTCGGCATCTCAATCTTCGTCTTCACGGCGTAGTAGCGGGGTAGCCTGGCGAACAGCTCGCTGGCCCTAACCCCCTCCCTGGCCATCATCTCCAGGAAGAGCGCTATAGTCATCCCGCCATCCCTGACGAGCTGGTGTGGGGGGTGTATGTAGCCGCCGTTCTCCTCGAAGCCAGCGACACCCCCCTCCTCCACAAGCTTATACGATATGTTTATGGCCCCCACGGGGGTCCACTCCACCTTTATGCCGAACCGTGACAGGTACTCCTCCACCAATATGCTGGAGGAGACGGCGGTGTATACGCGTCGCGGGAGACCCCTCTCCTCCTCAGCGACGTAGGCGGCGAGCAGCGAGCCCGTCCTATCCCCCCACCAGACCTCCCCCTTCTCATCTACGAGTATCGCCCTGTCGGCGTCGCCGTCGTGCCCGACCCCGAGGTCGGCGCCCACGCTCCTGACTATACAGGCGGTCGTCTGTAGCGTCGAGGGCGTGGGCTCCGGCTGCCTCGCCGGGAAGTATGGGTCTAGGTTACAGTTCACGCAGAGGCACTTCACCCCCAGCCTGCGCAGTATACGTGGCGTCGTCAGCGCCCCGACGCTGTTGGCGCAGTCGGCCACTACCCTGAACCCCTTAGAGGCTATGACGTCCCTATCCACCATGGATACGACGGCGTCCACGTAGTTCTCCACCACCCTCTCATCCCTATGGGCGTCCTCGGCCAGCGCCCTCCACGGCGCCACCCTGAACCTCTCGGAGAAGTATATCTCCTCTATCTCCCTCTCATCACTCCTCCTTATCTCCACCCCCAGCGGCCCCACTACCTTGATGCCGTTGTATGGGGGCGGGTTGTGGCTGGCTGTGACTATGACGCCTCCGTCGTAGCCCAGCGTCTTGACGCCGTACTGTATCGCTGGGGTCGGGGCGTAGCCAGCGTAGTAGGGCCTCCCACCGGCAGCCATTATACCCGCCATCACGGCCTTGGCGATCATGTCTCCTCCGCAGCGCACATCCCTCCCGACGAGTATCCTCGACCCCTCCCCGAAGAACGTGGCGACGGCCATCCCGAGCTTGAGGGCCATGATTGGGGTGAGCTGCTCGTTGACTATACCCCTTACCCCGTCGGTTCCGAATAGGCGTCCCAGAGGAGGTCACCGTGATACATGCTCCAGCCCTGAGATATTAACTATATAACCATCCATGTTGGGCACTCTACTCTCGCCCACCCAGGTGGAGGTCTTGATGTGGAGGGAGGTGTTCAACGGGGATCCCATGGGCGTGCTCGTAGTGGCTATAGGTGGCGGCGGCGACATAGTATCGGCGGCGGTCATAGCCTCCTCCCTGGAGAGGGAGGGGGTTGACACGGTTCTAGCAGCCCTTCCCTGGGAGAGGTTCGTCCTCGACCCGGAGCCGGGCCCCGTCCCCCTGGAGACGGTGTCGCCGGCTGAGCGCGCAACGCCGCACACACTCCTAGCATACCCCGGCTGCAGCTTCTCCCATGGCGGGAGGGTTGTTCCGACGCAGGCGTGCAGGGTCGCCGAGGTGATCGGGAGGCCGGTCTACCTCCTCGACCTATGGGGCGGCGAGGTGGCGGTCAGGCGGGGGATAGACGAGCTCCTGGAGCTCCACGGGCTGAACATAGTCATTGGAGTCGACGTCGGCGGCGACGTCCTAGCGTGTGGGATAGAGGATACGCTCTGGAGCCCACTAGCCGACCAGATAGGGTTATCGGCAATAGCCAACTCGCTCGCCGATGAAGCGCTCATAGCCGTCCACAGCCTCGGGGCGGACGGGGAGCTCCCAATGGAGACCATGCTCGCCAGGATAGCCAAGGCGATGAGGATCGGCGGCTACAGGTGGATAAGGGGGCTGACCACGCCGGACATAGAGCTATTGAAGCAGCTGACATCCAAAGCCCTCACCGAGGCGAGCAGGGTGTCCCTCGAGGCGCTCCGCGGCGTGTACGGCGACATAGTGATAAGGGACGGCACGAGGAGGGTGCACGTCTCACCCTACAGCCTCGCGACATTCATACTCGACGCGAGGAAGCTCTACAAGATATCCCCGATGGCCAGGATAGTCCACGGCACGACCAGTATAAGGGAGGCACGCACAAAGCTCAACCACGCCTGCGTCTTCACCGAACTAGACCTGGAGGAGGAGCTCAAGCTCTACGATGGCATGGGGCTCAGCGAGACGCAGATGATAGAGGAGGCTAGGAGGAGGGGGAGGGAGGAGATAACAAGAGCATGCAACCCCTTCATACTAAGGGAATGCTTTAACACCTAGCGCGACGAGACAAGAAAGAAACCGGGGGGTGGTGGCCCGGCGGACGGGATGACCCCCGCACCCTGGGGTGATGTGGCGCCGGGTCCGACCTCGGGCACACACCAGCCCACGGGTGAAGGTACCCGGTCATGGCTAAGCCCTGCAGGATAGTGGTTGTCGATATAGTGGTTGATGTGGATAAGTGTGTGAGGTGCGGCGACTGCATAGACTACTGCCCCATGGGCGTCCTCCGCGACAGGGGTGATGGAGTCCCCTCTGTGGCGGCGAGGGAGGAGTGCATAGCGTGTATAGGCTGCATGTCCCTCTGCCGGCCGGCCGCGATAAGGATTGTAACCGACTGGGTCTGCCGCGGTGCTGCAGGGGAGGAGGGGTGAGGAGTTGAGACTCCTCTTCGTAGACGTAGCCGTGCTCTCGCCCGCCTCAACGCTTGCAGCGGGCTACGTGTCCGTAAAGGACGGCGTCGTGGAGGACGTGGGTGAGGGCGAGCCCCCGCTCGAGCTCAGGGCAGCCGAGCTCATAGGCGGGGGGCATGGGAGGCTCGTCCTCCCGGGCTTCGTGGCGCTCGTAACGCCCACCCTCTACCCTTTCAGAGGCCTCGGCCTCCACGGCCTCTCCTTCGAGGAGGCCCTGAGCTACGAGGAGGCATACTACGCTGCCCTGATGGCATTCTACGAGCTCAGCGTCTCGGGGTACCCGGCGGTGATGGCTGTGACTACGCGTGTATCGCCGGTGGCCGACGCAATGGAAGCCTCTGGGGTCTCGGGGGCCCTGCTAGTCCCCTTCGGCCCGGGCTACCCTAAGCCGACGAGGGAGGATCTCGAGAAGGCCGAGGCGCTAAACGAGTCTGGGAGAGTGAGGGTCTATGCTATGAGGTGTGGGGGGCAGGCGCCGCAGGGGCTGCCGGCCGTCAACTGCATGGAGCCTGGGAGGTGGGTTGGATCCCCATGGATAGAGCTGTGCAGGCTCGGGGAGGAGGCGGCCCTGGAGCGGCTCGTGGAGAGCTGGCGGATGCTCGGCTATGGAGCCCCCATCTCCAAGGGGTCGAGGGCCAACCTCGTCGTCCTAGACCTCTCCGAGCCGCCGGCGTGGAGCCCCGGCCCCGTCGGCTGGGACTGGATAACCGGGTCGACCCCGAGGGTTGAGATGGTCGTCGCGGATGGGAGGCCCGTGGTGGATGGCGGGCAGCACCTCTACATAGGGTTAAGCGACTGCGAGAAGGCTAGGAGGATCCTCTCGGAGGCCCTCAGCAGGGTTAAAAACGCTGGGAGGTGACCAAGCCGCAACTATTCCAACGACCTGTCAGCACTCCCCATCTCTATCCTCTTGGGCTCGAGGGCCTCGACGATATGACGGAAGGCCGCCTCCGGGTCGGTGTGCCTCCCGCAGCTGTATACATCGACGGTGGCGAACGCGTACTCCGGCCACGTGTGTATAGTGATGTGGCTCTCGAGTATTATTGCCACCACGCTCACCCCCTCGCCTATCTTCCACGACTTTATATCCAGTAGGGTCATGTTCCCCTTCTCGGCTGCCTCGATGACTATTCTCCTCAGCGCCTCCTCGTCGCGTAGGAGGTCGACACGGCACTCGTAGAGGTTGCCGTAGACGTGCTTCCCGTATACCCTCGGCTCTCCCGGCGCCGGCTCCGGCCTAGGCCTTATTATGCTCCGCAGGCCAGTGTACATGGCATACCCCCCACTACCCCCCTCCCCACAAACTATTTTAAAGAGTTACCCCCCTGCCATGCTCCTATGCCTATATACGTTTCCTAGCCATAAGCTGTATTAGCTAGGCTCCCGCAGGGCTAGCAAGGAGCCCGCAGGCTAGGTCTGCGAGGTAGTGGTGGGGGTATCCACTATGCCTATAGTTCAGCCCTTCACGCACTGCAGCAGGCAGGACGTAGCCCCACAAGTCATGCTGACGTGGGTCGACGAGGTCTTCGACGCCGCTTCATCATACATAAACCCTATAAACAGTGTTGAGGGGAGGGCGGGCTTCAAGCTCGTCACAGGCACATACCGGGGCACGCCAGTCACGGTTGTCAGAACCCCCCTGGGCTCCCATGGGACGCTGGTGGCTCTCGAGGAGCTATCCAGGCTGGGTGCGAACGTCTACGTCAAGGTCGGCCTCGGGTGCGCGGTGTCGCCGAGGCTCAGCGTCGGCGACATAGTCGTCGTCTCGTCGGCGGTCAAGGGGGATGGCGTCTCCAGGGCCGCGGCCCCCCTCGAGGTACCCGCGATACCAGACTACGACCTCACCAGCCTAATCCTCGAAGTCCTCGAGAGTAACAACATGAAGCACAGTAAGGGGATAGCCTGGTCCACCGACCTCTACTACAGCAACGGTATCTCAGGGATAAACAGCCAGGTTTACAAGCAGCTGGCCAAGTACGTCCTCGTGATGGATCCAGACACCGCAGCCCTCTTCACCATAGGGCTGCTCAAGAAGCTGCACACGGCAGCCATACTGGTCGTCGAGGCAAGCCAGCCTAAGGGGGTGGCCCGGGGGGAGCTGCTCAGCGAGGACGCCGAGCACAGGGATCTCAGGAAGAAGCTCGTCAACGGGCTCCAGGAGGCGGCGAGGGTTGCGATAGAGGCCCTGACACTCCACTACGAGCACGCCGCCAGGAAGTCGTCGAGGCGGGTCTAGGCCTTGGACGAGGACCCCTTGGAGTTGATAGATAAGGCTATGGGCCTCCTAGAGGAGCTCGAGAAGAGTATAGGGAGGGTGAGCGAGGCAGCCGAGGAGGGCGCCGTGAGGAGGGGGCAGGTGTTCCGCCTATACAGCCTAGTGGTCAGCCTCGAGGACGTGTTGAGGGAGCTGCGTAGACAAGTCTACGCTAAGTGCCGATAACCCTCCGGCCGCGTGCCCTCGAGGGAAGGGTGTGGTAGTGGATGCTGGCTCTGAAACTGAGGCTAGCCGGTATAGTGCAGGGGGTTGGCTTCCGCCCCTACGTCCACCGCTGCGCCGTGAAGGCCGGCGTCGCAGGCTACGTCGTCAACCTCGGGGGGAGCGAGGTCGAGGTCTACGCCGAGGGCCCTGAGGATAGGCTGGCGTCGTTCTTCACGCTGCTGGCGGAGGAGCTGCCTCCCCCAGCAGTCATAGAGGAGGTTGAAGTCGAGGTTTTGAGGCCCCGTGGGGTCAAGGGGTTCAGGATACTCCCGAGCAGGAGGACTCTGTCCAAGCGGAGCATGATACCACCCGACTTCGCTATGTGCGGCGACTGCCTCAGGGAGATCCTGGATCCCCTGGACAGGAGGTACCGGTACGCGTTCAACAGCTGCGCCTACTGCGGCCCGAGGTTCGCCATAATGTACACCGTCCCCTACGATAGGGAGAACACGTCGATGAGGGCCTTCCCCCTCTGCGATGACTGCCTCGCAGAATACCGTGACATCTGGAACAAGAGGCGGTACCACGCCCAGGGGATCTCCTGCCCGCGCTGCGGCCCCAGGCTATGGCTCGTGGACTCGAGGGGGAGGAGGCTGGAGGTCGACGACCCGGTCAGGGAGGCGGCCAGGCTGATAGACGAGGGCAGTATAGTCGCTATAAGGGGGCTCGGTGGCTTCCACCTGGCGTGCCTCGCGTCCAGGGACGACGTGGTCGAGGAGCTTAGGAGGAGGAAGAGGAGGCCCAGGAAGCCGTTCGCCCTCATGGCCCTCGACCTAGACACCGCCTCCAGGCTCGTACACGTCAGCCCCGAGGCGGCCAGGCTGCTCACATCGCCCCGCAGGCCAATACTCCTGCTACCCAGGAGGCCTGGCGCGGCGGTCTCGGAGCTCGTGGCGCCAGGCCTAGACATGCTGGGCGTCATGCTCCCCTACACAGGGATCCACTACCTCCTACTCATGGAGACGAGGGACAAGTACCTCATAATGACGAGCGGGAACGTGCACGGGAAGCCGATGTGCACGGGTAACAGGGAGGCCCTGGAGAAGCTCGGGGGTATAGCGGACTACTTCCTGCTCCACAACAGGGAGATAGTTAATAGGGTCGACGACAGTGTCGTCAGGTTCACAGACGGCGACCCAGTCCTCATAAGAAGGGGTAGGGGCTACGCCCCCGCCTGGATAAGGGTGCGCGTCGGTTTCAGGGGCCACGTCGCGGCGTTCGGCGCCGAGCTCCAGAACGCGGGGGCCGTGGCGTTCGAGGACAAGGTCGTGCTCACACAGTATATAGGCGACACGGACGACGTGGACACCCTAATGGAGCTCGACAAGTACATGAAGTGGTTCACCAGAGTGTACGGGCTTAAGCCCTCAGTAGTGGTCGCCGACAAGCATCCAGGCTACTCGAGCAGGAGGCTGGCCGAGAAGTGGGCGGAGGAGCTAGGCGCCCGGCTCCTAACAGTCCAGCACCACCACGCGCACGCGGCGAGCGTGATGGCCGACCACGGCCTCGGCCCCGGCGTACACGCGGTAGCGATAACCATCGACGGGGTCGGCTACGGCGATGACGGCGCGGTGTGGGGCGGGGAGGTGCTGGTCGCCGGCTTCGAGGACTACGTGAGGGTCGGGAGGCTAGAGTACCAGCCTATGCCCGGCGGAGACCTGGCCACACTGAGGCCGGTCAGGATGCTCATAGGTATACTCTCCAGGTTCATGGGCCTCGAGGAGATCCTGGCCCTCCTGAGGCGTAGGGGGCTGCTCGAGGGGCTGCCTGGAGGCGAGGAGGAGGCCGCCCTCTCCTACACGTTGTCCGTGAGGGGCGCGGCGACGCCCACGTCGAGCATGGGCCGCGTCCTCGACGCGGCCTCAGCCCTCCTCCGCGTCTGCCTGACCCGCACATATGAGGGTGAGCCCGCCATGGCCCTCGAGGCTCACGGCCACCGGGGGAGGCTCGTCGACGGCGTCGAGGCGCCGGTGAGGCTGGTTGACGGGGTCTACGTGGTCGACACCACGAGGCTCTTCGAGACACTCCTAGAGAACATGGATAAGGAGTCCAGGGATCTAGCATATACAGTCATGTATAGGCTCGGGGAGGCGTTGGCCGAGGTGGCGCTGAGGGCGCTGGACTCGGCGGACGTCGGCGACAAGGTGTTCGCGTCGGGCGGCGCAGCGGTCAACGACGTGATAATAGCTGCTGCACGCCGCACCCTCTCCAGGGAAGGGGTTAAACTCCTCCTGCCCAGGAGGGTACCAGCCGGCGATGGAGGCATAGCGCTGGGCCAGGCCGTAGTCGCGGCGGCGAGGTGCAGTAGTTGACGAGCCCATACACGCTGCTCCTCTGGGCGGCAGCCTGCCTCACAGCCTTCCTCCTACCCGGCCTAGTCCTCTGGGTCAACGGGCTCACCTACGTGTTGTCCGCCAGCCTCGACAAGTGCCTCCTCCCCCGCAGGGGGAGGGGGGGCTACGACGTAGTCGTGGCGGCCAGGGAGGAGCCCGTGGAGCTCGTCAGGAGGCTTGCATGGGTCGTCTCCGGCCTCGAG
>CAYZCH010000101.1:0-11988 GCA_964476405.1 uncultured Desulfurococcales archaeon
GTGTTAAGCGCCGCTACATAGTGGCGGGGGTCTATGCGCCTTACGGGGCCGCCCCATTCATAAACATCGACTCGTCGGTCTTCATACCGATAGCCGATCTCAGTAGCATTGTTGGGTTCAAGGGGTATACTGTGCTCTACATCCTGGTCGCTAACGTGAAGCTCGTCGACAGGGTGGCTAAGGCTATACAGGATATGTACGGTAGGTCTGTGCAGGTGATGACCTTCAAGGCGCTCGTGGAGAGCATAACCCAGTTCAGCACCCTGCTGACGATGTTCTTCATATCGCTGGCAGCGATGAGCACCGTGGTAGCCGGCCTCGGCATATCAAGCACGATGATGATGTCTGTCCAGCAGAGATCCAGGGAGATAGGCGTGTTGAAGGCCATAGGGTATACTGACAGGCAGGTGCTGACCCTCTTCCTCTCCGAGGCGGCTATGATAGGTGTGCTCGGCGGCGTCGTCGGCTGCGCGGCCGGCCTTGTGGTCGGCTACGTGTTGACGAGGAGTGTTATAGGGATACTGACTTTCAGGATAGACCCGGTCGGCATAGCGTTGACCCTGCTATACTCGCTCGGGGTAGCGGTGCTCGCAGGCCTATACCCGGCCTGGCGCGCCTCAAAGCTCGATCCGGCGATAGTGCTGAGGTACGAGTAGCCGCCTGTAACCCTCTTTACACTCCAGCCACACCCGCTAGGCGTAGGTGTGTTTGCGCCGTGAGTAGTGGCGATGAGATGTACGTGGAGGCGGTGAGGGCTTCGAGGATGTTGAAGCTGCACGCCATAGCTATTGTAGCTACGGTGGTGGCGTATACTGTCTGCATACTCGTCTTCAGCGGGCAGGCCTTCAACGTGTTGGCGCTCAGCCAGCTATCCCCTATCAAGAGGGCCAGCTTCATAGCCTCCTCGCTCGCCTCGGGCCAGGCCTACGGCCTCTTCGTCAACGGGGTGGGTATGGCGGCTGCCTGGGCCTTGCTTGGCCTCGGCCTCCTGGCGGCGTGGAGGAGCCTCGGCGGCCCCGGCTACGTTAAGGGTATCGCTATGGGGGTCGGTGTGGTCGGCATAGTGTCGGGTGTGTTGATGGCGCTGTCCTCCCAGTGGGTGTACACAGAGATATACAATGCTGTGATGTCCGCCCTGAGCAAGCCGGGTATAAGGGCGTTGCTCGTCAGCTTCAGCATGCAGAACGCTCAGCAGTCCCTCCTGAAGATAAGCAGGGCTATAAGCGAGGCCACCGCCTCTATGAAGCCGTTGCCCCTCCTCTACGTCGCGGCGGTGTTGAGCGTGGTGGCTGCGGCTCTCGCTGCGGCCGGCGTCGAGCCCGTTGCTAGGAGGACTGGGAGTAAGGCTGTCAGGGCGTTCCAGGCCTTCCTCTTCATATACGTGTTCAACGGGATCCTCGGCCTCCTCCGCGTGAGCCTCGGCCCGCTCTCCCTGGTACTGGCGCTGCTCCTCTGGGGCGAGCCTATTACGGCCTGGCTAACCGCCAATAGGGTGACGGCGTACGCCTCGTCAATACTGATAAATACTTCGAGTAGTTTCAGTCAGGATACTGGCCTGGTTGGGGAAGGAGGAGGCGCCGAGTAGCCTGGAGGAAGGAGGGGGTGCGCGTTGGCCTCTAAGACCACGTTGTTGAAGATAGCCGCCCCGGCCCTCGTACTCATACTGCTCGTCGCGCTGGCGCCCTCGCCGATGCTGTGGCTCCTCTGGAACTACCAGATGTACGGTGGCTCCCCCACCGCCCCCGTGGAGATAGGTGTCGCGACGGAGCAGTCGCCCAGCCAGATACAGCACAGCAACACAACCACTATAACGACGACCACCAGCACCAGTACGACCAACACGACGGCGAACGTGACCTCGACTACCACCAGTCAGCAGACGCACACTAAGGGTATAACTAGTATAGTGCCCTACCCGCAGCTCCCCAGCGTGCAGGGTATAAGGGGTCCCGTGTACGCGGTCGCCGGCATCATAACCATACTAACCAGCGCTGCTCTCGCAAGCACGGTGCTAAGCATGGTGTCGAGCAACCCCTCGATGATACCCATGCTGTTGGCCAACCCCGTTATACTCGCGATAGCTATAATGCCGTACACGATGCTGATGATAGCCTAGGCGGCGTGGTATCCTTGGCTGGGGGAAGGCCGCCTCTTTTTCCACTCCTAGTAGCAGCCTCCGTCGCCGAGGCGGTGCCAGTCTCGCTGCTCTTCGGCAGGCTGGCTGTCCTCGCAGCGCCGCTGGCCGCGGCGGGCCTGCTGCTAGTATACATACTACTGGGTGTGCTTGCCTCGGGCGTCCTTGAGGCCATGGGGAGGAGGTGTGGCGTCGTCGAAGCCGGGCTCTCGGCAGCAATAGCCCTCGCCCCCGCCCCGGCGGCGCTCCTACTACCCCCCTACATCGTCTGGGGCCTCCTACCCCTCACGGTCGGGGCGGCCTCCGCAGCCCTCTCGAGGACGTGTAGGCTAGGCTTACTGGAGTCCGTCTTCGCCGTGGTAGTGGTGGTTGCGGCGTGGGGGGCGGTCATACTGGCGGGCCTCGTGCTAAGACACGCGCTGCTCTCCTAGTGCCGGTGGCTGCTGTGGCGGCTGGGGCTGTCGTGGGCTCCACGCTGGCCCCCATCTGCCCCCACACCCTGCGCTTCAACTGGCTGCTCATATTAGCCGTCAACGCGGCGTTCCTCGCGGGCTTGGCGGCCGCGTCGGTGTACATATGGGAGGCGGCGTTGACCGTCTACAGCCTCGTGCTCGTGCTCGCGTCGGCGACGGCGGTCAAGGCGGCCCTCTGCGGCTCCCCCGCACCGCTCGCCGTAGCCATCCTCGAGGCCTCAGCCTACACGGTACCCCTCCTGACACGCCCTAGGGGGTGGAGGGGGGTTGCAGCCTACATGGCAGCCATACTAGCCTTGGCAGTGGCTGCATTGATAGAAGCGAGAATCCTTATGCCCGAGTAGCGGGCCGGGCTTAAAAGACACGGATTAGGGCTCGAGGCGGGCGCCTAGTACCCAGACTGGTGTCTCCTGACGCCCCCACGCCTGCCGCCGTAACTCCTCCTAGACCTGTAGCCGCCGCCTCCCCTATACTGCCTCGGCGCCTTCGGCGTAGTCTCCGGTATCTCGGACTCCTCGGCAACCTCGCTGCTATCCACCTCCTCCACCTTAGTCCTCGTACCTATGTTGAGGACGACGTTGCCACGGTAACTCGTGGTCCACGCGCCGCTTATCTTCACGGCCTGGCCCTTGTGGAGTCCATGATCCTTGTAGCCCCATATAGTCATCCTAACCCTGCCGGTCTCGTCGCCTACCACCGCCTCCCTGATGGTTCTCTCGCCGCGCCTCGTGGTTATGACCTTCGGCTCGCCCACCTCGAGGACACGGACCTTGACCTCTACGTTGTCCATTCCGGGCTTGAGGTTGGAGACCTTAGTCTCCTTCTCCTCTCCTCCACTCATGGATTCCAGTCTCCGGCCTGCCAGGCTACAAGCTTAGCCGCGCCGAACCCCTCTTATAAGCGTGGCTCTCCCTACGCCTCAGTCATCCTCAGCCTAGAGACTATGAAGTCCCAGACGTGCTTCTCGCTGGCCAGCTTCCTGAGCACCCTCCAGTGCTCGTCACCGGCGCCGTCCAGGCCCGCGAGTTCTCCGTCGAGGCAGTACGGCCTATAGCATACACCTTCAACCTCCAAGCCGCCGGCCATGAGCTCCCCGAGCCTCCTACACACCTCCCTAGCCAGCCTCACGTCGAGCCCCTCGGTGGCCTCCACCTGTATCACGTTCCTCCTCCTCCCAGGGAAGAGGAGCCTCTCCCCAAGCATCATCCTGATAACCGAGTAGAAGGCAGGCCTCTTCCCCGGAGCCCTCACCCTGAACGCCGGCCTAGCCGGCTCCTCCTCGAGGCTTCTACAAGCCCCACGCACCAGTTCCTCGAACTCGCCGACGCTCCTCACCCTGGGTGATATAACTGTGCCCCTACCCGGCAGCCCCGGCTCCATGAGATCGGCGGGGGGAGGCCTTGAGACCCCCAGCAGCCTCCTCCAAGGCTTAGCTGCCATCGGTGAGAGCGCGGCCTCGTACGCGAACACCCTCCCCTCGACACCACCCCTCAGAAGCAGGTATGGCACCCACAGCAGCCTCCTACACTCGCCGCGCACACGCGTATGGTACTCCCTGAGCAAGCGTCCTCCACCGTCTAGGCAGGCGGATGTGAATACCCTTAAAGCCCCCATCCCCGCTCCAAGCACCGGCGGCCGCCAATGCGCTGGCTGCTCGCCAAGGCCATCAATATACCGATAGTGCTGATCCTCGTACTCTTCATCCTCGTCTCGCTCACCGGCGGGATACTCGACCAGATAATGATGAAGACTATACAGGTTCAGGTAAGGAGGGAGGTGCTGTCAAACCCCAAGTACGCCTACCTTTCCCAGCAGGAGAAACTCAAGATAATAAAGAGGCTCGAGGAGGAGTTGATAAAGGCATGGGGGCTCGACAAGCCATGGTACATCAAGGCGTTCATGTACATGTACATGTTGTTCACGTTTAAACCGATATACGCGAGGGTGTTGACCACCAGGATAATAAACCCTGGCAGCCCCAACGCGTACCTTATCGTGTTCGAAAGGATACCCTTCACAGTAGTGCTCTTCACGACCGCCAGCATATTCACCCTAGCGATAGCGATCCCCCTAGCACTGCTCGCAGCCAGGAGGCCTGGAGGGATAGTAGACAAGATCGTCTCGGCGTGGTCGGTGTTCAGCGTCAGTATGCCATGGTGGTGGTTCGCAATGGTCATGATATGGCTCTTCTGCTACAAGTTCCCTATCTTCGCAGGCCCGGAATACCAGACCAACTGGACTAACCCGCTGGACGTCGCGTATAGGGCGGCACTACCAGTACTCACAGTAACCGTCCTCAGCGTGGGGGTTACAGCATACCGTATCAGAGGCATACTGCTCGACGTCATGAGAGAGGACTTCGTTACAACCGCCAGGGCCAAGGGCCTACCGGAGAAAATAGTTTTGCTAAGGTATGTCATAAGGGTGGCCGCCCCACCAATAATAACCATAGTGCTCCTAAGCATAGTCATGAGTGTCGTGACCGGAGCCATACTCACGGAGGCCGTGTTCAACTGGTATGGCATGGGCCTCCTCTACTGGGAGGCCGTAATGGCCAACGACATACCGGTCATACTCGTGCTGACCTACATATCCACGCTCCTCTACCTCATAACGAGGTTCATCCTCGACATACTATACACCTACCTAGACCCGAGGATAAGGAGGGCGTGAGCCATGCCCCTCTCAGAGGTCGTCAGGGAGGTATGGAGAACCTGGTCAGGGAAGTTCTCGATAATCCTCCTCATAATCATGGGCGTCGGGGCTATAGCCGTAGTCCTCGGGACACCCTACACGAAGCTCTCAAGAGAGTACCTGCTGGAGCCGACTGCGTGGGCTACATACCCTAAAGCCGTGCCCCCCTGCTGGGCGGTGCCGAAGAAGGCCCAGGTTATACGCGTAGAGGTGAACACGTCCCATGTGAAGCCAGTAGTGCGGGTGAAGTCCTACGGGCCCTACACGATGTATAACGTTACCTGGAGGTATAGCTTCACGTATAAGGGGCAGGCCCCGCCGAGCGACACCCTCGCCAAGATGGTGGTCTACAAGTCTAAGAAGCTGCTGGCCTACAGGCTGTACGTGATGCTCGTGAGGCCGGATGGCTCGGTACTCCACTTCGCCAAGGAGCTGCCGGTAGTCAAACCAGTGACGGTCATACTCGGCCTCCCATCCGCCCAGGGGATCACATGGGTCTCCCTCAGCAGCCTGCCGATAAACAGCGCGGTCTACCAGTCACTCGTCGCCAGCCTCTCGAAGTACATGAAGAAGGACGTCCTCGCCCAGCTGGGCCTCGGGACAGCCATATGGTGTGGTAGAGGAGGGAGGGTTCTCAGGGGCAGGTACACGCTCGTCGTCACGGCGGTCTTCTATGTCCAGGGTAAGGCGAGGAACCTGGCGAGCCTCACACACATATACTTCGCCGCCAAGACGCTCCCGAACTGCTACGGTCTAATGGGGACGGACAGCGTCGGGAGGCCGGTCGAACTGGGCATACTCCTTGGGCTTCCATGGTCCTTCGTCATAAGCTTCTACGTGACCTTCCTCTCCGCGATCATAGGCGGCGTATACGGCGTTCTGGCCGGCTACGTGTCTGGCTGGAAGAGCGAGGCGCTGATGAGGATAGTCGATGTAGTCAACTCGCTGCCGTTCCTGCCGATACTCATAGTAGCCATAATGGCTCTCAAGAGCTACTCGATATGGCTCATAATGAGTATAATGGTTGCGCTGCTCTGGGCCCCACCAGTCATAGTCATAAGGAGCATGGCGCTGCAGATAAAGGAGCAGCCTTACGTCGAGGCCGCCAGGGCGCTCGGCGCGTCGACTCCAAGGATACTCCTCCGCTATATAATGCCGCAGGTGTTCCCCTACCTTGTAGCAATAATGGTGCTCAGCATACCCGACGCGATCATAGCGGAGGCTGCACTGGCCTTCCTCGGGCTCAGCGACCCAACAGTACCCACATGGGGTAAGATGCTCGAGTTCGCATGGAACGAGCACGCAGTGATAAACGGGTGGTGGTGGAGCTTCCTCTTCCCAGGCCTCGCGCTCACAGTCTACTGTGCAGCCTTCCTCATGCTAGGACGCGCCCTTGAGCCAATAGTATCGCCCAGGATAAGGGGCAGGTAGGCTACCCGATAACCTCTTTTCCCACCACTGAGACACCGACCTAAAAACCGGTGTTTAAGGGTGAGGAGAGCCCTAGCCCTGCTAGCGATCATGGTCTTCCTCCTCACACTGGCAGCGCCCGCAGTCCTCCCAGCCATGGCCCAGACTGAGGTCTACGTGCAGAAGATAAGGATCATAAGGATAACGGAGGACTCACCAGCTATACAGAGCCTCGAGCAGGGCAAGACGCAGGCCAGGCTCTTCGGTATAAGGAGCCCCGAGCTGGCCGCTAAGCTCGCGGCTGAGGGCTTCCAGGTTATAGCCCCCCTGAGCGGGCTAGACGACATCCTCGTCAACCCGGTAAAGTGTAAGAACGGGCAGTTCAACCCCTTCACGCTCCATGACGTGAGGTACGCCCTTAACTTCCTGATAGACAGGGCGGAGGTCGCCAGCAAGATCTTCAAGGGGAGGGCGGTGCCGGCGATAATACCATATGCGGACGTCGACCCCGACTACGTGATGCTACTACCAGTCGCCGCTAAGTACGAGGTTCTGTTCAGCAAGGGGTTCGACTACGCCAAGCAGCTCATATACAATGCTATGAAGAAGGCCGGGGCAAAGCTCGTCAACGGGAAGTGGTACTATAACGGCAAGCCCGTGGTGATAAAGATAGTGATAAGGATTGAGGATGAGAGGAAGCAGCTAGGAGAGTACCTGGCTAACAAGCTTGAGCAGCTCGGCTTCACCGTCGAGAAACTCTACAAGGACTTCAGGGGGGCATTCAACATAGTCTACGGAGACGACCCGGGCAAGTGCGGCTGGAACCTCTACACCGAGGGCTGGGGCTTCACCGGCATGACGAAGTACGACCACGACACAGCTGTGGCATTCTACAGCAGCCTCTACGGCTTCCAGCCGGGCTGGGGTGAGCCGAGCTACACCAACTACAAGCCGCCCAAGATAATAGACGAGATAGCGGAGAAGCTCGTGAAGGGAGAGTACAAGAACGCGAAGGAGTACTGGGAGCTCTACAGGAAGCTCGTCGACCTCGGAGTCTACGACTCAATGAGGGTCTTCGTCGTATGGACCATGGACTACTACGTGGCCGCACCCGGCCTGAAGGGTATAATAGAGTCCCCCAAGGCCACCCCATGGAACAGCTGGACTTACTTCACACTGAAGTACACCAGGCCGGACGTGGTGTTCAGCAACAGGTATGTGTACGCGTCGGGCTGGCCATGGAACCCGATAGGCGGCTTCCAGGACTTCTACAGCGCGGCCGTCAGGGACGCCGTTTACCTGCCGGGGATAACGAGCAAGATAACGACGGGTCAGCCGGGATGGAGCGTTGTGGCTAACTGGAAGGTCGTGCGCGGCCCCGTCAAGGTACCCTCGTCCGCAATAACCTGGGACACCAAGAAGCACGAGTGGGTCAGCGCCGGCGGCCAGGTAGCCAAGAACGAGGTGATCATAAACTACAAGGTGCTCGGCAAGCTGAGGTTCCACGACGGCAGCAAGGAGACGCTGGCGGACATACTAGCCGGGATATACATGATAAAGGAGTGGGCGACTAAGGGCGGCCCGAACGACAAGAGGTATGAGAGCCAGCTGGCGAGCCTCTACGCGCCGTTCCTCTCGAGCTTCGTCGCCGTCAGGATAATCAACAGCACCACCATCGCCGTCTACACGAACTTCACCCATATAGACGATGGAGTAGTAGCAATGAACGCCGACGTGTGGACCTCGACGCCGCTGGAGCTATACCTGGCTATGGAGAAGCTGGTGCTGTCCGGCTCAGCCGTGTTCACCATGTCGGCGTCCAAGGCCAGCGGTAAGCCCGCAGTCCACCTCATCAGCAAGGATCAGTGCTCCAAGATGAAGCAGCTGCTGGAGCAGATGCTGAGCAGCGGAAAGATACCGGACTGGGTGCAGGGCCTCATAAAGCTCGGGCTGCTGACGAAGCAGGAGTTCGAGCAGAGGGTTAGGAACCTCATAAACTTCTATGACAAGTACGGCAACATGCTCGTCGGAAACGGGCCGTTCATGCTGGTCAAGTACGACGCCGCGAACGACGCGGCGACCCTGGAGAGGGTGAAGGACTACCCGATACCCCCGGAGCTCATAGCTAAGGAGCTGGGCAAGCACACCGCCAGCATAGCCAGCCTCCAGGCACAGCCGCTCATAATGGCTAAGCCGGGCGCCAAGGTGGCGACCATAGACGTCCTCGTAGACAAGAAACCCGCTACAAGCAGCACGGCGCGCGTCTACGCCATGCTGATATCGACGAAGGGCGCCGTCTACCAGCTGGATGTAAAGTGTACATCGCCGGGCATGTTCGAGGCCTACATACCGTCGAAGGTGCCGCCGGCGGGCAGCTACACTATAGTGGTCTACGTGTACCCTGTGGGCTACAATAAACCGGCTAAGGCGATGACGAGCGTTGTCCTCGTGCCGGCCGCCACGACTACGACCACTACAACGACCACCAAGACGATGACAGCCTCCCCGACGGCAGCCAAGACTGTGACCATGTACAAGACCGTGACGAAGACCATGACCTACACGGTCACCAAGACGATGACGGGCGGCGCGAAGACCGTAACGAGCTACGTGACGCAGACAAAGACCGTCACAGGCCCAGGCATCATATCAGCGATAATAGCAGTGATAGCCTTCGTGGTAGGCCTCGGCATAGGAGCCGCGGTCTTCAGGAGGAGGCCCGCGGCCCAGTAACGCGGGGGACTCGACTCCTTTTTCCCCTATCACCAATTCTCCGTGCTTCCCCCGGCTCCCAGCCTCCCCGCGGGGGAGGAGAGTTTACCCTCCAGCAGCACCCATGTCCTGGAGCAGGCTGCGTGGTGGGGGCTGTTGCCCGATAGAATACTTAGTGTCCGTGGCCTCAAGGTGTGGTTTCCTGTTAAGCGTGCAACCCTCTCGCTGAGGCCTAGGAAGGTGTTTGTGAGGGCTGTTGATGGCGTCTCCTTCGACGTCTACGCCGGCGAGGTCTTCTGCTTGGCTGGTGAGAGTGGATGCGGGAAGACGACCACTGGTAAGGCGGTGATAAGGCTTATTGATGAAGAGTTCATCCGTGGGGGTAAGGTGTGGTTTAAGCCGTCACCGGAGGTATACAAGCTCGTCTCCTCGAAGGCCCCGGGGGCCCTCGGCCGTGAGGAGGGCTACGTCAGCCTATACGATGTGCCGTCGAGGCACTTCAAGCCCCTCCGGAGGGAGATGCAGATAGTGTTCCAGGATCCCTTCTCGAGCCTTAACCCCAGGTACCGTGTGAGGCAGATACTCGAGGAGCCTCTCATAATACATGGTATCGGCGACAAGGAGGAGAGGCTGGAGAAGGTGAGGAGGAGCCTCATCGCCGTGAAGCTCACGCCGCCCGAGGAGTTCATGGAGAGGTTCCCCCACCAGCTGAGCGGGGGGCAGAGGCAGAGGGTCGCGATAGCGAGGGCCCTCATACTGAACCCCAGGTTCATAGTAGCCGACGAGATAGTCTCGATGCTCGATGTCTCGATAAGGGCGGAGATACTCGAACTGCTCCTGGATCTGAGGGACAGGTACGGGATAGCATTCATATTCATCACCCACGACCTCGCACTAGCGAAGCACGTCTGCGACAGGATAGCGATAATGTATCTTGGAAGGATAGTCGAGCTCGGCCCCGCGGACAGGGTTATCGATAACCCGCTCCACCCCTACACGAGGGCCCTCGTAGCAGCCATACCCGAGCCCGACCCTAGGAACAGGGCTAAGATAAGGGAGGTGCCGATCAAGGGCGAGGTGCCCTCCCCGATAAACATCCCGAAGGGGTGTAGGTTCAGGCCTAGGTGCGTCGTCTACGACTCCCTCCCCGACGAGAAGAGGAGGCCCTGTGAGTCCGAGGAGCCTGGCCTCGTTGAGGTCGAGGCTGGCCACTATGTTGCGTGCTGGCTCTACGGGAGACGGTGACGGCCCCCTTCTCCAGCGCTAGGCCTATCCTGTAGACGAGCCTCGCGATGGTGGAGGCGGCGACCCTCATGGCCTTCTCGAGCTCATCCACCCTCCTCCTAGCCTTCGTCCTCTCTATCCAAGCCATGTAGTCGCTGAGCCTCGGCTCCAGCTCGACGAGAACCGGCCTCCCCCTCAGCTCCCCGGGCAGCTTCTCCGCGGCGTCTACGAGCGCCCCCCTCCTCAACGCTTCCTCGAGGAGGCTTGAGCCCGCGAAGCTCAGCGAGAGGAGCCTGCGGAGGGTGCCCATCTGCCCCTCACCGTAAACGTACACCTTGTACCCCCTGGAGAGTAGCTCGTCGAGGACGCTGGCGAGCTCCTGCACGGCCCTGAGCGCGGCGCCCGTATCGGTGCCCGTCCTCCATGTCCTGGCCACCGCCCTACCACCGTCATACCAGGCTGCGGCGATCAGGCTGCCCTCGGGGAGCGGCTCCTGCAGGACGGAGAGACCCGCTACACCGTGGCCTGGGTCTTCGGGCGGGTGCTTGAGCTCGATGCCCGCCCCGCTGAGCGTCTGCGTTGCGGCCGCCGCCTCCGCTATCCTAGCGGCAGCCTCCAGCGCCTCCGAGACCTCCACGTTCCCGCTGAGCAGGAGCACGCCCGTCGAGGGGTCTATCGAGGCCGCCAGGAGCGCAGCCATCCTCGCCTCCTCCTCCCCGAGCCCCCGGATCTTCTTGGCGACGTCGAGCCAGTCGAGCCTCTCGAGAACCCCGGCGGCCTCGGACTCCCAGAGGTGTATTAGGCGGAGTGAGGCGGTCTTCACAACCCTGTACATGATCAGGCGTAGTGGGAGCGAGTAGTCCGGCAACACGCGCAGCGAGGCGACGAGCATGGCTGCGCCCGCCCTGAGCGTGTCGAGCGGCATGCGTGGAGCCTCGACGAGCAGCCCATACGTATACCCCCTATACCTCCCCTTCACGGGCCCCTCGATGCGCAGGTAGTAGACCTCATTGTATGCCCGTAGCGCGGCGCCGCGCCTGGAGAGCCTCGGCCTCCTCGACTCTATCACCCAGCCGGCCTCGATGGGCTCCTCGTAGAGCTCCCCGAAGCCCTTCATCGGGGCCTCGACCCTGAGCGTCACTATGCTGTAGAGCCTACCATACCTTATGTCGGCCTCCGCGTCGGCATCCTCCCCCCACGACCTCTTAACCTCGCTGTACCGCTGGAGGGCCTTAGCGGCCCAATCCACCCTCGAGGCAGCCTCCTCGAGGTCGGCCTCGAATATAATCCTCCTCCTAGTATCGACGTCGACGACGAGCTTGTCTGTGACGGGGTCTATGC
>CAYZCH010000102.1:0-3302 GCA_964476405.1 uncultured Desulfurococcales archaeon
CTACGAGGATGAGGAAGTAATAGTCGTCGTGGCCCCGAACGAGGATCAGCTGAGAGAAATAATCATGCGCCTCCTGGAGGAGCGCCCGATGACAGTCAAGGAGCTCCATAGCATACTCTCCGGCTTGGCGAGCGAGGATAAGATAAGGCACGCCCTCAATGAGCTGATGGAGAGGGGGATCGTCTACCCCGACAACGAGGGGAGATACTTCCTGGCCTCGGCGGCGTACCCATCCTCGTCCATCTACTAGGCGCGGCGCAGCCTATACGCCCAGACCGCCACCCACCAATGATGGTGTAGTGTGGCTTGAGGCTCAGGCTGAGGGTGGGGGGTGGGGTAGAGGGCACGGTGGTAGCTGAGCTCATAGTCGTCGGCGCCGGGCCTGCCGGGATGACGGCGGCGCTGTACGCTGCAAGGTACGGTCTCGACGTCGCCGTGGTCTCCAAGGATATTGGCGGCCAGATGGCTAAGGCGGGGTGGATAGAGAACTACCCGGGCTTCAAGAGGATCACGGGGCCCGAACTCGCGAATAAGATGTATGAGCATGTCAGGGGTTATGGTGTGAGGTTTTACCTGGATGAAGTTATTGGTGGTGGTAGGAGGGGCGACTACTTCGAGCTGACTGGTAGGAGTGGCAGGGTGTATAGGGGTAGGAGTCTCGTGGTGGCTGTGGGTGCTAGGAAGCGCAGGCTTGGCGTCCCCGGTGAACGGGAGTTTGAGGGTAGGGGTGTCAGCTACTGTGCGGTCTGCGATGCCCCACTGTTCCGCGGGAGGAGGGTGGCTGTTGTCGGCGGCGGAGACTCGGCGGCTAGCGCGGCACTGCTCCTAGCTGAGCACGCCTCTAAAGTCTACCTCATCCATAGGAGGGGCGAGCTCAGGGCCCAGAAATACTACCAGGACATGCTCAAGGGTAATCCCAGGGTCGAGATACTATACAATAAGGTCGTCGAGGAGATCTACGGTGACAAGAGGGTTAGGGGTGTGAGGCTACGAGACACGAGGGACTCCTCTAGGAGCGAGCTCAGCGTCGACGGCGTATTCATAGAGGTCGGCTTCGAGCCTCCACGAGACTTCGCGGAGAAACTAGGGCTTGAGGTCGACGAAAAAGGCTACATCAAGGTAAGGGAGGATATGTCGACGAACATCCCGGGTGTCTTCGCGGCCGGTGACTGCTGCGGCGGCCTGGCGGGGCTCCGGCAGGTTGTAACCGCTGCAGCGATGGGGGCTGTGGCTGCCTCCTCGGCCTACAGGTATCTGCGTGGCGGCTAGATGGCCAGCGTCAAGTCCAGGAAGTCCATCGGCAGCGGCCTACCCTTCGACTTGAGCTCATCGTATTTCTTCGACAGCCACTCTATGAACACTGGGCAGCCGTCGAACTTGCCGTCCCTCTCACAGCGCTCCCCGAGCTTGAGGAAGCAGTTGCCGGTGCGCTTGTCGTAGTAGGGGCACATCTTATGGTACTGCTTGGCGCTCTTCATCATCCTGTTTATCCAGCGCTTCTTCGGGTCGCGGCGCTCCTTCTCCTCGGCCTGCGCCAGAGCCTTCTTCAGCTCCTCCTCTGAGACACGTATACTGGGCATGCCGACTCTCACCTCCAGAACTGCGTCTTGCGAGCTATGTTTCCTTCATGTTTCCAGCCTATTTAGTTGCCGGTAGGTATTATATGTAGTGCCCTGGCTATGGTCTCTGGTGTGCGTTTTTGAGCATTGAGAAGGGCCGTGTCGTCGTCTCCAGGGAGTTAATCAAGAAGCACCTCTCCAGGAGCAGGCTGTTGGCAAAGGCGTATGAACTATTAATGGATGATGTCGAGGTCAGAACCCTCCTCAAGATGAGCAATATCATGGCTGTCAAGAGGCTGAGGTACAACGATCACGGCCCCGTCCACGCAGTCATAGTGGCTGGGACAGCCCTCGAGCTCTTTGAGAGGCTGGTCTCTAGCGGCGTCAAACCGACCACTATTAGGGATGGCGTAGTCTCGGACCCCGAGCACGCGAAGCTAGTGGTCATGTATGGCGCGATGCTCCATGATATAGGCAACTCTGTTCACAGGGTCTCACACGAGCTCTACGGGGCCGTGATGGCCTACAATATACTGAACCGTGTACTCCCGGAGCTCATATCGAACGTGGAGGAGGCGTATGCTGTGAGGCAGGAGATAATGCACGCGATATACGCTACCGCTGGCGGCGTGAGGTGCCTGAGCATGGAGGCGGGCGTCGTTAAGATAGCTGATGGGCTCGACATGGCCGAGGGGAGGGCCAGGATACCCTACCGCCTAGGGAAGATAGATATGCATGCGGTGTCGGCGCTCAGCATCAAGAGGGTTGAGATAAGTAGGGGGGATGAGAGGCCGATCAGGGTTGACGTCGTCATGTCGTCCTCGGCGGGCCTGTTCCAGGTGGAGGCAGTGCTCCTGCCCAAGGTCGCCACGAGCGGCCTCGCAGACTACCTAGAGATATACATAAACCTTAACGGCGAGGCGCACAGGGTATTCCCTTCCTAGCCCTGCTTGCCAGGAGCCTCCAGCCCCTAAGCCCGAGTATAACCCCCTTCCTGTAGAGCTCGTGTATCTCCCTTGCAAGCCTCTCCTGCCTCTCCCAGTAGCCGTAGACGAGGCCCCTGCCGAGATACTTCAGCAGCCCCTTCTCAATGTATGGTCTCGCGGTGCCCGGCTCGGCCGACTCGAACGGGGTTCCAGGCAGCGGCATGAATGTGTGGGCGTGCACCCTGGCGCCCATGCGTGTCAGGAGGTCTATCAGCTCCATAGTTGCCTCTACATCGTCCATCGTCTCCCCCGGGAGCCCGAATATGAAGTCCACGTCTACACTGAACCCGTGCCTCTTGGCCGCCGCTACAGCCTCCACTACGTCGTCGACGCTATGCCCCCTGTTAATCTTCTCTAGCATCTCGTCGCTCCCGGTCTGCGCCCCTATGATTATGCGTTTGTTCGCCACCCTCCCCTTCAACACCTTCATCGCCTCGTCAGTCACGTATTCCGGCCTCACCTCGCTCGGAAAGGTGCCGAAGAATACGCGGCCCCCATACCTGCTGGTCAGGCGGCCCAGCTCCTCCAGCAGCTCCTCTACCATATCGAGCCTAGGCCTGCCCGCGGCCTCCTCGCCGTAGGCCAGGCTGTTGGGCGCAATGAACCTTACGTCGCGGAGCCCGTGCCTCAGCATGACCTCCACATACTCCTTAACTATGTCTATGGATCTGAACCTCTCCTCCGAGCCATGTAGGAACCATGTTGCACAGTACCGGCACCCCCAGGGGCACCCCCTTACTATCTCTATTGGGGAGTA
>CAYZCH010000103.1:0-12037 GCA_964476405.1 uncultured Desulfurococcales archaeon
CCTCCACCCCTCAAACCCTTGTGCCGGCGCCTTAGGTGTGGTATAGTCTCAGCCCTGCTCCACTATATATGCGTAGGTGTTCCTCTCGAGCCCTCCCCACGTCTGCGTATATGGTAGTATCTCGAGGTACCAGTGCCAGTCCCCTAGCCCGGCCGGCCTGAACCTGTAGGCTAGGTTGTAGTCGGTCACCCCGAGCTCCTCCACTAGCATCCTCGTCGCCGTCGCCACGAGGGATGCGAGGTGCTCCAGCTCCCCCTCGCCCGGGAACTCCTCGTGCCTCACAGGGGCTATGAGCATGTGGTGGGGCTGCCTGGCCGCCCAGTATTCTAGGAGCAGGAGGCCGCCGGCTGCGTCGAGGACACGCTCCCCCGCCTCCATCTCCCAGTGGACGTACCTGCAGACCGGGCACCCTCCCCGCCACGCGGCCTCCGCGATGAGCCTCTCCGCGGGGGGAGGCTCCTCCATGGCTATTATCTGCATGTGGCAGTGCTCTATGCTCGCGCCAACCCTCCTACCCCTGTTCTTGAAGAGTACCACGTAGCCGTAGTCGGCCAGGAGGCGCCTGCACTCGCCCAGTATGAAGCGCAGCGCCTCAACATACTCGCCCGGCGGGATCATGTATGGGTCGATCACGTGCCTCCACGTCTCGACAGCCACGAGGTGTACGCCGCGGGCCGGCCTCGCAGGGGGCGTGGAGGGTGGAGCGTTGGGCGCTAGTGCGGGGTACTTGTTCGGGAATATCCTCGCTATCCAGCCCCTAGCCCTCCACGCCTCCCCCTCCTCCACGACGGCGCCTCCGGGGAGGAGGGCTTTGCCGGGAGGGGTGGCCTCCTCGCTGCCCCTGCAGAACGGGCAGCCTGCCCTGCTGAAGACCTTCGGCCTCCTCCTCCTCGCCTCAGCCACTATAGTGACGTGGCCCCGGATCGGGTCAACCCTCAGCTCCAAGGCCCCTCTTCCGCCCCGCCGCTATGAGCCTGAGGTAGCCTAGAGTCTCCGAGGCGAACCTGGCGGGCGTGAAGTAGTATGATGTAGTCCTAGCCCTCTTGGCGACCTCCTCCCCCGCCTCCGGGGATGAGAGTATATGGGTCAGCTTCTCCACCATCTCCTCGTCCGTGTCGAAGAGGTAGCCGTTCCTCCCATCCACTATTACCTCTGCAAGCCCTGTTCTCCGGGGTATGAGTGGTACCGTGTACTGTGTCATCGCCTCGACGGGCGCCATCCCGAAGTGCTCCCCTATCCTCATGTGGACGTATACGCGGGCCGTCGAATACAGCTCAGCCAGCCTCTCCGGGGCCAGGGGCTCATCGATGACGGTCAGCCAGTCATACCTCGACGCGAGCTCCAGGAGCCTCTCATGGTACTCCGGGTACCTCGGGTCAGGGACGCCGACTATGAGGAGCTCTGCGCCCGGAACCCTCGGCCTGACCCTGGCCGCGAACAGCTCCACTAGCCTGTCGAGCCTCTTCTGGGGCACGAACCTACCGACGCTAATAGCCCTCGGCCCCCTGCCACGGTAGGGCGGCGGCTCACGCTCATAGTAGCTCCACGGTATGGAGGGGTATACGACGACTCCCTGGAGCCCGAAGAGCCTCTGGAGCGCCCCCGCCGTATAGAAGGAGTTCACTAGCCTTACGTCGGCTATCCAGTAGAGATGCTCGTAGTGCGTCGGGAACCTGCACATGGAGTAGAAGCGGGGCAGGTTCTCCCTCGTCAACTCCTCCTCGACGGGGAAGTGGATGTAGATAGCTACCGGCACCCGGGGCTTGAACACCCTGAGGGCGGCCACGTAGACGGGCTCCTGTATCATGACCAGGGCGGCGTCGGCGTCGACCCCGCCTAGCCCGGCTACCGAGTCCGCCACAGCCCTCACACTATCCTCGAACGACTCCCCGCACGCCTTCATGTAGTGGAGCTTCACGCTCCTCAAGCCCTTCAGCTCTTCCGGGAACCCCCTGCTCAGCACGTGCACCTCGACACCCATCCCGGATAGCTCCTCTATGAGGAGCCTCGTGAGCACCTCGCTGCCCCCAACGACGTCCAGGTGGGGATGTATCACCAGTACAGTAAACCCCCTCTCACCCATGGAGACCCGGCCGCCTCCGGGGAACCCCTCCCAGCCCCACGCGGTTTTTAGCGGAGAAGCCATGGGGCAGCCCCTAACCCGGTGGCGCCCGTGGAGACAATATGGCTCCGCGAGGCCGGCTGGAGAGTCCTCCACAGCCTCATAGACCTCTACCTCGATGACCCATTAACCCACTGCTACCTACTCTACGACATCCTCTACGAGCATGACTCGACCAGGCTCCTCCTCGGCGTCGAGGAGGGTAGGGTGGAGTGCTATGCTCTCTCATGGAGCGGGGACGGGGTCGTCGGCATCATCCTATGGGGGTGCTGTGGGGCCAGCCTCCTACCCCACGTGCTCCGCGCCCGCCCAGCCGGCGGGAGGGTCACCATACAGCCGAGGATGGTCGGGGAGGAGGCTGTGCGCCGCGCCCTCAGGGCGGCGGGTGTTGGCGTGTGGGACGAGGCTGTGTACGTGGACATGGTGGTCGACGAGGACGGGTTCACGCCGAGGATGAGGTATGGGGCTGTTAGGCTCGGCCCCGGCCAGGTCGACGACTACGTCAGCCTCGTCTCCGGCTGGAACAGGGTGCCTAGGAGCTGGGCCGAGAAGCTGCTCTCCAGGCACAGGTTCTACGGCGTGTACATGGATGGGAGGCTCGTGGCGGTCGCCGGGGAGTACCTCCGGCTGCCGGAGGTATGGGTCGTGGGCAGCGTGTACGTCCACCCCGCGTACAGGGGGAGGGGGCTCGGCTCGGCCGTCGCCTCCGCCGTGACGAGGGACGCCGTCTCGTCCGGGGCCACCGCCCTCCTGCACGTCGAGGAGGCGAACACGCCGGCGAGGAGAATGTATAGGGGGCTCGGCTACAGGGAGGTCTCCTCGACGACCTGGTTCCGCCTCGGCGGCGGGGGCTAAACGCTCCCCACTTATACGCGTAGCCCGGGAACTAGAGCAGGCACGGGGTAGGGTGTGGGGAGCAGGATCCTCCTGGTAGCCGTCCTCGCCTCGACAGCGTTCATCCTCCTAGCGGCGGCCTCCGCGCACGCCGCGGCCGTCTTCCAGCCAGGGTTGTTCAAGAACCCCATGCCGGGGTACCCCGTCTTCGTCAAGCCAGGGGGCAGCTTCACGGTCGAGTTCTCGAAGCCGCTGCAGGTGTCGAGGGCGGTCATAGCCGACGGCACCCACACGTACACGCTGAGGCTTAGGGGCTCGGGGGAGGAGTACACGGCTACAGTGCCGGCCGACGCCGCCCCAGGCCTCTACGACCTCATCGTCTACACGAAGGCGGGGGCGTACGGAGTCCCAAACGCCGTCTACGTCTACAGGGAGGAGCCGGGCGAGGTCAGGATAATACATGTCACGGACACACACATAGGCGTAATAGACGCTAACGGCAGGTCGGGGGCAAGCTACACGCTCGCAGCCTTCACGATGGCGAACTCGATGAACGCCACCATAGTAGCCGCTACAGGCGACATAGCGGACACCGCGACGCCCCAGCAGTACATGGAGTTCGTGAGGCTCGTCGAGCTCCTTAGAGAACCCCTCCTGGCGGTGCCCGGGAACCACGACCATGTCCAGGAGGGCGTGTACAACCAGTACGTCTCGCCCCTCCACTGGGCGAAGAAGGTCTGGTTCATAGGCTTCCTCGGGATAGACAGCGGCTACGAGGGCTACATAGACACTACCCAGGCCGAGTGGGCCTACAGGGAGCTCTGCGGGATGAAGACGCCCTTCAAGATAGTGATGTTCCACCACCCGCTCTTCTCCTACGTGTGGCTCGAGAAGCCCTTCATAGTGAGCAGCTGGAAGCAGCTCCTCAGCATACTAGAGGAGAAGAAGCCTGGCTCCAGGTACCCCTACGTCTACACGAGCTGGCTCTCCGACAAGCAGGCGCTTGCCGTCCTGGTCAAGGCGCTATACCAGTGCAACGCGAGCCTGGTACTCACAGGCCACATACACCTCGACAGCTACGCCCGCGTAGTCAGGAAGGGGGACGGCAGCATAACCTTCATAGTTACGACGGCCACGGGCGGCCCCGTGAGGCCCCACGACTACCACGGCTACCGCCTAATCATAGTGACGAGGACCGGGGCTATGAAGGTGCTCGGGGACGGCGAGCCATGGGTGAGGCACGCCAGCTTCAACCTGGAGAAGGTGTATGCTGTCCAGGTGTCAACCAAGTACGCCAGGTCGACAGTCATAGTATTCAACGATACGAAGGCGGAGAAGTACATGAAGAGCCTTGTCGTCGCAGTCCTCGCGCCGCCCACCTGGAGCAAGTACCCGGTCTCGGCGCCCGGCGCCACCAGGATTGAAAAACTATGCACCCCCCTGGCATGCAGGGTGTATGCCTACTACCCGCCGAGGCCGGGCGTATACCACGCCACGATATACACCAAGCCCGACAAGCAGCCCCCATCCATAGAGCTGGAGTCTATGCAGCCAAGCCACCCATACGTAGGAGACTCCGTCACCCTACAGCTACGCGTCACGGACGACTCATGGGGCGTCGCGCTCATACACGCAGAGCTCGAGGCTGGAGGGAAGAAGCTCAGGTTATACCCGGCAGTCAGCGGCTCAACGGTAATGCTCACACTACCCCCCATCAAGGCCGGTGAGGCCGTCGTCAAGGTAACAGCGATCGACGCATCAGGCAAGAAGACCACCAAGACAATAACAATACACTACGCTAAGCCACAGCAAGCCACAACAACGACCACAGCCACGAGGACGACAACTACTACAACCCCGGCGGCGACAACGACGACCACTACAACGACCACCACGACCATCACGCCGGTAAAGCCACACATAACGGTGACGCTGCCGAAGATAGCGACTCCGACGGCTACGCCGGCCGCGCCCGCCCCAAGCCCCGCCGCGCTAGTAGTTATAGCCGCCGCAGTGATAGCAGTCGCCGTAGCCGCTGCAGCGGCAGCAGCGCTTGGAAGGAGGAGGTAAGCGTGCACCCCCGGACTAAGGCTCCGTATGAGTTTTTATTCCATAACCTACGCTCACACACAACTGGCCGGATAGAGGGATAAGAAGGTATGGTAGGGATCCTGGATAGGCTCTTCGGACGCAGGAGACGCAGAGAGTATGGGGTCACGCCGCTAGCCCCCCACAACACATTCGGAGTCTTCAGTCCAAAGGGCGGTGTAGGCAAGACGACTGTGCTGCTCGAAATGGGCACCCTACTGGCCCTCAAAGACCTCAAGGTACTGTTCATAGACTGGGATCTCTGGAGCCATAGGATGACGCTCAGGATAGCGGGGGAGGCGAGGTACGGTAAGGCCCTCCTAGACTACCTCGTCGGGAAGGCCAAGGAGACCGACATAATACTAAAGCTCGAGTACGAGTCAGTGCACGGCAAAATGGCCTCAGTCTACCTAGTCCCCGCAGTCAACCCCGACGCCCCCGACCTCGAGGAGAACATAAAGAAGCTGGCGGACCTCACCGAGAACAAGCCCGAGAAGGTGAAGGAGAGGGCGACGGCGCTGACCAGGAGGCTGGGCAGGAGCTTCGACATAATATTCAACGACTACCCCGTCCCCGGCGGCGTCATACCGCCAGCGTATTACAGGGCGGCGGTCGCCGCTAGCTACAACCTCATAGTGGTGATAGACCCGGTTAAGTCCACCATAGACAACGCTATCAGGTACGTGAACATGTTCTTCTCGAAGCACCACATATTCATGCTGGTCGTCAACATGATAAGGCCCTACAAGCTCGAGTACATGCAGGCGTACGCGGAGTCGGAGGACATGTGCAAGCTCTTCGGCCCCGACTACGTGGTGTACGTGCCGTTCGACCCGAGGCTCTTCGACGTCCGTGTAGGCTCGGCAGCCAAGCCTGCAGCCCTGCAGTTCAGCCCCGTCGAGATACCTGCGCTGAGGGTGCTGAACCAGGCGGCGGACGCCATGGTGAAGAGGCTGGGCAACCCGGAGGAGATCACGGAATGCATAGTGATACACCTGAAGGTCTGAAAAACCCGGAGGCTACATAACCCTCCTCCTAATAATGGTAGCCGGCATTATAGGCTCGTAGGGGAGCCTACATACCTCCACCTCGACGCCCGGCGTCCTCCTAAGCCTCCTCGCGAGTATCTCGACGGCTAGGAGCTCGTTCATGCTCCGGAGGTAGTGGTATAGGAGCACCTCCGTCAGGGCCGCCTCCTCGAACGACCCCGTGGCGGCCACTATGAGGTCGCCCATCCTGCCTATGTAGTATTTGCGTGACTTCCCAAGCAGCCTGAGCAGCCTAGCCTCCTCCTCCACCCTTGCATCCTGCTCCTCAAGGTTAGCGTGTATAGCCTTGATGTCCCTTATCAGGGCCTTGTAGGCCTCCGAGACCTCCTCCAGTATCGCTGAGGCGTCCTCAACGCTGCAGGGCATGCAGTTACACCCCCGCTACAGTTTTCTAAGCCTCCATATAGTTATCTATAATCCTGGCTTTAGGGCGGAGAATGGGGGTTGCTGTGTCGGTTCAGACAGCCACGCTAATAGAGATGGTTAAACATAGTGCAAGCCTAGACGGCATAGACCTCGCGGTAGCCCTGCACGGCGGGGAGCTTGTCAACTGGTGGCCGCAGAAGCCCGAGCTTGGGGGCCTGAGGGACTACCTCGTCGAGAGGGCCAAGGATGTCGGTGCTAGGATAGAGTCCCCCGGCTCAGCCATAGTGCCTGCAAAGGAGAAGAAGTTCATCGGTGTCGCGAGGAACGGGGACGACGTGGTCGCCATCTACGGGGCGGAGGTCACCATAAAGGCTGTCCTCCCGAAGATACTCGACATGCTGCGCGGCATCTACCTGCGCTGCCCCAAGTGCGGCCTAATACTAACCCTCATACCATACCTGTGCCCTGGCTGCCACCACTACATAGCGTTCGGCGAGGCCGTCTGCCACTTCTGCGGCTACGTCGAGACCTCCAGGCCATGCCCCAACTGCGGCACATTCATAAGGCTCGCGAGGAGCTTCGACGTAGCCTCGGTCGGCTTCACGAGGATAAGGGTTGAGAAGCCGAAGAGGGTCGAGATAACCGTCGAGGCGGAGGGTATATCGCCGGCGAAGGGCAGGGCCCTTGTCTGCGGCGCCGGCATAGCAGGCCTAGTGTACACGGCCGCTGTCTCCAGCATAGTTGTCGGGGCGTCGCCGCCCGTCATAGGCCTCCTCGCAGCTCCATGGATAGGCCTCATAATAGGCGGCTTCATAGGGTTTAAGAGGAGGAGCTAGACCAGGCCTTGCCGCGGCAACTAACCTACGAGTCTCTCCTCAACGCCCTCCACCCACGCTGCACCCTCATAGTGGAGGCGGGTAAGGCGAAGCAGGTCGTGAGGAGGCTGCTCGCCGGCCTCAGCAGGGGTGCTGTGAGGCTCTGGGTGGGGGGCGGCGAGGAGTACGTGCTCGTCTGGTGCATGGGTGCCTGGAGGATACTCCAGTCCAGCAGGGAGATGCCACCGCCGCCGAGGAGCCCCGAGGAGCTGGCCGAGAGGCTGGCTGAGGGTGAGGGGGGCGTGCTCGTGCTCCCCGTCTACGATGTAGACCCCGAGGCCGTGGAGGAGCTCTGCAGTGCAGGCACCATGGAGGAGGGCGCCTACAACGTGTGGAGCGAGATAGTCTCCTCGAAGACGAGGGGCTCGTCGGTCATGAGCATACTCAATAGGCTCACAGGCCTGCTCCAGGAGGCGAGGAGCGTCGGAGGCGTAGCGGCCAGGGCGACGATAGCGGTGGAGGGTGGGGCGGCGAGGGTGGAGGCGGACGACCCGAGGCTCTACAGGGTTGTGCGTAAGGCGGCCCGGGGGCTACCAGGGGTCTCGAGGGTGGAGTGAGCCTTGACCAGCTGCGGGAAGTACGACTCAACTGTGTGCGGGACACCCATGGATATACTCCGCAGGCTGAAGAGGCGCGGGGTTGAATACGTTAGGCTCTCGGTGAGGGGGCCGGCCGGCCGCTTCAACCTCTACGTGATGGGCGAGTCCATGTACACCGACAGGGAGATAGACCCCTCAGCCCTGTCACAGCCCGCGGTCATAAACATATACCTGCACGACGAGGACAGCCTCCTCCTGGACGCGCTCATGAGCAGGGGCCTCTACGCCGTCGAGGTGCCTGCCAGGCTGGAGCCGGTGGGGGCTGTGAGGGTGAATGAGAGGAGGATGCTCGTCTACGAGGCCGTCGACCCGATAAGAGCTCCCCTGAGCACCGAGAAGTACCTCGTAAGCATACACGTCGGCCTCGCCGTCGACCCGCTCTGCATCACCCTCTACCCTCCTCCACGCCGCCCCATGGTCACAGCCCTCTACTCTGAGAAGGCGTCGCTATACATGGCCGTCTACGGCAACCTCATCATGGGGGCGAGGCTGATAGGCGAGAACATAGACCTCCGGGGCATCGACGCCCTAAGGAGGGTGCAGGGGATGATATTCAGGGACTCCATATTCATCAAGGCCCACGCCCCCGCCCTCGAGGACTACGCGAAGATACTGAAGAGGGAGGAGACGGGGGTACCAACAATACTCGAGATAACCTGCTAGCCGGGGGCGTGAGGAGATAATTTAGGCCAGGCCCCTCCAGGAGAGGAGAACGGGTTAAGGGGAGAGGGGATCCCTTGAACACGACGACACCCACCCCAGGCCTCCCCGGCGCGGGCGACATCTACGGCATCATACTGAACGGCAGCGTCGGCCTGCTCGCCGGCTTCGCCGTCGGCTACGCGGTCAAGAAGATACTCAAGATACTCCTCTTCCTCATCGGGGCGTCCCTAGCCCTGCTCCTCTACCTGAACCACGAGGGCCTCATAGAGATAAAGTGGGAGAAGATGAAGGAGGCCCTCACAGGGATATTCAACAGCCTGCGCGGCGCCCTCGGAGCCTACCAGGCCATGGCTGTGAGCGTCCCGCTCGCAGGGTTCGCGGCGGGCTTCATACTGGGGCTCAAGTATGGGTGAACCTGGCGAGGCTCGACCTGACCCTCTCGAGGAGGTTTATGGGTGCGAGCGGTATGAAGGGCGCCATGTACTTCAGCTTCACGGCCTCGGAGATGGCGTCACGGCTCCCGCCAGCGTCGATGTAGCCCCTCGCCAGGAGCCTGGCCGCCTCGGAGCACCCCCTCGGCGCCAGTATGGCTAGGTAGTAGGAGGCGAGCGCGAGATCCCACGCCGCCTCCTCGACCCCGCTGAGCACCCTCGCCTGCTCGAGGTCGACAAGGTAGATGCCCCTACTCGTCTTGATGAAGTTGCTCGGGTTCGTGTCCCAGAGCGCGTAGCCCCTCCCGTGGATCCATGCGAGCAGCGAGCCCAGCTCCTCGTAGACGCCCACAGCCCCCTCCCTGACCAGGGCGTCGACCGGCTTACCCTCGACGTACTTGTAGGCGGCCATAAGCCTCCTAGGGTCGACGAGTATCGGTTCATGGGCCTGGAACCCCTCCTCGAGGAGCCTGCAGGTGTACTCGTACTCAGCGTTCAGCCTCCCCCTGGAGGAGAGGCGTGGGCGTGGGAGGTGGAAGGTTAGTAGGTAGACGAGCATCCACTTGAACGCTACTGCGCCGCGGTAGTACTTCACTATGGCCGTCGTGAACCCCTTCGCGGAGACACGCTTGACGCTCCTGACCAGGCTATGCCTCTCAAGCCTCGCGAGGATCGGCGCGACGCCCGTCAGCCTGAACAACTGCTCCTCGAAACCCAGGAGCCTTGTGGCTACATGCGCCCTGTCCAGCCTCAACAGGAGGAAGGGGTCGCGGAGGAGGGGGTGCATCCTGGCCCTGAGCCCCTCGAGTATCCTGGAGAAGTCGACCGTCAGGCTCATGAAGCCTATCCTGCCCCTACCCTTCCTCGGGATCGGGGGAGGGGGCCTGCCGGTGGGGCGCAGGAAGCCGGCGAGCTTGGAGTCGGGCTCGTAGAGGCCGAGCCTCTCACTGAGCACGTGGCTCCCCACCCACTTCAGCCAGTAGTAGACCCCGGGCTCGCTGAGGAAGCATGAGAACAAGCTCTTCATCCAGGAGTACAGCCTCGCTATCCTAGACAACCTATAGATTATGGGGAGGTGCGGGGCGACCCGTACACGGTGATACGCCTCGCCGAACACCCTCCTCAACTCCTCATCGAGGCTCACAGATATCCTCGACACGTAGTCTACTAGGTCGAACCAGTAGTCCTTCCACGACCCTATCACTATGAATGGCTTGACCAGGAGGAGTGAGGCGACGAGCTCACCCGCCTCGGAGGACTCCAGGTCGCTCCTCATAATGCTCCTGGGGGCGGCTACGATGTCGACATCCGCGCAGCCCGCAGGCAGGCCCTCAGACTCGATGTAGGAGCCGTCCTCGAAGACTACGAGAAACATGTCCCTACCACAATAGGTGAAACCAACACCATAGACTACGGCGTCCATTAGGCTCCTAGCACACTCTATGAGCCCCAACACCACCCCCTCCTCCCAAAGGGGCTCCGCCGGCGGAGAGGGGCTCAGTCCATCGACCCGTCAGCACCACGGGCTAAGGCTATGTCGGCGTCCTCACAGCCCCCTCCCACACCAGGCGCCAGGAGGGGGAGGATAAGGGCTTACATGGCGGCGGGGGTCGGAGCAGTCGGGGGATAACTCACCCTCCCCGGCAGGAGTCGGGGCTGTCCGACGGCTCCTCAGCCCCCACTACTCCACGGCGCCGACGGCCCTCCATAAACCCTCCTCCACCGCCCACCCCCTCATACATGTAGACCCCACTGTACAGCCTGCGGGGCCTGCGCGTGAGCCTCGCGTAGACGAGCTGCGCCACCCTGGCACCGACCTCCAGCACGAACCCGTGGGGGTTGAGGACGACCAGGAGGGCCGACCCCCTCCCAACGTATCCGGGGTCCCAGACGGCGCATGAGAGCAGCACGCCGCTCCGGAGCAGGGTGGAGCGTGGATAGCAGAACCCCACACAGTCAACGGGAACCCTGACAACCTCCCTGAACACGAGCCTGTAGGCGCCGGGCTCTAGGATCCAGCGCCCCTGCCGGGGCTCGAGCCTCTCGTATGGGGGCAGCCTCCTATCCCCCCTCCCGAGGAAGCCGGCGCCGGCGAAGGAGTAGATCTCCGCGGCTGAGAGGTCGACGCCCGCCGGCTGAGGCTCACCACCCTCCACGAAGACAGCCGCCTCATCACCCGTGAGGAACAAGCCGGGTTTACCCCCAGGTTAACTAATTGTGGGGGAGGGGGCTCGGCACGGCTCTTCCATCTGCATCCCCTCTCCAGGCTGGAAAAGAGAGGCTCTGGTCGTCGCAGGCGATCCTCACAGCCCCTCCAGGGCTAGGGGAGGGGGCGGCGGGTAATCAGCTTAGCAGCTTCACTATCTTCGGCTTCGGGGCTATCCTCTTCTCCTCTAGGCGGAGGTACATCTCTATAGCCTTCCTTATGACCTCGCTCCTCGTCACACCCTTTATCCTCGCGAAACTGTCAAGCCTCTCGAGCAGGTCTTCATCCATCTTGAAGGTTACGACCCTCACGGCTCCCCTCCTCCATCGAGTGTCGGGCGGCTCTCCCGAGTAGTATAGGGGCGAGAGGGGTCTCGTTGACTTTTCCCCGGAGGGTATTACTGTACACTTCTTGTAAGCTTTCTACGTAGAGGGGGAAGCCTATATGTAGTCCTCTTGTAGCCCACTCTACATGGGGCCGGGGACAGTGCCTACAATACACCTCACTGTGCCTGAGAAGCTTTACCGGGAGATTGAGGAGGTCGCTGCAGCGCTTGGGATGACTAGGACGGCGCTGGTCAGGATGTTTGTACTGGAGGGGCTTAAGAGGGCTAAGGAGGAGCTTAAGAGGAAGAGGAGGAGCGAGGAGCAGGCGACGGAGCTCATGCTCCAGATAATGACGCAGCTGTCGGAGCTGCAGGAGAAGCTTGACGAGAGGCTCGCTATGCTGGAGGGTGAGCTGTACAGGTTGAACTCTAGCGTGCAGAGGCTGAAGAAGAAGGTTGCTATGCTGGAGGATAGGGTC
>CAYZCH010000104.1:0-2457 GCA_964476405.1 uncultured Desulfurococcales archaeon
TAATCGGCGTCATAGGGTACAAGGGGAGGCTGCGTAGGATACCATCGGCAGGCGTCGGCGACATGGTGGTCGTCACCGTGAAGAAGGGGACCCCGGAGATGAGGAGGCAGGTCGTCAGAGCCGTCGTCGTGAGGCAGAGGAGGCCGTTCAGGAGGCCGGACGGAACATGGGTAGCGTTTGAGGACAATGCGGTGGTGATAGTGTCTCCGGAGGGCGCGCCGAAGGGGAGCGAGATAAGGGGGCCTGTGGCGAGGGAGGCTGCCGAGAGGTGGCCGAAGGTGGCGAACATAGCGAGCATAATAGTCTAGCCGGGGGTGGCGGGCCGTGAGGCTCACCGAGTCCAGGCAGCCGAGGAAGCAGAGGAAGGCGCTCTTCAACGCCCCCCTCCATAAGAGGCAGAAGCTGGTGTCAGCCCCCCTATCCCCCGAGCTCAGGGAGAGGTATGGTGTCAGGAGCCTGCCGGTGAGGAAGGGCGATGAGGTACTAATCATGAGGGGTGACTGGAAGGGGCAGAAGGGGAAGGTAGCCAGGGTGGACTTGAAGAGGATGAGGATATACATTGAGGGGATAACGGTTAAAAACGCGCGCGGCGAGCCCCGCTACTACCCGATACACCCCTCGAACGTGATGATCGTGAACCTCAACCTCGACGATAAGAGGAGGAAGGAGATCATAGAGCGTAGGAGGAGGGGGCGCGAGGCCACCCTCAAACTCATGAAGATCTAGGGGTGACTATGCATGGCCAGGATGGGTGGTAGGAGGCACATAAAGACACTGGCCGCGCCGAAGTTCTGGCCTGTCAGGGGGAGGGTCGGGGTATTCACGGTCAAGCCCTCCCCAGGCCCGCACCCGGCCAACCGCTGCATACCGCTACTGATAATCGTGAGGGACGTGCTCGGCTACGCCAAGACGGGTAGGGAGGCCAGGAAGCTCATAGCAGAGGGCCACTTCAAGGTCGACGGGAGGGTCAGGAGGAACTACAAGTTCCCGGTAGGCTTCATGGACGTCATAGAGGTCGTCGACACTGGTGAGAAGTACCGCGTCCTACCCTACCCCTCAAGGTTCTTCACGCTGCACCGTATAGGGGACGAGGAGGCCGGCTTCAAGCTCGGGAGGATAGAGGACAAGTCTACTGTAAAGGGTGGACACGTACAGCTCCACCTCCACGACGGCAGGAACATACTGATCAGGGTTCAGGATCCACGCAACCCCGTGGAGGCATCCAAGTACAAGACGCTGGGCACGGTTAAGTTCACCATACCCGGCCAGGAGCTGCTGGACTACGCGCCCCTGGAGGAGGGGAGCCTGGCGATAGTCTTCGGAGGCCGCAACGTCGGGAGGGTTGGAAGGGTCGTGTCGATACAGAGGGGTATGAGGCGCTACCGCAGCATAGTGACGCTCGAGGATATACGGGGCGAGAAGCTCCAGACGAGCCTCGACTACGTGTTCGTCATAGCACCACCCGGGGAGGAGCCCTGGATAAGCCTGCCTGAGGGTGCGTGGAGATGAGCCTGCCGCTTCCACCGGAGCTCGTCGAAGAGATAAGGAAGAGGTGGGAGAAGAACCCGATGCTGAAGCCGAGGATAGCGAAGGTGACCGTCAACATAGGCGTCGGCGAGGCGGGTGAGAGGCTGCAGAAGGCCGCTAAGGTCGTCGAGCAGCTCACAGGCCAGAAGCCCGTGTTCACGAAGGCGAAGAAGACCATCAAGGACTTCGGCGTCAGGAAGGGGGAGAGCATAGGGGTCAAGGTGACGCTCAGGAAGGAGAAGGCGATAGAGTTCCTTAAGAAGGTTCTCCACGCCGTCGACTACAAGCTCAAAGCCAGCCAGTTCGACGCACACGGCAACGTCTCAATAGGGATAAAGGAGCATATCCACCTGCCGGGCGTAAAGTACGACCCCGAGATAGGGGTCTTCGGCATGGACGTCGCCGTAACCATAGAGAGGCCGGGGTACCGCATAGTCAGGAGGAGGAGGTGTAGAAAGAAGCATATACCGCGCCGCCACCGCGTCAAGCCAGAGGAGTCGATGGTGCTGCTACACGACTTATTCGGGGTAACGATAGTCTAGCCCTGCCGGGTGGAGGTGAGAGGCTATGGGGAAGTTCAGACCCCCTAGACACGTGAGGGTCGGTAAGGAGACGCGTAGGTGTCAGCGCTGCGGCAGCAGGGACGCCGTGATAAGGAAGTACGGCTTGAACCTGTGTAGGCAGTGCTTCCGCGAGCTAGCAGTCAGCCTCGGGTTCAGGAAGTATTCGTGACGGTGGAAGGCCATGGTCATGCTCGACACCCTCGCCAACGCGCTCGCATCGATAATGAATGCCGAGATGAGGGCCAAGAACGAGGTAATCATAACGCCGGCATCCAAGCTCATAGCCTCCGTCCTCAGGGTCATGCAGAGGGAGGGGTACGTAGGCGAATTCGAATACATAGACGACGGCCGCTGGGGCAAGATAAGG
>CAYZCH010000105.1:0-11684 GCA_964476405.1 uncultured Desulfurococcales archaeon
GAGGAGAAGGGCCTCATCGAGGTGGCGGAGGCGCTAAAGACAATAGCGCTCGCAGAGGCCCTACACGGCGCGCACGCCCTGGTACAGGCCGGCGAGATTAAGGATCTCAAAGAATTCATAAAGAAGAGGATTGAGGCCGAGAAAGAGGCGGCACGGATGCGCCACGAGGAGGCAAGCCACCACGACGAGCCCTGGAAGACTCTCTTCGAGTACACGGCCAGGGATGAGGAGAGGCATGCACGCATACTAGAGGGTATACTCAAGAAGTTGGAGTAAACAAACATAGTAGCCCTTGTTTTTCCCTACAACCCCTTCCGTCCGGGCGCATCCTCCCGCCTACATCCACCGCGCCAGGCCCCTCGGGTAGTAGTATGAGAGGAAGAGCGCGACCGACGCGAGCTCCGGTATGGCGGCTCCGGGCGGCAGCCTGGCGGTGAAGTGCTCGTACCATAGCACTATGCATGCCGCTACGCCAGCTAGGTATGCTGCTGCCAGCCCTAGCCTCCTCTTCGAGGCTGCGTGGGCCGAGAAAGCTACTATGCATGCCGCCATCGAAAGGAAGAACGCCACCGAGGCGTCGAAGTGTAGTACGCCGTAGGTCTCATTTACTACTCCGACGACGCTGAGGGTGTAGCCCGTGAGGAAGAGTAACACTCTTTCAGCGCGGCTCATTGCCGTGTAGCAGTATGAGGCGATCGCTATCAGCATCCCTGTTAACGCGTACGCGGAGTCGATAACGGCTGCAACTCCGGCGCCCGCCTTAAGGGGGTTGCCGAGGTCGCTTATCGCGCAGCTCCACAAACTCCACCACGGCGACGCGGAGGCCGTGATTGGGATTGCGAGTAGTGCTGGGAGCGGTGCGAGCAGGTAGCAGAGCTTACACAGCCTTGCCCCGTCCACGCACCACCCCCCTCCTTATAGGAGGCCGTCCCGGCCTAGAAGGAATGCTAGGCGTGGCTTAATGCTGCGCAGGCGTGGGGGAGGGGGGCTGGTACGCCGCCTCCTGGGCGAGGAACTCTACGAGTCTGTTGCGGGTTATGCCGCTAAGCGTGGGTTGGGGATAGAGGAGGCGCTCTGCGAGCTGGTCCGCAAGGGGCTGAGGTACGCTGAGCTCGAGAGCCTCTACGGGAGGAATGTTGCGGCGAGGGAGGTCTGGGATAGGAGGTTCTACTTCATGAAGGTTGAGGCCTGCTACCTACGGTACAAGCTGAGGCTGAGGGAGGTCGTTGAAGATATGCGCAGAGTGTTAATGGTCATGTCGTCTCTCGTCTCGGAGCTTGGAAGCCTCGGTGGAGACGTGGAGGGGTTGCGCAGCCTAGTTAAACACTACATGGACAAGTACTTGTTCTCTAATAGGGATGCCCTGCAGGTCGAGGAGGATGTCTCGGACGAGGAGGTGTTGAGGTCTATCAAGGAAGCCGTAGCCCGCTACGAGGAGGCGCTCCACTCTGAAACTCGGCGAGGGGGCCCTCGTAGCCACAGCGGGGGCACTTAACGTAGTCGCAGCCGGTTGTCGATAGGGGGCATGAGAGGCAGCCCGTAGCCCTAGCGTATGTAAGGTCGAAGCGGAAGCCGCACTTCGGGCATCGGAGGAGCACGGGCAGCTGCACCTCCACACTCTCTCCTACCCCTCCCGGCTTGGGGGTAATTACGTGGCCTGTTGATCGGCAACCGTTATTTCCCTCCTCCGCCAAGCCTACCTCGGGTTCCGAGGTATGCCTGCTTCCGAGGTATACGTGCCGAGCGGCAGGGCCCTGGCCGTGTACCTCGCGGCGTCGTTCACGATAGCCTACAGCCTCCAGTTCGTAGCCTTGGGGCTGCCCGCCGTGGAGCGCCTAGCCGTCTTAGCGGCGATGATGTATGTGCCGTTCATAGCTGCTGTGGCTGCGTTGCTGGCCGACCGGGTGCCGGTGGCGGTGGGGCTCCGTAGCATCGGTGTTAGGGTGCCGAGGAGCTGGCGTGTAATGCTATACCCCATCGTTATCGTCTACTCGTACGTCGCCCTGGGCGCTGTACTGACATACCTGATAGACCCCGCCGGCTTCGTTAAGGCCTACACCCTTCTATCCTCAAGGCAGCCCGTGCTGCTGCTCGCCCTCCTAGCGATACCAGCGGGCTACACCGTCAACATGATACTAGCTCTTGGAGAGGAGGCCGGGTGGAGGGGGCTGCTCTACAACGCGTTCATGGGCAGGCTCGGCTTCGCGTCATCCACACTGCTCATAGGGCTTATCTGGGGCTTGTGGCATGCGCCGCTCGTGCTCCTGGCAGGCTACGACTTCAACCTGCCAGGTGAGGCTGGCGGCGGCTCACCGTTACTGCTCCTCTCATTCTGCCTCTTCACGATCCTCCTCACAGCCATACTGCTCGTGTTGCGCGCCTCCTCGGCCAGCGTCCTGCCGTGCGCGGCGCTCCATGGCCTACTGAACGCGGTCGCGGGGCTGCTACTCGTCCTCGGCGCGGGGCTGCCGAGGCTGTTTAGGGGGCCGGCTGGCCTAGTGGGCGTCGCGTCGCTCTCGGTAATAACCCTGCTAGTTGTACTGCTGGCAAGGAGGTATAGGGGTGCCGAGGCGTAGGAGGCTGGTACAGAGCATAGTTAGAGGGTTATACCAGGCGATGATCCTCGGCATCCTCGCGCGTGATGGCCCCCTCCACGGCTACGCGATACGTAGGCGGATAGCCGAGCTGAGCGGCGGGCTCCTCGACCCAAGCGAGAGCACCGTTTATGACGCGTTGAAGTCTCTTGAGGCCGCCGGCCTCATCGAGGGCTCCTGGATGATAGGGAGGATGGGTGGCCCGCCAAGGAAATATTACAGGGTCACCGAGGAGGGCAGGAGGGAGGCTGGGGAGCTCTGCAAGATGCTTAGGCGTGTCTTTGAGGCCGTGCTTTCCTTAGCGTGCGGGGTGGAGGCACGGCTTGGAGACTGTTGATGCTGCGGCGATCGTGCTTTCGGCCGAGTATATCGCGGTGGGGCTGACGCTGCTACTCGCCGCCAACAGGCTCCCTCCCAACCCGATCCTCGGGGCGAGGATAGGGTATGCGTACTCCTCTAGGGCGGCGTGGAGGAGTGTGAACAGGCTTGTGGCGGTGGCGCTGCTGCTCCTCGGCGTTGTGGGCCTCGTAGTCGAGTATACAGCTGGCGGCCTCCCCTCGCTCTTCATAGTCCTCGTCTCCACACCCGTCCTGCTCCTCATGGCCTCTATATACTCGGAACGGGTGGCGGAGAGGGCGGGGTTATCGGAGGAGGGGGGCGGGGCCGGCGGCCTAGTCGAGGCTAGGTTGCCGCGGGCCCTGACGGCCCCGGTTCTCTTCGGCCTAGCGTTCATCGTGGCTGCTGAGGCGTATACGCTCCTGATATACCCTAGGCTCCCTTCCACGCTTGCAGTACACTTCTCCGCCTCCGGCACCCCCGACCGCTTCCTGGATAAGCATCTCTGGCTTGGTGTCTCGTTAGCGTTAACCCTCTTCGTGGCGGGCATGGATGTGTTCGCATTCATAGTGGTCATGTATAAACCCATTGTACTCTACAAGCCATGGTACAGGGTAAGTGACCTCAGGCTCGCGGCAGCCGCCTTCGCCCTCCTCTCACTCTTTATAAGCGTGGTGATGGCTTACTCGGTCTTTGATGTCGCCTACTACAACATCCATGGCGTCCATGTAGCCCCCGTAGCTGTGGTCGTGGCTACCGTGGCAGTAGTCCTGGCGCCCATGCTAGCCGTATTCACGTACCTCATGGCGAAGGCGACTAAACGGTGGCTCTCCGAGACACGGCAGGCTGGGAGGGGCAGGAGAGGTGGTGGAGTGTAGGCCGAGGATATACTATGATAGGAGGGAGGAGGCGTCAACGATACCGTCCACGTTAAGGCAGCTTGGGGCCGTCACCATTCCAAGGCTCCTCAGCGTCGGGGACTATATTGTCTCTGACAGGGTGGCGTTTGAGAGGAAGAGCCTGCGAGACCTTATAAGAAGCGTGTTCGACGGCAGGCTCTTTGACCAGGCGAGGAGGCTTAGCGAGGCATACGAGGCACCCGTCATCCTCGTGGAGGGCGTGAGGGGGCTTGCAAGGCTAGGGGATAAGAGACCACAGTTCTACATGGCCTTGCTGAGCGTCTCGCTCGACTACGGTGTACGCGTCTTCTTCGTTGAGGGTGAGGGTGAGGCGGCCCGGGTGATATACTACACGGCGTGCCGGGAGCAGTGTAGGCAGGGTGGCAGGGGTATAGTGATACACCGTAAACCAAAGCTGAACGAGCTGTGGATGAAGCAGCTCTACCTGGTGCAGTCACTCCCCGGGGTAGGGCCGAAGCTCGCCGAGAGGCTACTGGAGTACTTCGGATCCGTGGAGGCGATATGCAGGGCGTCGATCGTCGAGCTCGAGAGGGTGCTGGGGCCCTCACGCGCCAGGCAGGTCTACCGGATAATACACGCGCCCTACACACCGCCGAGGAGTAGGGGGAGTAGGCTTGGGTAGCTGGCGCCGTGTGTTACCGTCAACGATAAACATGATTGGAGCCAGCTATGCGTCGCTTGCATCGTCTATGCCCAGCGACCTCTTCGAGGCCAACTACGAGAACATGTACCTGTCCTACACGCCATTCGACAAGGTAGCCGAGTGCTACGAGGAGCTCGTGAGGGAGGCGGCGAGGCGCGGGAAGAGAGTCCCCGTGGTACACGCCCCCTACGAGTCATGGGTGGCGGCAATGGGGGCTGGGGGCGTGGAGGAGCTCGTGAACAGGCTTTCAGGCCTCGGCGTCAAGGTGCTCGTCTTCCATCTCCCAAGCCAGAGGTATGGGGGCTTGTGGCGTGAGGCGGCGCAGATGCTGCACATCCTCCAGGAGAGGTATGACGTGGAGTTCGCAGTAGAGAACCTAGTAGCCGCCCCGCCCTGGAGGGATCCCTACAAGCTGGCCGAGGCAGCGGCCAGGCACGGCCTAAAGCTATGCCTCGACACTGGCCACCTACACCTCAACGGCCTAGACGTGGCACGCGTCCTCCGTGACCTGGCCGACCAGACATTGGTTCTCCACGTCCACGACAACCACGGGGTTATCGACGAACACCTGGTGACAGGGGCTGGGACAATAAACTGGCTTGACGCGGCCCCCGCGGTGCTGGAGTGCGTTGATCGCGGGGCATGGCTCGTCCTCGAGGAGAAATGCATAGTTTCCAGGGAGGGGCTGGACGTGTGCAAGGCTAGGCTTATACTACAGTACGCCTTGATGAGGGGCCTGGTGGAGGGATGGAATGGCTTTAGAGAGCTTCTTAGAGGAGGCGTCAAGGAGGGTTAGACCCGTCCACGGCCTCGGCTTCTTCTACGCCGGTGTAGGCTTCATAGCATACACGCTCGTATTCGAGTACATAGACCCGCTCGGCTACTACGACGCGGTCGTCAGGGACGAGAAGCTGTTGGAGGAGGAGACGTTGAAACTAAAATACAATATGCAGGAGTTCCTCGACGAGGAGGAAGTCGTAGTTAATGGGGAGAGGTGTAGGCCGAAGGTAGTTATGGTTGATGTGAGCTTCGCCGGATCGAGGAAAAGACCCCTGATAACGTTCGCCATAAGGTTCCCCGCCCCGATAACACCCGGGAGGAACACGTACGAGAACAGGTATGAGCCCGAAGAGATAGAATACGACTACGAAGCCTACTGGGTTTTCCCGCCGGGCAGCAGGATCCTCGAAGTCGACATGGGGGATGGGAGTGGCGAGGAATGGTCCGTGGTGTCCAGGAACGTGCTAGCGATATATGGTCGTAGAGGGGGGCGTACCAGCGGCTACGAGAAGATAGTCTTCCATGTACCCCCCGAGGTTGTGCGTATACGGCTTGAGGGTGTAGCCTAGAGAGGCAACGCGTATACAGCTGGCCAGACAAGCTAAGAGGGGACACGGGGGATCCCCTCCATGCCTGGTGGCCGGGGCAAGGAGAAGAAGAAGGCCAAAGAGGAAGACCTAGTAATCGTATACGGCGGGAAGCCTGTTGAGGAGGAGAGGGAGGATGAAGACCTCCTCGAGGAGTGGTAGGGGTTGTAGGTGGCTGTAAAAGAAGTGTTTTAGCGGCTATACGTCCCCATCAACACAGCGTAGCCTATCACGTGCCTCTCTATCCTAGCCAGCACCTTCTGCGCCGATGCTCCTGGGCCGAGGTCGAGCCCCGCATCCAGCGCGTGCAGGGCGAAGAAGTACCGGTGCGTCCCATGCCCCGGGGGCGGGCATGGCCCACCATACCCTATGAACCCGAAGTCGTTCACTCCCTGGACTCCAAGGCCCTCGACGACGCCCTTCCCCCTAGGAACAGCCTCGGGCAGGCCAGACCTGTTACCGGGTATGTTGTAGAGCACCCAGTGGATGAAGGTGCCGGCTGGGGCGTCGGGGTCGTAGACTATCAGTGCGTAGCTCCTCGTGCCCTCGGGCTGCCCGCTCCAGACCAATGGAGGCGATATGTCCTCACCGTCGCACGTGTACCTTGTCGGTATGCGTTGCCCGTTGCTGAAAGCCGGCGACTGGAGGGTGAACTCAATACCCCTTCTTATAAGGTACTCCTTCGGCTTCCTCCGGAAGAACAACAAGGCTCCCTATCCTCCCTGCGCCGGGTTCGAGTCTCCAGGCGCCTCATAGTGAAAAAGGGGTTCGCTAATAGGAGGGGCGGCTATCAACCTATAAGACGCCGGGTGGCCTGGTGAGGCTCGATGGGCGGTCCGACGCGTGTATGAGGAGCCACTGTAGCACCGAGGGCCACCACCCGCCTGGCCGGGCGCCCGCGGGCCCGTGAATGGAAGCGGGTATCCTGACGCTGTGTTTGATGAGCACGCCGGCCATTAGGAGGCCTGCGCCGCTCGGCCAGGCCCCTCCTTATTATCGGGCAGTAGCACGTTTCAGCATGTGTGAGGGTGCGGCCCGGCTTGAGGGATGCCGGCAGGGCGGCGGTGCTGCTGGCGGGGAGCCTCTTGCTTATAGGCTTGGCTGCGCTGCTCCGCTACGTTGTCGGCATCCTCTATAAGAACCAGGCGTTGGTCATAGAGGGTCTCCATGTAGGCGTAGACGTCGTCATAACGGGAGTGGTGATAGCCAGCATGGTGCTGGCTAGGAGTAGGCGTGCACAGCGCCTACCCTACGGGTTATTCAAGGTGGAGGACCTGGCCGCGTTCATGGTGGCGGTCGTCATCCTCTACCTAGCTGTTGAGGCGGGGGTTGAGGGCTTCTCCGGCCCCCTCCCCCACGCGGACCCCGTCCCCGCGGCGGCTGAGGCGGCCACGATCCCGGCCATACTCGGTGCGGCCCTCCTCAAAGAGCATGCTGGTAAGCTGCTCAGATCCCCCGGCCTCCACGCCGACGCCGTGCATACGCTCGTGGATGCTGTTGAGGGCGGCCTGGTGGCGGCCGGCCTGGCGGCCTACTGGCTCACCCGCATCCCCTCCTCGTACAGGGTGGCTCTCCTCGTCGCGGTCGTGGGGCTCATGCTTGCAGCATGGGAGGCCGGCAGAGACAGCCTCCTAAGCCTACTCGACGTCCCCCGGGACAGGAGGCTGATCGAGCGCATCAAGAACCTCATCGTGTCCGAGGGCGTTGAGGTCGCGGATGTGAGGGCTAGGTGGTCAGGCCCAGTAGTCTTCGTCGAGGCCACCATAAGAACCCACCCGCTGATAAGCGTCGAGGACGCAGCTATAATAGCAAGGAGGATAGTGGAGAAGATTAAGGGTAGTGTTGAGGGCGTATGGGAGGTGATAGTGAGGATAGAGCCGTGCAGGAGGAGCAGGTTCAGGGTAGCCGTCCCGGTGGACGAGGAGAGCGCAGATGCCAGGCCCTCGAGGCACTTCGGCCGGGCAGCCTACATCGCGGTCATAGACGTCGACCGTGAAGGCCGCGTCTCCGCGGCCAGGATAATCAGGAACCCCTACAGGACGGATGCGGAGCCCCTACTCTCCGGCGTGAAGACCGCGGAGAAGCTGCACGATATCGGCGTAAGCGACGTGGCAGTCATAAACATAGGCGAGGTCTCGTACGGGCTTCTGCTACGCCACCAGATAATCGTCTGGAGGGCGGATCCGGCGAGGTCTGCCAGGGAGAACGCAGTCCTCGTCGCCAGGGGGAGGCTTGAGAAGCTGAGGGAGCCGACACACGAAAAACCCTGGGCCACGCGGGGTAGACACATGGAGGCGTGAAATGGATGAGGAGTACTCATGGCTGAGTAATGGTGATGAATCGGATTTCGGCCGACACTGCCTGGCTGTGAGGAGTGGGTCACGGCCCGAGGAGCGTCTGCTTCGATGAGGTCTTGAGGCCCGCTTACTGAGCCTTCATCCTCTCCCTAGCAATCCTCTCAACCTCGTCAGCTATCTCGGCTATACTGGGGCCGCGCAGGACTCGAAGCCTGTAGGCCACGTGTAGGACGGGCTTGTTGAGCTTCACCAGCCTCTCTATGGAGGCGGGGGTTGCGGAGACCACGTAGTCTGCAGGTATTCTGTTGAGCGTCTCTTCAAGCGACCGGAGCTCCTCGGCTGTATACCCCATTGAGGGGACTACGGGGCCGAGGTGTGGATACCTCTCATAGACCTCCCGGAGGACTCCCACGGCATAACCTCTTGGATCCACTATCTCCGCGCCAGCCCTATAGGCGGCGGCGTAGCCCGCCCCCGTGCTCGCCCCTCCATGCGTCACCGTGGGTGCATCCTCGACCACGACGACCCTCCTCCCCTTCAAGTCTACATCCTCCTCTATCCTCGGCTCGAGGTCGGCGACGGCCACCTTTGCGCGTGGGTTTAACTTATGTAGCTCGTCGAGCACTCTATCTAGTCCACTCGCCTCACTGGCCTTAGTCACGACCAGGTAGTCTGCCCTCATGACGTTGACTGTTCCAGGGTAGGAGTATATAGTGTGTGGCCTTGTGGCGTCGACGACGCAGATGTATACGTCGGGCCTTATGAAGGGGGTGTCGTTGTTCCCCCCATCCCATATAATGATGTCCCCGGCCTCCTCAGCGCGGAGCAGCACCTTCCCATAGTCTATGCCGGCCAGCACCGGCACACCCATCCTAGTATAGGGCTCGTACTCCTCGAGCTCCTCGACGGTGAAACTGTACTTGTCCAGATCCTCCGGCCTCGACACCACTATGACCTCCTTCTCCTCCAGGTCTCCGTAGGCCATCGGGTGGCGTACGGCGACGACCCTGAAGCCCCTCCCAGCGAGCTCGGCTGCGAGGCTCCTAGAGACAGTACTCTTACCCGCGCCCGTCTTAGTCGCAGTCACGGCCGCCACTGTCTTGACGGACTGTAGCATGGTCTCGTCGGGTGATGGTAGGCGTAGGGAGGCGCCGCTCGCAAGCACCAGCGCCGCCTTCTCAGCAAACTCCTCGGCCGTCAAGTCACTGTAGGCTAGAACCACCTCGTCTACCCCAAGCTCCCTAACGAGCCTCGGCAGCTCCTCTTCAGGGTAGATGGGTATACCGTTAGGGTAGAGTGGGCCGGCGAGCCTAGGAGGATACCTCCTCCACGCGAGCCCCGGTATCTGTGCAGCCGTGAAGGCGACGACGCGTGTTGAGGGGTTATCGCGGTAGAGGAGGTTGAAGACGTGGTAGTCTCTGCCACCTGCACCCATGATGAGTACTCGCCGCGGCAAGCAGCCCCATCTACTAGGTCTCCGCCCCCGGGAGGTTAAAGGGGCTCAGCTGTGGAGCAGCCACGCGTGCTTCGTCAGCTGCTCAGCGTCCCTGGGCGGCTCCGCCACGACGACTACTTCTGTGTGGTGCATGTCCTCCAGCTCTCTCCTGAACGGCTCGAGCTCGGCTGTGACGGCTAGCCTGCCTGGTAGGGGCTGTGATAGCCTTATGTTGTTCTTCTTCTTGAAGCTCCAGACCGCGCTGTTAAGCTCGAGTAGTAGTGGCAGTTTGTCGCGGTAGGGTGTCTCCCACTCCGGGTTTGGCTCGGGGAAGCGCTGAGTGTGTACCGTGCCTCCGTAGAGGCGGCGGTAGAGCGCGTCGGTCACGAACGGCATTATTGGGGCCAGGAGCCTCAACACGGTCTCTACGACGCGGTGGAGCGTGTACCACGCCGCCCTCTGCTCCTCATCGCTGTACTCCCCCCTCCTGTTATACGCCCTTGTTTTAACCATTTCTATGTAGTGTGAGGCGAACACGTTCCATGTGAACTGGTAGATGCTGGTTGCCGGGGTGTAGACGTCCAGGCTCTCGTACGCCGCTATGCACTCCTCCACGAGTCTGTTCAGCTCCCCCAGTATCGCTAGGTCGGCTGGCCTCAGCCTGTACGCGCCGCCGCCGCGGGCAGGGTCGGGGAAGGCGGAGACGAACCTAGCGATGTTCCACAGCTTGGTAGCGAACGAGTACCCCGTCTTCAACACCTGCTCGCTGAACCTGTAGTCGTCGCCCAGTTTCGCGGCAGCCGCGGCCCAGTAGCGGAAGGCGTCGGCGCCGTACTTCTCTATGTATGGCTCGGGGTCTATCACGTTCCCCAGGCTCTTATGCATCGCGCGGCCGGTCGGGTCGAGGCCCATGCCGGTTATCCTCACCCAGCGGAAAGCGGGCTTGCCCAGCAGCTGGTAGACCCTCAGTATGGTGAAGTAGAGCCATGTCCTTATAATGTCGACTCCCTGGGGCCTGAGCGTGTAGGGGGGCCTCTCCGAGAACACCTTCTCGAATACCTCAGGCTCCCTCATGTACCCTGACGCGTACAGCACAGAGATGCTCGAGTCGAACCAGGTGTCGAAGACCCTGGTCTCCCCCTCAAGCATCTCCCTCGGGGCCCCGCACGAGGGGCAGCTGTCCCAGGGCGGCTCATCCATCCAGGGCCTATAGTAGCGGCCGGGCTCGGGGACGAGCCTGGCACCACACCTCCTACACCTCCAGAGCGGGATCTCTGTGCCGTAGTACCTCGTCCTGGATATAGGCCAGTCCATCTTGAGGCTCTTGATCCAGTCTATCAGCTTCTCCCTGTGCTTCCTCGGGAGTATCGTCATTTCGTCAACTACTCTGAGCAGCTCGTCCCTGAACTCGAGCTGCTTCAGGAAGTACTCCCTTACGTGGATTATCTCGACGGGGGTCTTGCACCTCCAGCAGACGGGCACGCTGTGCGTTATAGGCTCCTTCTTTACAAGCAGCCCACGCTCCTCGAGTATCTCTGCTATCCTCCTCCTTGCATCCCTCACGCTCAGCCCCCTGAGGGGCCCAGCCTCCTCCTTCATGCGGCCGTCGGGGCCTATTATCACGCGTGGCTTGAGCCCCAGCTCCCTCACTATCATCTCGTCGCGCCAGTCACCATAGGTACACACCATCATTATCCCGGTTCCGAAGCTGGGGTCTATGCTCTCGTGCTTTATTATGGGCACCTTGTAGCCGTAGATGGGGACTACAGCGTTCCTCCCCTCCAGGTGCCTGTACCTGTCATCCTCGGGGTTGAAGGCAACTGCTACCGCGGCCCCGGTGAGCTCGGGCCTGGTGGTCGCAATCACTATCTCCTCCCCGGTCTCAGCCACCCTCCACTTGACGTAGTAGAGGTAGCCCTTCTCCTCCCTATACTCTATCTCCGCCTCGCTCAGACTCGTCATGCACCTCGGGCACCAGTCCACCGGGCGCTCGGCCTCGTAGATCAGGCCGCGGCGCCAGAGCTCGATGAAGGTCGCCTGCGTCATCCTCCTATACGTCGGGCTGTCGGTGCCGTCGCGCCAGTACTCGAAG
>CAYZCH010000106.1:0-7570 GCA_964476405.1 uncultured Desulfurococcales archaeon
GACCCTAGGTATCCCCGTCTCCTGCAAGGGCCCTGCCCCTCATTAACCAAAAACAGCGAGTGGGCTGTATGGCTCAAAAATAGGGCTACTTCCTGCGTGGCGCATAGTCTCTTATCGTCTCGAGGAGGGTTATCACGTTCCATATCATTGTACGCGCGTAGACGGGCATGTTGGGGTCCTGGCTTATCTCGTCGAGTATGCTTATAGCGTTCGCCGCGCGGACTGCGGGGCTGAGGTTCTCGTCCCTGAGCTGCTTTATGGCGGCTGTCGCAGCCCTCCTGATATTCCTCGGTACACCAGTGTCGTTGATTATCCTCATGAGCATCATTATGGCCTGCCTTATCTTTACCTCGTTATCGTATATGGGCGACGCCACGGCGCCGTCACCTCCTCGCGTATCACTGCACGAGTATCCGGCCTACTAGGAACCTCCTCTTCACTATTTAAGGCTGCTAATGCACAGGCCTCCGGGGTGAGGCCTGGGTGTCGTCGGATAGGCGGCTAGTGGTGAGAAGGATAGCCGACCTGCTGCGCGCCGGCGCCGCGCTGCTGCCGGAGCACTGCCCTATATGCAAGTCGCCGCTGCTGAGGCTCAGGTCGGGGGAGGTGGTCTGCCCCGTACACGGGAGGGTGTTCATAGTACGCGACGAGGCCGAGTACGCCAGGGCTGAGCTGCAGGGTGTGCTCGAGGAGCTCGAGAGGGGTATTGTCAGGAGGCTGCACGGCTACGCGTCCATGATCTCCCGGGGAGGCGAGGTCGATAGGGAGACGCTGAACGAGATCATACTATGGCTGGAGGCGGTCGAGAGGATAGAGAGGCTGCTACGGGGCCGCCGCCAGCCTGGCGGGGAGGAGGGCGGTAAGCCTAAGCCCCGCGGCGGGAAGTGACGACTAGTACTCCTCTAGGCGGCTCGACCACGAGCTCCGCCTCGCAGCCATCCCGCACACCCTCGACCCTCCCCTCAGCCAGGGGGGTTGATGTGAGGACGGCGCCCGCCACGAGGACGGGGTCTGCCACACCAACCACTATCCCGGCTGGCGCGAGGCCGCGTTTACTCAGGGCGTAGAGTATGTAGGCGCCCACGGTGCTCCCCCTCGCGGCGGGGGCCACGAGTATCTTGCCGGCGACGCTCCTGCCGTCAACATACCTCCCCGTCTCCGGGTCTACATCCCCGTAGAACGATATAGGCTCCTCCAGAACCATTAGGCGCCCCGACGCCCTCCCCTCGACGAGTCCCCTGAGACTAAACCTCCTCACCTGCACCTCCTCACCACCTCCTCTAGGGAGGCCAATGCCACCCTTACCCCGTGCCTCCTCTCCAGGTAGTACGCGGCCTTCACGGAGTCGGTGGCTATGCTTGACACGTGCCCCTTCAGCGGGGCTACGACGAGGCACGTGCCTGGCAGGAGCCTGACGCCGGCCCTCACCGCCCTCCTCCTGACACCGGGCCACCATGGCTTGGAGACGTAGTAGCCGGGCACCGCTACGTAGACGGGCATCCTGAACCCCCTCCTCCTCCACTTCTCGACGAGCCTGACCACGTGCAGCGCCTCTCCTAGGCTGCGGTGGGGGCAGCCGGTGAAGTAGAGGTCTGCGTCGCAGGCGTCTATCGAGGATCTCGACTCGACCCACTGCATGACCGACTCGGAGTCGATGACGCGGGTTTCGCCGTCGACGACCCCCCGGGGCCTGGCGGGTGTGACGCCCTCCACGTAGCCAACGACCAGGGGGCCGTAGGTCGCGTAGGCGGCTGCAAACGCCCGGAACCCTGTCACGCCAAGCCTCCACCCGCCATCAACCCTCACCACCGGCACCCTACCCCTCGAGGCCTCAGCCACCATCGCCCCTAGGGCTCCCGCCTCAACCAGGCTCCCGGGCCCGGCAGCCCTCACCAGCACCTCCGGCTCGGGCTCCTCTACATGGACGCCCGCCCTGTAGGTGGCGCCAGCTATGGCTGCCAGGAGCGTTACTGGGCCGGCCTCCTTGTTCGTCGGTGCAGAGAAGAACATGTTGGCTGTCGCCGCGGCGCTCGACTCCCCCCAGGCCAGGTGCTCGCCCCGCCTAGGCCTCCTGAGCATGTATGGTATGCATGTGGCGCTGAAGACGAACCCCATGCGGAGCAGAGCCCTTATGATCATCCACTGCTCCTCTACATCCCTTAACAAGTACTCGTCCTCCTCCCCGACCGACGCCTCATCCAAGACGATTCCGGCCGGGTTGAAGGTGGCATATACCCTGGCCCTGTGGCCCTCCGCAAGCAGGTCTAGGATGAAGTCCAGGCCGGCGCCACCTATGTTTGAGTATGATACACCGGACGCGTGTACATGAGACACGGAAACCAGGCTGCCATCGCCGCCCAGCGCCCTGCCTATCCTCCTCAAGACCTCCACGGGGTCGGCCAAGGCGCAACCCTCCTATACTCCGGCCCCTCCCCCCGGAGGGCTATGAGGGCTGTCTTGCACGTCGTCGAGTCCTTGGCGCTCGGGTCGAGGCTCGAGCCACGCGCCCCCGGTACCAGTAGGAGGTCGCGGTCGGCCTGGAACCTGGTCGCTATGGCCCACTCGACCGCGTACGGGTTGTCTACGTCGATGTCGTCGTCCACGACTATCACCGTCTTGAGGCTGGGGTGTGCCGCGAAGGCGGCCAAGGCTATGTTCTTTGCTAGGGGCCTGGACACGCCGCTGGACACTGCCACGACGGCGTGCAGCCAGCCGCCGGAGCCTGGTGTGAGCCTTACCGCGCTCACGCCGGGGTGGATGCGTGACGTGTACGAGTATATCATCGCTTCACGCGGCAGCCCCATGAGGGTCAAGTGCTCCTCTGACGCCTGCACTATCACGTGCATGTACGGCTCATAAACCCTGTTCTCGTAGACAGCCTCAACCCTCAAAACAGGCTCCATTCTGACACGATCCAGGCTCCCCATGATGTCCACGAAGGGGCCCTCCTCCTCCCTCCTCTCCCCGAGAACACCCTCGACCACGTAGGAGGCGCCGCAGGGTACTGGTATCCCGTGTATCGGGGTGCGACACGCCCTAAGCCCGCCCGTGAGCGCCGCGGCTACACCTAGCTCGAAGACCCCGTAGGGGGGTGACGTGGCGGCCGCGAGGAGGATTAGCGGGTGGAGCCCTATGGCGACGGCCACCGGCAGCCTGCCAGCCGCCTTAAGCATGGAGTATAGGTGCCTCGGCACCACCCTGACCACTCCATAGCCGCCGGGCTTCACGTGAACCCTGTGTATAGAGGCGTTGCATGCCCCGTCGAGGCATGCTATGAAGACCCCGGATGTTATGTATGGGCCGCCGTCCTCAGCGTATATCCGTGGCACGTGTATGGCGTCGAGCCCCTCCCCCACCTCCTCGAAGTAGTCGTTGAAGCCTCCCTCAGCCAGGCCCGCCGGCTTATTGGAAGCCTCGATGAGCCTCACGTATACCTCACTGTCCCGGCCAGCCCCCAGGAGCAGCGAGACCACCCTCCTCGAGCCGAGGCCGCTTATGTAGAGCCTCGGCCTGGATACCCCGCTGACCCTATAGGTGACCGGCGACCCCGCCGCCAGGAGCCTCCATAGCCTCGGGGCGAGGGGCTCCTCCACGACTCCAGCGTCTACAGGCGCGGCGGCTCCATGCAGGGCCTCCAGGGCCTCCTCGACAGACCCATCTAGAGGACGCATCTCGACACCCTCCCCGCCTCCTCGAAGTCTTCACGCAGCTTAACCAGGCCTAGTATAATGGTCTTGACCTCCCCCTCGTGCCTAGTGAGGATGGTGAGCCTGTTGTTCTCGAAGTCTATCGACTTCAGTAGTGCTGGCTCCTCCCTGCCTGGCTCGGCGAGCACTGCTGCCAGCGTGTTCTCCTCGCAGCCCCTCCTATACAGGTAGATGTGCCTGCCCCCGTAGACAGCGGATGCCGCGGCCAGATCCTCCCTCCCCGGCTCTCCCCCCTCATAGTACACGTAGACCGAGTCCATTGTTATCGATGCCGCTATAACCTTTACCCCGAGAAGCCTCGATAACTCCTCCACCTCCTCCCGGGTGAGCATCCTTCCGCTGAAGAGGCAGGAGCCGAGTATACTGACACTGTCAAGCCCCAGCGTCACCTCCCTAGCCCCGGAGAGGTAGCGGGCGTAACCCTCCCTCCTCAGCTCCCTGCGCTCCCCCGGCCCCCTCTCCCTCCTCACTGCAGGGGAGGGGAGCCTGAGGGTCTCCGTGAACGAGAACACCCTCTCGAAGACGTCGGCGAGCTCGCCGCTGCAGCCTATGCAGACGGCTGCGCCGCACCCGATGCTGCGGCACGCCTCGGCTTTATACTCGAGCGCCTGCAGGCTTGACGTCCACCCATCAGTGTCTACCACTATTAGGCCCGCCCCTCTACTCCTCAGCCTCCAGTAGAGGTCTACGATCCCGCCAACTATTCTCTGCTCGAGCCTGCTCGGCGTCACCGAGCCGACGAAGTGTAGGTGCTCGGCCCATAACTGTCTAAGCGAGACAAGCTTGGAGGCTACGAGGGAGCCGGACACGAATCCCGGCGGCCCGACGTCGGCCTGCCCCACGTCGGCGTCTATGACGGCCGGCGACCTACCCGCCGCCAGCCCCCTATTGAGCAGTGTTATCGTGAAGCTCGTCTTACCGGCATCAGTAGGCCCCACAACCATAACCGAGCCGCTCCCTGCAAGCTTGTCGGCCGCCTCAAGCCACTCCTCAACAACCTCCTCCCCCTCCAACGGCTCCTCAAGGCTCCCGCCGCCCTGCAGGGCCAGGGAGAGCCTCGACGCCCTACTGGCAAGGACTGAGAAGCTCCTATACCTCGGGAGCTCGACCTCCTCCCCAGCGCCATACTCGGCGCCGAGTATCGTGACTAGGCCCTCCTCGACCCTGAGCCTGGCGGGCCCGACGACCCTTACCACTCCGCCCTCATCTAGTTCTACCCGGATCACCATGGCTACTCAATCCTCAGCCCAGGCTTCAACGCTATGATCACTGCGGCCTCGGCGTCCCTGTCGAGGGGGTGTGGACACGCAGTCCTAAGCCCGGCCGGGGGGAACAAGCCCCTCCTCCTAGTGGTTCCGTGCTCCGACGTCAACTCCACTACTATCCCGGGGCACTCCCTGCGTATCAACAGGGCGAGCTCCTCGGCCCCCTCCCCGTCGACGCCCACGCGGACAATCATCCTCCTCGGTTTAACGTAGGAGTACAGCCTGCACATGTGCTGTGCGAAGCTGGCCTCATCGTCGACCACCCCGTGATCCAGGAGGACATCGTTGACTATCACTGCGTACTTCTTCACGGGGCCCGTGTCGACCCCCACGAGTACCTCGCGGACGCCGGCCTCGAGGAAGCCCACCAGGGTCGCGGCTGCGAGGAGGGGGTCTGGGGGCACTCGTATAACCCTGGCCGTAGACCCGCAGATGTACACGCCGTCCGTCACGCATACGTCGGCCGCTGATACCCCCTCACCCCTAATGCATGCGGCGACCCCCAGGCTCCCAAGCATACTCCTAAGCCTCCTAGCGAGCTTCACATCCCCTATGCTCAGCGCAACCCTGACCCCGGCCAGGCCACATGCACCCCCCTGGACGTGTTGAGCCAGCCCCCTTGAATATAGCCTCCCCCAGAGACACTGTAGTGTTGATGTGTTGTGGGTGGGGGGCTTAGACGCTTACTGAGGGCCGTGGCTTCACGAGGCCTCAGCGTGGTCTACGGCGAGTACGCGGCTGGTAAGACGACGCTCGCGCTCCTAGTGGCGCGCATGCTCTGCAGCGGGTCGGCATGCCTCTACGTGACCACGGAGGGCACCGAGTTCCTCGAGAGGGCGGTTCAGGTCGGTGCCCCGATAGACGCTATGGACGTCTTCGACGTCGTCGACGTCTACGACTACGCGTCGCTGGTGGCGGCCCTCTCCAGGCGGCCCCCCTACAGGCTAGTCATCGTTGATAGCGTGAACGCGCCCGTCAGGAGGGCGGAGGAGCCGGGCTCGGCTGAGCTCTACATGTTGACGGTGGCGTTTATGAAGTCGTACTGTGAGAGGAGCGGCTCCACGGCCGTGTTGACGGCGCAGGTCACCGGGGAGGATGAGAGGCCAGCCTACTGGCCACCCCTACTCATGTACGCCGACAGGATCGTCAGGCTTGACAAGCTGGGAACCGGGCTCCGCAGAGCCCTCCTCCTCCCCGCCGGGCTCACCGCCTGCTTCCGGCTCACTGGCCGAGGCTTCGCCGAGACCCCCTGCCCCTGAAGAAGCCGCAGCGAGCATCTTCAAGCGGTAACGGTACGCCACGTACTTGTCCTCCGGCGAGAACCTCGGCGGGTGCGGCACGACCACGGGCCCGCCGCACACGGGGCACCTATCCCTGCGCAGCGTGTACCTGCCGCACCTAGCACACTTCCGCAGCAGCCACCTCAAAACAGCTGCACCCCGCGGCGCCGCTGCCCCTGCCAGCCCCCATTACCTGTACTCGCGGTGGAACGAGTACTCTACACCCAGCCTGCCGGCCAGCTTCTCGGCCGTGTTGAGTGCGTTCTTCAACGCCTTCTCGGCGGTCTTGTACGTGTTTGCCGTTATCTCGAGCCTGTACCTTGGAGCCCCTATCGTGTATATCTTAACCTGCACGTCCCTGGCTGTTGAGGCCGCGGCGTCCCTGGCCTTAATGAGAACCTCTCTTATCCTCTCAACCCCGTCGCTGGCGAGGCTGCGTAGGGTTAGCGTGCCCATAACCTTCACCCTCCTGATCTCTATGTGTTTCTTCGCCTCCTCGACAACTATTGGCGCCACCGACTCGTCAACGCCGGCCTCGAGGACGGCCTCGATACCCCTCATAGCTGCCTGCTCTAGCCCGGCCATAAGCTCCCCGTAGTAGTCCTCCAGCTTCCTCCCTATGGTGTCCAGTACCTCGTCGAGGCTCTTCCCGAGGCGCTCGGCTATAATCTCCATTATCTTCAGTGCCTTCTGGGCCCTCTTCCACTCCATCATCTTCCTCTTGCGCTCGGAGTCGCTAACCCTCTTGAGGGACACGTCTACATGCATCTTCCTCCTATTAACCCTGATTACCTTGACGACTACCTTCTGCCCCTCCTTTATGACATCCCTTATGTTCCTGACCCACCTGGATGTAATCTCGCTCCAGGGGAGGTAGGCTTCAAGTCCCTCGTACTCGTCGAGCGTGAGGTAGGCGCCGTAATCATAGATCTTCTTGACCGTCCCGACGACGAGCTCCCCGACCCGGGGCAGCTCCCTCCTAGCTCTGGGCACCATCCTCCACCCGGAGTACGTGGCTCGGGGCAGGGCTTTAACAAATACTATGCAGTGCCCGGCCGGGAGAATGACGCCGCTGAAGCCAGGGCGAAAACAGTGTTCATCCAAGCACCTTGACTATCTGGCCGAGTATCTTAGCCTTACCTCCCTGCGGCTTCACCAGCTCGGCTCCGCAGACCAGGCATATTACGCGGAACGTCGCGTGGCTGAAGACGACCTGCGTGTGGTCGCACATGGGGCAGCGGACTAGTATGAACCTGCTCTTCGGCTGTGGTATGAGTACCTTGAGCTTCTTAGTCCCCATGCCTCCGCACCCCTCCCG
>CAYZCH010000107.1:0-4645 GCA_964476405.1 uncultured Desulfurococcales archaeon
CTGCTGAGGAGGTGCTGGGCCCTACTCCTCACGCACCAGTTCCACGACACGCTGGCCGGGACGCTCTCGCCGACGCCGTACCGTGAGGCGCTTGAGGGGCTCGCGGCCCTTGCATCCCTCCTGGAGGGTATGCTTGAGGAGGCTGTGGGGAGGCTCGGCGGCCGGCTGGGCGGCCGGCGTAGGCGCGTGGGCTCGGTCGGCTCCGCCGGCAACGGGCTCGTCGTGGGCGGGGATAGGTTATCGGTTGTCGTCGACCCTGCGACGGGCTGGATAACGAGCCTCCGCCTCGACGGCTACGAGTACCTTTCATGGCCTGGTATGAGGCTGGAGGTGTACAGGGACGAGCCCATCCTCGGGAGGGCCGCTACCGCGACACCCGGATGGGTCACGGACTACGTCTTCGACGCGTGGGAGCTCTACCACCTACAGCAGCCGGGGGGAGTAGCGTATGAGAGGCTTAGGGCTTCGAGGGTCGAGGCCCGCGGCGACTCCGTGGTCGTCGAGTACGAGGGGGGCTGCCTCAGGGCTACCCAGGAGGTGTGGGTCGAGGAGGACAATGTGCTCACACTAGCATTCAGCATCGAGTGGCGCGCGACACACAAGCTACTCAAGCTAGCCATCGACGCCTCCTTCTACGCCGAGTACATCACGGCAGGGCAGCCGTACGGGCACACCACTAGGAGGAACCCAGCCTCACCCTACTCGAGCCTACACGACCGCTCCGCCTGGGAGACGTTCTTCGATTCATGGATAGACTACAGTGACGGACGCCGCGGCATAGCAGTAATCACCAGGGACGCGAGGGGCTACGACGCCATTAACAGGACTATAAGGGTGACGCTGCTCAGGGCGCCGAGGACGCCGCCGGAGGGGGCCTGGGGCGTGCAGTGGACCCCCGAGCTCCTAGAGTCGCAGCCAGTCCTCGAGAGGGGCCGCTACGCCTTCACGATCCACGTGCACCCCCACAGGGGGGACTGGCAGGAGGCCCTCATACCGACGAAGGCGTCGTCCCTGACCTCGACCAGGTTGGCGATCCCGAACCCCCCTATAAGGGTCGAGCCCGAGACCATCCACCTGACAGCGCTCAAGCTAGCGGAGGACGGGGATGCCGTCATCATGCGGCTCTGGAACCCCTATGGATGGGTGCAGGAGGCCATCATAGAAGTGGAGCCACCCATACTACACGCCTACGAGGCGAACATGCTCGAGGAGGAGCATAGGAGCATACAGCACAGCGACCACACGGTCAGGCTACCGATGCCACCCTACGCCGTCAAGACATTGAAGCTAGTCCTTGGATAGGCAAAGCCCCCTGCGAACCGCTTGGCGCAGGTACTCCAGCCCCAGCATCCAGGCAGCATACATCCTCGCCTCGCGGCCGCCTAGGCCGCCAAGCCTCCCCTTCAGGTACCAGAACAGGTAGTAGCTGCGCGGGCTGAGCCTCTTGAGCAGCAGCCTCGCATCTACACGGCCGCGCCGCCTGCAGACACCACTGAGCGCCGCCCTGACTACACCCTTATCCCTGGCCAGGAGCCCGTAGATTACGTAGACTAGCAGCCTCAACATGCATGGGATGGGGCCGCCGAACCTGCAGGCGATGCTGACAAGGTTTCTGACTGCAGTAAGCGACACAGCCCTCCTGAGCCCGCCCCCCGCCCTCCTAAGCGAGGAGCCCCTAGCATGCACCGCTGGGAACTCGAGGAAAACCGCGACGGGCACCCCCCGGCTCCATGCACGTAGGCACCATTCGGCATCCTCGAAATACATGAACATCGAGTCGTCGAGGAGCCCAACTCTCTCCAACACCCTCGAGTCCAGGACGAGGCACGCCATGCAGGCGGCGGGTACATATAGGAGCCTGCATAGCCTCGGGAGGATCCTTACCGCCTCCCTGGAGCGGAGCCCTATAAAGGCGTCTATGGGCGTGTAGAGGGGGTCTACGACCACGCCTGCGGAGTCCACCCCCTCCTCGTATGCGAGCGAGCACCCCACGATAGGCACCTTCGCCTCCTTCATGTAGTCCAGCAGCTTGGCCAACATGTCGCTGTCCGTTACAACCACGTCAGGGTTAAGGAGTAGTATGTAGTCCGCCCGGCGGCACAGCAGCCTGAACGCGATATTATTGGCAGCCGCGAAGCCAAGGTTCCTACTCAGCCTCACCAGCTTCAGGTTCAGCTTGTCGCCGAACTCGTGCACAACCCTCCACGTTCCGTCAGTGGAGCCGTTATCGACTATAACGACCCGGAGCTTGCTACGCGGATATCTCAGGCTGCAGAGGCTGCCGAGCAGTCTCCTGACGTCACTGTATGAGTTGTAGGTCACGACTACTATGCAGACGCTGGGGGCCCCCATTGGTCAGCCACCACGGAGCACGCGTCTTATCGCGTGCACCTTAACATAGCCCCTGGCGAGCCTCGCCTTCAACACCCCCTCGAGCGCCTCCCCCCTCTCCCTGTCATCTAGAGGGTGCTGCTCGAAGGGGTCGTCACGTACACTGTAGATGAGTCTGACGCCGTCACCCTTGGATACTATGAGCTTGTAGCCGCCGGTAATGACGGCCTTCTTCTCATAGCCGTAGCCCACAGCTTCACTTATGATCACGTCACGCCGCCGCCCCCCGGCCAGGTTGACGCCGTCGAAGTACCAGTCATACCTAGGCTTAATCCCGATCTCACCCAGCACTGTCGGCGTGACGTCGGTGATCGATGCAACTTCCCCAACTAGTGTCAGCCTGCTGGAGGGCAGGCGGGCGACTAGCGGTACGAGGGTTATTTCAGCGAAGAGGTTGTGTCCATGCCCTATCCCGTGAACCCCCCTAGGGTCGTAAAAGAGCCTACACTCCAGCTCGCTGTGCTCCCAGAACTCCTCCCCGTGGTCAGCAGTCACGATGAGTATTGTGTCGTCGAGCACGCTGTCTATCATTGATACAAACCGTGTTATGGCGTCATCGACGTATCTTAGGGCGTTATCGTAGAGGAGTATGCGGCTCTCCCGGTACGCCTCGAACCCCTCCCCATGCTGCTCCTCGCACCTAGTGTACCGCCAGTACCCGGCGTCTGGGCGTGGTTCACCGAAGTAAGACCTATACTCCTTCGGGGGCGTGATAGGGTCGTGCAGGTCGCCTAGGTGGATATACATTGCTATGGGTGTGCGGCCTCCACCCTCCCTAATCCTCCTCGCAGCCGCCGCAAGCAGCTTGTCGGCATTATCGTAGCTGATCACTGCTGGCACCCTACCCCTCAACGGGTAGTATGCAAGGTCTATGGCCGCCGCGAAGAACACTCTATACCCCACTGCGGCGAGCACGTCGAAGAGTGTGGGTATGCCACGCCTCAGCCCCCTGAAGAGCTTCACGTTATCGAAGTTCTTCACGTCGCCCCCGATAACAGCTCCGTGGACGTGGGGGTAGAGGCCGGTCAGTATGGAGGGCACGGAGGAGTAGGTGTGGGGGGAGGCGGCCACCGCGGGCAAGTGGTCACCAAGGCTCATCAAGCCCGGGGTGGTATTCCTCCTGTACCCAGCCATAGAGGTGTTGAAGTATCTCATGCAGTCAACACATACTATCACAACGTTGTACCTCGTGGCTCCCCGCAGCTCGAAGAACTTCTCTACAACCCTCCTCTGGAGCAGCCTACCCCTACGCCTACCCCTAATCCTCGCCTCAAGCTTCTTCGCGGCTATCCACGCCCTCCCAAGGCCCGGCATCGACACAGCATGCGCCGCCAGCCCCCTTAGGAGAGCTAGCAGGCCCACCCCTCCCCTACCCACCACCCCGGCAGAACCGCTGATATAATGCCTCCTCAGCCCTCCTCCACTCCCTACGGGCTGCAAGCACCGCTAGAAGCTTCCCCGACATGTGTGCCACGACCTCGGCGTCAGAGACCCTCCTTACCCCCTGCTGTACGTCCAGCCTCCTGGCCGCGGCAAGCCTCCTCAGCCTGACTACACGTATCAGCGCCTTCACGGCCGCCACGAGGTATCCTTTATCCCTCCTCGTGAGGCTCAGAAGTGCGGCCTCGGGGATCATGAGTAGCGCGTGTAGGAGGCTGTAGATGATGCTCCTCGAAAGCGAGTAGTTCTTTATGAGTGTGAGCAGGGTGTTCCGCTTCACGAGGTAGTATTTAAACGGGCTCATAGACCCCATGGTGGCTGAGCCGGCGTGGAACACTAAAGCGTCTAGAGCCACCCTCACCTCCCGGCCGCTCAGCCTAACCCTCCACCCCAGGTCGAGATCCTCGCACATCGCCCAGTATATGGGGTCGAAAAGCCCCACGTCCTCGACCACGCTACGGTGGATCGCGAGGCTGGACGCGGGCGCGTAGAAGAAGTTAAGCTTTCTAGGGAGTGGAGACTGGAGGCGGGCGCCGAAGGTGTACCCCAGGACATCCACTACCGAGTGGTTACCCCTCCTCCTCAGGGCTAGGTGGAGCACCCTGGGGCACTCCCTATAGCTGTAGGGGAGCTCGAAGCTCGCCACCAGGCACCTACACCTGGCAGCCTCCCTCACAAGGTTGCCCAGCCACCACTCATCAACGACGGTGTCGTCGTTCAGAAGGACTATAACCTCGCCCTTCGCCTCCCTCACGAGAGCGTTGTAGGCGGGGCTGAAGCCATAGTTTCTCCCGGTCCATGCGACGAGCACGCG
>CAYZCH010000108.1:0-25706 GCA_964476405.1 uncultured Desulfurococcales archaeon
AGGGCTATACCCGTGAATATCAGCACCCTGGCTATTACCTTGAGCATCTCCCTCCTGGTGCCGAGCAGTATCGCGTTTATGAGGCCTAGCCACGACGCTATCATGAGCAGTATGCTGCCGAAGCCTAGCGCGACGTAGAACGTGAACATTACGAGCTCGGTGACCTCCTTAGCGGCCTCCTCCGGGCTTATGAGCTGGAACGCCTTAAGGGCCAGCGGGTGTACTGGGCTGGCGTAGGGCGGGTGGCCGTGCCAGAACGCGTTCAGCCACCCTGCGACCGCTGGGTGTGGGCCGAAGAACTCCCCCGCCAGGAACCCGAAGAACGACGCCGATATGCCTAGGTAGATGAGCATGAGCCCCCACTTCTTCCCCGACTCCCCCTTGAAGAGGGGTAGTTTGCCCATGTACGCCAGCACTCCTATCGCCAGCAACACCAGGCCGTGGCCGAGGTCGGGGAACATCAGTCCATAGAGTATCGGGAACGTTATCGCGGTCAGCAGGATCGGCACCAGCTCACGGGGCCTCGGGTAGGAGTACATCAGGACTAGATCCTTGAAGGGCTCGAGGAGCTTGGGGACCCTCACCTCGCTTATACCGCCCTCGCCCTCGGGGGCGGCGACCGTCTCGCTCTCAGCGTAGATGCTGAGTGCTCCCCCGGTGACCTCGTCGAGTCTCTTGGCTATCTGTGGGTAGAGCTCCTTGGGGAGGTAGCCGGTGATTATGGCGAAGAGCCTTGTCAGCCTGGTCGCCTCGAGTATCCTCAGCGCCGCCCTCACGGCCTCCAGCTTAGCCTTCACCTCTACGAGTCTCGGGAGGAGCTCCCTCAGCCTCCTCTTAGCCTCCTCCGCCCTGGCCTTCAGCCTCTTGACAGCCTCCGCCGGGTTCTGGGGCAGCCCTGGAGGCATGCGGAACGCTACCGCCCTGGCCTCGCTCACAGCCTTGTCTACCTCTACCTCGGCCTCCGGCGGGTAGAAGAGTATGGCTAGGCTGAACCCCTCCTCGACGCCGCTCACTATAACCCCGAATACCTTCCCTGAAGCGTTAACCATGTCCTCGAAGACGCCGAGCCTCTCGTTCGGTATCCTGTATACGCCCATCTTGATATACTTGGAGTTCCTGAACAGCTCGAGGTTGAAGTTTATGAAGCTATACTTGGAGAGTAGCTCGTAGAGCTCCGCCAGCTCCTCGGCGGGCGACAGCGTCTCCCTCAGCTCCTTTATGGCCTCCTCAGCCTCCTCCACGACGACGTATGCCTCTGAGAGCACCTCCGTCGCCGTCTTCATCCAGTCCCTGACCTTGAGCTCGGGGGGTTTAAAGCCCCCCTCGTAGACTATCCCGTAGTTCGCCGCCTCCTCCTGGACATCGTCTATCCTCGATATCAGCGACTCAACCTCGGTCAACAGCCTCCTAACGTTAGTTATGTGGGCAGACCCCCTGCTCCCCGGCTCTAGCGGTAGTGGGTGGAAGCACCCGCACCTCATAAGCTCGAGTATCACTAGGTTCAGCTTCCCCCTCGCCACCGTTATGATTACCTTTATCAATTGTTTCGCGACAACACTCGACTTCAAGGCCTGCATCCTCCATGGAGGGGGCCTTGCGTTACCTTCCCAGGGTAGTGGTACTTCTCTAGCAGCAGGTTTAAAGCCTATTCATAGCCTTTCTCCTGCACGGGTAGGCTCTTGCCCAAGAGGCACGTGGCCGTTATATCTGATAAGTATATTGCAACGGCTTTCAGGCTTATCGGTGTAGAGTCCTACCCGGTTAAGGGGGTCGTGGACGCCGCCAAGGCCTTGGAGGAGGTGGCTAAGAGGGAGGATATAGGCATAGTCCTCGTAGCGAGCGAGTTCTTCGGGGATAAGAGGGTTCAGGAGAAGATTAGGGAGGTTCTACGTGAGAGGCCGGAGATCCTCATCTCGAGGCTACCCACACCAAGGAGCCCGGGGAAGCCGGTTGACATGAGGAAGAAGCTGCTCCAGGCCCTCGGGATAGGGTGATCCGGGATGGAGGGGGGTAGTGTAGAGGTACGCGTTGTCGGGAAGCCGGAGAAGCTCCTCGAGAGCATATTCCGCAAGCTCGTGGACGAGATAATAGAGAAGAAGATAGACGAGGCACTAGCCGCAGCCCTCAACCTCCTGGCGACCGCTAGGGATCAGGCACTAGCCTCCATAGAGGAGGAGGTTGAGGGCATACTCAGGATGGCGCTGGAGAGGCTGAGGGCCCACGAGTCATCCCTCGAGGCTAGGCTGAGGGTGGATCTCGCGAGGCTGAGGGCCGAGTACACCGAGAAGGCCGTCATGGAGGCCCTTAGGAGGCTGCGCGACGTGGTGCGCGAGGACGAGTACCGCGAGGTGCTCAGAAGGCTGCTCCTGGACGCACTCAAGCTCATCTCAAGCTATACGTCGGAAGCGATAGTAACGCCCACGAGCCGCGACGCCAGCATAGTCCGCGACCTCCTGCCACAGGTCGCGGCGGAGGTGCCTGGGCTTAACGTCAGGGTCGGCGAGGAGCCGGTCGAGGGTATAGGGGGCTTCATAGTGGAGAGCGCCGACGGTAAGGTTAGGTTTGATTACAGGCTCGAGTCGCTTCTAAGCCAGGCACTAGACAGGGCGAGGGCCAGGGCACTGAAGGAGCTCTTTGGGGAGCAGGGGTGATGGGCGTGCCGGTCGTCGGGAGGATAATCAGGATTGCGGGCCCACTCGTCGTCGCCGACGGCATGTCCGGGGCTAAGATGTATGAGATGGTCGAGGTGGGTGAGGAGAGGCTTGTAGGCGAGATAATAAGGCTGAGCGGCGACAAGGCGTTCATACAGGTGTATGAGTCGACTACGGGGCTTAGGCCCGGCGAGCCCGTCTACGGGACAGGCGCCCCGCTCAGCGTCGACCTCGGCCCAGGCATAATAGGCCAGATATACGATGGTATTCAGCGCCCGCTGAGCGTGATCAGGGACAAGACAGGCTCGATATTCATAAGGAGGGGCGTCAAGGTACCCTCGATAGACCCCAAGAAGAAGTGGCACTTCGTGCCTAACAAGGAGCTGCGGGTCGGGGACAGGCTTGGCCCGGGCGACGTCCTCGGCACGGTCAAGGAGACCGAGCTGATAGAGCACAAGGTTATGGTGCCCCCGGACACGCACGGCGTCCTCGAGTGGCTGGCGCCGGAAGGCGACTACACTATAGAGGATGTAGTGGCTGTCCTCACTGTGCCGGGCAGGGGGAAGAAGGAGCTGAAGATGCACCATAAGTGGCCTGTGAGGCGGCCGAGGCCGGTGAAGGAGAAGATGGAGCCCGTCGAGCCGCTGATCACCGGTATGAGGGTGATAGACACGCTGTTCCCTATAGCCAAGGGCGGGACGGCGGCCATACCAGGGCCCTTCGGGAGCGGTAAGACAGTCACCCTCCACAGCCTCGCGAAGTGGAGCGCCGCGAGGGTAGTCGTCTACATAGGGTGCGGTGAGCGCGGCAACGAGATGACGGAGGCGCTGCTGAAGTTCCCCAAGTACAAGGATCCGTGGACTGGGAGGCCCCTCATGGAGAGGACTATACTGATAGCGAATACCAGCAACATGCCCGTGGCTGCTAGGGAGGCGAGCATATACACTGGCGTGACGCTGGCCGAGTACTACCGTGACATGGGGTACGACGTGCTGCTAGTAGCCGACTCAACCAGTAGGTGGGCGGAGGCCCTCAGGGAGATATCGGGTAGGCTGGAGGAGATGCCCGCTGAGGAGGGGTTCCCGAGCTACCTCGCATCGAGGCTGGCTGAGTTCTACAGCAGGGCTGGGAGAGCCGTGCTGCTCGGCAGGCCGGGCAGGGTCGGCAGCGTGACCATAGTGGGGGCTGTGTCTCCCCCGGGAGGCGACTTCACGGAGCCCGTGACCTCCAACACTAAGAGGTTCATAAGGGTGTTCTGGGCCCTGGACGCCGCGCTGGCCTACAGTAGGCACTACCCCGCCATAAACTGGGTCATGAGCTACTCTGCCTACAGCGACCTGGTCGCCAAGTGGTGGCACGAGCACGTCGACCCACGCTGGAAGGAGTACAGGGACGAGGCGTACAACATACTACTCAGGGAGGACGAGCTCAAGGAGATAGTGAAGCTCGTCGGCACCGAGGGACTCGCTGAGAAGGACAAGCTTGTCCTGGAGACGGCAAGGATACTGAAGACGGGGTTCCTGCAGCAGAACGCCTTCGACCCCATCGACTGCTTCGCGACCCCGCAGAAGCAGTGGGCCCAGTTGAAGACCATCATAGACTTCCACCGTGCAGCGCTGAGGGTTGTCGAGCAGGGGGTTCCCGTGGCCAAGATAAGGGAGAGGCTCGGTAAGCTGCTGAGGGAGCTGGTGATGGTAAGGTACAATGTCCCCAACGACAGGGTCGAGGAGATATACAAGTTGAGGAATAAAATACTGGCTGCCCTCGACAAGCTCCTGGAAGAGTACCTGGTCTCGGCACGCTAGCCATGCATGGAGGTGACCCGCATGAGTATAAGGCTGGGGAAGAAGGTCCCCATAGTGAGGGAGTACGAGACAGTAGCAGAGGTCAAGGGCCCACTCCTGATAGTGGAGGGTATCAGTGACGCGGCCTACGACGAGATAGTCGAGGTCGAGCTCCCCACTGGGGAGAAGAGGAAGGGGAGGGTTCTGGAAACAGCCATGGGCTACGCCGTTGTACAGGTGTTCGAGGGGACGACCGGAATACCCCGGACGGGTACGAAGGTGAGGTTCACTGCCAGGACCCTCGAGGCTAAGGTATCCGGGGAGATGCTGGGGAGGGTGTTCAACGGCCTCGGAGAACCCATAGACGGTGGCCCGCCTATAGTCAGTGGGGTCTGGAGGGACATAAACGGGGATCCACTCAACCCGGCCGCCAGACTGTTCCCCGAGGACTTCATACAGACGGGCGTGTCCGCTATAGACGGCATGAACACCCTCGTTAGGGGCCAGAAGCTCCCCATATTCAGCGGCAGCGGACTCCCCCACAACATGCTCGCCGCCCAGATAGCCAGGCAGGCGACGGTGAGAGGGGAGGGGGAGGAGTTCGCGGTAGTGTTCGCCGCCATAGGCATCATGTACGACGAGTACCTCTTCTTCAAGAGGTTCTTCGAGGAGACCGGGGCGCTTAAGAGGACGGCCTTCTTCGTCTCACTGGCGGACGACCCGCCCATGATGAGGCTGATAACCCCGAGGACCGCGCTAACCCTGGCGGAGTACCTGGCCTTCGACCTCGGCATGCACGTGCTCGTGATACTGACTGATATGACCAACTACTGTGAGGCGCTCAGGGAGATAAGCGCCGCTAGGGAGGAGGTGCCCGGCAGGCAGGGCTACCCCGGCTACATGTACAGCGACCTGGCATCGATCTATGAGAGGGCTGGCAGGGCGCGCGGCAAGAGGGGGACTATAACGCAGATGCCCATACTCACAATGCCCAACGACGACATCACCCACCCGATACCAGACCTTACAGGCTACATAACTGAGGGGCAGATAGTGCTCAGCAGGGAGCTCTGGAACCGCGGCATATACCCGCCGATAAACGTCCTCATGAGCCTCTCGAGGCTCATGAAGGAGGGTATAGGGCCGGGGAAGACCAGGGAGGATCACGCCAACGTCTCGGACCAGCTCTACGCCGCCTACGCGAGGGCGCAGGAGCTGAGGCAGCTAGCGACCATAGTCGGCGAGGAGAGCCTCAGCGAGATAGATAAAAAGTACTTGAGGTTCGCGGAGGCGTTCGAGCAGAGGTTCCTCAAGCAGGGCTTCTACGAGAACCGCAGCATCGAGGAGACACTCGATATAGCATGGGAAGTGCTGAGCATACTCCCCGAGGAGGAGCTCTACAAGATAAAGGACGAGTACATAAAGAAGTACCACCCGAAGTATAGGAGGAGGGCTGCAGCCAAGTAGCCCGGGGCACCGGCGCCACGGAGGGGTAACGCTTGGCGTTCGAGTCGAGGAAGGTGCTGCCGACGAAGATAAACCTCATAAGGCTCAGGCGTGAGTTGAAGTCGATGAAGCGTATAAGGAGGGTGTTGGAGGAGAAGAGGGACGTCCTCCTACTCTACATAAGGCAACTCATAGACGAGTACGAGGAGACGTACAAGAAGGTCGCCGAGTACCTAATGTCGGCTTACCAAAGCTACCTGAACGCTGTGGCGGAGAGCGGCTATGAGGCTGTGAGGGCGGCCGCCGACTCCATACCACCCACACTGACCGTCAACATTGAAACAAAGATACTCTTCGCCGTCAAGGCGCCGAGCCTGAGCGTCGACGAGTCGACGGTGCCGCCGCTGGCGTACAGCCTCACGCATGTCTCGCCGAGGATAGTGCCTGCGAGGAACCATATGGTCGAGGGGTTGAAGAACCTCCTCAAGCTGGTGGAGGTCGAGGCCACCCTGGAGAAGATGATAATGGAGCTGAGGGAGACGCAGAGGCTGCTCAACGCCCTCGACTACCTGATAATACCGAGGTACGAGTCCGCTATAAAGTTCATAAGGAGGGTGCTCGACGACAGGATGAGGGAGGAGATACTGAGGGTGAAGCTGATGAAGAAGAGGCTGGAGAAGAGGGCTAGGGCCTCGAGACCCATAGCCCGAGCTCCTCAGCGACCCTCGACACGATCTTCTTGACCCTCGACTTCGCCTTCAATACTATGAAGCCCTCTATCCTGTCCGCGCTCCTCTCAACAGCCATCCTTACAATCTCCTCGTCTATGCAGTCGAAGGTGTACTTTGCGAATATATGGCCGTAGCAGTAGCCCTTGTCGAGCATCAGCCTCGTATGCGTCTCAGGGTAGTGTGTACCCCCCACGCCAACCACTGGGGTGCAGGCAGGCGGGCTTGCCTGGAGGGCCCTGTAGACGGCCTCAGCCATCGCCTCCTGCGCCCTCCTATCCCTCCACTGCTCCTCCCTGCTCCCAATCTCTATGAAGACCAGTGGCCTGGCAGGCTCGGTCGGCCCGTGGTGCGTCGCCTCGAGGGTCAACTGGTACTCGCCGAGCAGGCCCATTTCCAGGGCAGCCCTCCTGTACTCGCGGAGGAGCAGCGCGGCCAGCCTAGGGTACGCCACGGCGAGGCTGCGCGGCTTCCCGCCGTAGGGGGCTTCGCTGCACGGGTTTCCTGTATGGTGTATACTCAGCGTCGGCCTGCCGGAGGCAGAGGAGTGTCTTGAGAGGAACACGTATGCCTCCCAGTCCCCGAGGTAGTCGTCCACGTAGTCAAGGTAGATGATGTCGTCGCTGAAGCCTGCCAGGAGCGTTGAGCCGCAGTCATGGAGGCTCACCAGCCTCCCGTCCACGGCGCGTGGCCCGCTGCAGCCCAGCATCCCCGCCAGAATTCTGGCGGCCCCGGAGCCCGCAGGGTCGCGGGTGCTGTAGACGAGCGCTATCCTCAAACCCTGGCCCTCAGCCAGGGGAGCCTGCCGTGCCTCTTATAGTAAGCTACCACGCCGCCCTCCATGACGACCTCTAGGAGCCATGGTGGAGGAAGCCTGGCCGGCGCCTCGACCCCCCTCGTCTCATCGACCAGCTTGGCGGTGCACGTGTCCACGACCAGCGTGTCGCCCGTCGAGACAGCGTCTATGAAGCTGCGGGGCGCCTCGACCGGCAGCAAGCCGAGGTTGACCGCGTTGCGGTAGAATATCCTGGCGAAGCTCTCGGCCACCACGACCCTTACACCCGCACCCCTTATCGCGAGCGCTGCGTGCTCCCTGCTGCTCCCGCACCCGAAGTTCCTGCCGGCTACAATGATGTCGCCTGGGCGTATCATGCGGGGGAGGCGGGGGTCTAGGTCTTCGAATACGTGCCTCGCCAGCTCCCCCTCGTCTATCGTCTTGCCCTTATACTTGTAGCTTATTATCTCGTCCGTGTTAACGTCGTCGCCGAGCCTTATAGCCCTGCCACGGTAGAGGCGGCACGCCGTCACCGCGGCTCACCTAAGCAGCGCCCTTGGGTCTGTCAGCCTCCCCTCAACAGCCGTGGCTGCGGCTGTTAGGGGGGAGGCGAGGTACACCTTAGCGGTCGGGTCGCCGCAGCGCCCCCTAAAGTTCCTGTTAGCCGTGCTCACCATCACCTCGCCGGGGCCGAGGATACCGAAGTGCGCCCCTACGCACGGGCCGCACGTACCGTGGGTTACCGTGCACCCTGCCTCCAGGAAGACTTCGAGGAGCCCCCTCTTAGCCATCGCTAGGAGCACCCTCCTGGACGCCGGTATTACGATGCAGCGTGTCTTCACCCTCCTCCCCTTAAGTATCCTCGCCGCCGCCTCCATGTCCTCGAGCCTGCCGTTGGTACAGCTTCCTATAAACACCTGGTCTACCTCCAGCCCCTCGAGCTCTGACACGGGCCTCGCGTTTGCCGGCGAGTAGGGCTCAGCCACCATGGGCTCCAGCTCCGAGAGGTTGAGCGTGTACTCGTCGACGTACTCCGCGTCTTCATCGGGGTAGATGGGGCGGCCCGCCGCCCCGGTGAGCTCCATGTGTCTCTCGACGAGCCCGTCCGGGGGGAAGTAGGCTGTCTGGGCTCCGGCCTCCACCGTCATGTTCGCCAAGCATAGCCTATCGGAGAGCGTGAGGCCGCCTCCCCCTCGGAACTCTATAGAGCGGTAGTTCGCCCCATGGGGCCCGATCTCGGAGACTAGGGTGAGCGCGGCATCCTTAGCTGCGACGCCCGGCCTGAACCCGCCCTCAAGGGTGACGCTGACGGGCTCCGGAACCCTAAGCCAGAGGGTTCCAGTGGCCATTGCTACCGCCGCGTCCGTGCTCCCGACACCCATCGCGACCGCGCCGACGGCGCCCTGCATGACGGTGTGGCTGTCAGCCCCCAGTATGAGCATGCCCGGCGCCGAGTACCCCTCCTCGAAGACGACCTGGTGGCATATCCCGTGGCCGGGCTCGTAGAGCTTGATGCCGTTCCTCTCCGCGAACCTCCTCATCATGGCGTGGAGGACGCTGTTCCTGGGGTTTGTGCTCGGGGCTACATGGTCTATGAAGAAGAGCACCCTAGACGGATCCCACACCCTGTCCACACCCATCTCCTCGAGGGCCCTGAGCGCCAGGGGGGCTGTGCCGTCATGGGCGTATACGAGGTCTATCCTGGCCACGACGGTCTCGCCGGGCTCCGGCCTCCCCTCAACAGTATGCATTGCTATGATCTTCTCGGCCGCACTCATTCCGGGCAACTCCACGCTCCTCGGTGGAGGGGGCTGGCTGGGGTGCACCCCTTCTTAAGGGAAGCGCAGAGCAACCCTACGGGCTCCACACGGCGCTCATCCAGCCAATCCTGTTTCGGCACTACTTGGAGGAGGAGGGTATCGCTTCTTCGCATGCATAGATATTCTTTTTATCCTTAGAATAATGTCCTAGCCACCCGGTGGACTCATTGAAGTACACTGCACTATCTCCGAGGACGCTACATAGACTGGCGAAACTCGCACCAGTATTGCTTGCCAGCGCCGCCTTCATACTACTCACTGCAACGGCCTACGCGCAGGTCGCTGGCGCCGGGTACGCGACGATGGGTAAGGCGATCGGCGCGGGCCTAGCCATAGGGTTATCGGGCGTCGGTGCAGGCTACGCCGTGGGCGCGGCGGGCGCAGCAATGATAAGCGCGATAACCGAGAAGCCCGAGATGTTCGGAAGGGCTATAGTAGTGGTAGCCCTGGGTGAGGGAATAGCCATCTACGGGCTGCTGATAGCCATCCTCGTCATGTCGATGTAGTCTTTTTCTGTGCAGGCTAGACGCGTAGCCCTACGGCCAATCCCCCCGGGGCGCCGCCCCGCCACAGCCTCATACCACCTACTATAACTAGGCCAGCCCCAGGCGGAGCACGGGGAGGGGCGCCGTGGGGAGCGGCGTTACGAGGACTAGGTGGAGGAACGAGTTCCAGCGCTGGTTTGACTGGGTTCTGGAGGTCGGGGGTTTCTATGACTATGGGAGGTACCCGGTTAAGGGCGTCGGTGTCTGGCTCCCTTACGGCTTCAAGCTACGCAGGCTCATCGCTGATCTCATTAGGCGGATCCTCGACGAGACCGGCCACGAGGAGATCCTCCTGCCATTGTTTATACCGGAGACCCTGCTCCGTAAGGAGTCTGAGCACATAAAGGGCTTCGAGTCGGAGGTCTTCTGGGTTACGAGGGCGGGGCTGAACGAGCTCGACGTTAAGCTCGCGCTGCGCCCGACGAGCGAGACCGCGATCTCGTACATGGAGAGCTTCTGGATTAAGAGCTATAAGCAGTTGCCGAAGAAGTACTACCAGATAGTCAGCATGTTCCGCTACGAGACCAAGGCTACTAGGCCTATGATAAGGTTGAGGGAGGTGACGACGTTCAAGGAGGCCCACACGGTGCATGAGTCTTTCGAGGACGCCGAGAATACCGTGAACAATGCCGTGGCGCTCTACGACAGGATCTTCTCCGAGCTAGGCATACCACACCTGGTCTCCGTGAGGCCGGAGTGGGACAAGTTCGCCGGCGCCGTATACACGGTGGCGTTCGACACCATTATGCCCGACGGGAGGGTTCTCCAGATAGGCACCGTCCACCACCTCGGCCAGAACTTCACAATACCCTTCGAGGTGAGGATCCAGAAGAGGGACGAGACGATAGACTATGCGTGGCAGACGAGCTATGGCTTATCAGACCGCGTGATTGCAGCGACCATAGCCATCCACGGCGACGACAGGGGTGCCTGCCTGCCACCCACCGTAGCACCCATACAGGTCGTCATAGTGCCGATACCCGTGGGCGGTGAGCTGCCGAGCGAGTTGAGGGGGCTGATCTGGATCCTGGAGAAAGACCTCAGGGATGCAGGCATAAGAGTGTATACTGACTGGAGGCTCGACGTGAGGCCGGGCAGGAAGTACTACGAGTGGGAGGCGAAGGGAGTCCCGGTGCGCATCGAGGTGGGGGCGAGGGAGGCCAAGAATGGTGTAATAACTGTGGCTAGGAGGGATACCCTTGAGAAGACAGAGGTGCACGTCTCCGATGCAGCCAGGGCAATAAAGGTCATCCTCGATGATATAATGGACAACCTGAGGGAAAGGTCGTGGAATTGGCTGCGAAGCATGATTCACAGGCCCGAGACACTTGAGGAGGCACGCTCGATCATCGCCTCCAGGAAGGGGGTCGTCGAGCTCCCCTGGTGCGGGAGAGAGGAGTGCGGCCGCAGGCTCGAGGAGCTCCTGGAGGCGAAGATACTCGGCGTCCCCTACGACATCAGCACCTCCTGGGCTAGGGAGAAGAGGTGCCCCGTCTGCGGAAGGGAGGCCGTCACCGTGCTGAGGGCCGCGAAGACATACTAGGCGGTCAGCTGGCTGGCGGCGCCCATCCCCACCGGCCGCCCTTGGCCGGCGGGTGGGCCGCTTTCAACCCTCATCACCCCTCAACACACCCCTCTCCCACAACGCTATATAGGCCGCCACCTGGCTCGCCAGGTAGCTCCTCGGCCCAAGCGAGGCCACGTGCTCCAGGCCGGTGACGGGCGGGTCTATGCTCGTGCCTATTATGTAGAGGCGGCGGCCGGGGGGAGGCGGCCAGGGCTCGCCACGCTCGAGGAGCAGCACGGGCCTGTACCCTGCAGCGGAGGCCGCCTCCAGGAGCTCCCTGTAGCCGACAAACCCTACGGGCTCCAGCGAGGAGAGCAGCCTCCTAAGCGGCTTCTCCGACACGCTGCACTCGACGCCCTCCAGCACCATCATGTAGCCGCCTCCATATATTATCGTGTAGGCGTCGAGGCCCCCTGAGGGGCCATGACAGTATATCGCCTGCAGGCACCTCGGGACTATGTCAAGCCTCCTCTCGTCAACCCTGCTCCAGTCCGCATCCCGGAGGCTGGCGCCCGTGTAGAGGAGGAAGCCGCACCTATACCCCCTAGGCACTGCACCCTCCACTCCATGAACCCGCACCCGGGAGCTGGCCGCGGCACGGTTACCGTACATCCCACACCCCTACCACACTTAAACACCCATACCGGGGGAGCCCGGCGTGTAGGAGGGTATATGGGGCCTTGATAGAGGCTTCCCCCAGGAAGTGTGTGACGTCCCCGTGCCCGCCCCGCGTACGCTTCGGGGTTCTCGACTCCACGCTGAGGGAGGGGGAGCAGACGCCCGGCGTAGTGTTCACCGTTGACCAGAAGCTCGAGATAGCCAGGCTGCTGGACAGCATAGGAGTAGACATGATCGAGGCCGGACACCCGAGCGTGGCCCCGGACGTGAGGGAGGCTGTACGGCGCATCGTGGGTTTGAAGAGGGAGGGTGTTATAAGGGCTGAGGTGGTCGCCCACAGTAGGGCGCTTAGGAGGGATATAGAGGACGCGGCCGAGCTGGAGCCGGATAGGATAGCGATATTCTATGGTATCAGCGACCTGCACCTGAGGTACAAGCATAGGGTGTCGAGGGAGGAGGCGCTGAGCATCATAGGGGAGGCCGTGGAGTACGCGAGGCAGCACGGGGTGAGGGTGAGGTTTACCGCCGAGGACGCCACTAGGGCCGACCCCGGCTTCCTCGTAGAAGTCGCAAAGACGGCGTATGAGGCGGGGGCGGATAGGCTGTCGGTAGCCGACACCGTTGGGGCGGCGACACCCCCGTTCATGAGGCGGCTCGTCGAACACGTCTTGGGTGCCGTCCCCGGCCTTGAGGTGGACGCCCACTGCCACAACGACCTAGGCCTCGCGCTCGCCAACTCGCTCGCGGCCGTGGAGGGGGGTGCAACGATAGTACACGTGACCGTTAACGGGCTGGGCGAGAGGACGGGGATAACATGGCTGCAGCAGCTGGCCGCAGCCTCCCACGTTTTCTACGGGAAGTCCCCGGTCAGCCTCTCAGAGTTAATGAAGATCACGAGCATAGTGGAGAGGTACAGCGGAGTGATGGTGCCGCCTAACGCGCCGCTCGTAGGCGACAACGCGTTCACCCACAAGGCGGGCGTCCACGTCGCCGGGGTGCTGAGCAACCCTGAAACATACGAGGTCATACCCCCGAGCCTCCTGGGCAGGACGAGGAGCTACACCATAGACAAGTATACTGGCAGGAAGGCGCTGAGGGCGAGGCTCGAGGAGCTCGGGGTAAAGCTGAGCGACGAGGAGCTGGTAAGGGTTCTTATGGAGGTAAAGAAGGCGTCGACGGCGAGGTGGATAAGCGACGAAGACCTCCTAGACATAGTCGAGAGGGTTACAGGCAGGAGGGTGAAGCTCCAGCCCTCAAAGGGCCTCGAGGCACTAGTGCTGGTGAGGTGCGAGCCCAACATCTACACTGCGAGCGTCGCCAGGAGGCTCACACTCATACCCTGCGTCACCGAAGTCATGGAGGTCACGGGCGACAGGGACATAGTAGTGAGGCTGACCGCAAACAACCCCGTCGAGCTCAACGAGACGATAGAGGCCGTGAGGAGAGTGAAGGGGGTCACGGACACCTACACGATACTCGTCCTCAGGAAGCTGGAGAGGTAGCACCGCTTAAGGCAGCCGCGGGCCACCACCCCACCCGGGGGGCCGCCGGTGATTGTGAAGGTAAGGCTACTCGCCGCGGCGGCGGACGCAGCTGGCAGGAGCGAGGTCAAGGTCGAGGCCCCCGAGCACACAACCCTCGGGGAGCTCATGGAGGCTGTCTACTCGAAGGCGCCGGGCCTGGCAGAGCTGGCTAAGAGGATCCCCCTCATAGTACTCGTGAACGGCGTGAGGAGGGGGCCCGAGTACAGGGTTAGGCCGGGCGACGAAGTCGCCGTCATGCCGCCGGCGGGGGGTGGTGCGTAGCCGTGGCGAGGATTTACTGCGGCGTCACCCGCCAACCCGTCAGCCTCGACGAGCTTACAGCCTCCATCCGTGAGAGGACGTGGAGGGAGGGGGGAGGAGCCATTGTAGTCTTCCAGGGATACGTGAAGGGCGTCGTCGAGGGGGAGGAGGTCGAGTACCTCGAATACACAGCCTACCAGGAGTACGCCGAGGAGGCACTATGCAGGCTTGCACGGGAGGTCGCCGAGGGGCATGGCGTCCTCGAAGCCCACGTCTACCACCGCGTAGGCAGGCTCGGGCCCGGCGAGCCGACGATCTACATAGTCGTCGCGGCGAGGGGTAGGAGGGAGGCGTTCAGCGCGGCAGCCGAGCTCCTAGAGAGAGTCAAGCACGAGGCCCCAATATTCAAGCTTGAAAAGAGGAGCAGCGGGGAGTACTGGGTTCTCGGGGACAAGAGGATTCCGAGGAGGGAGGTAGTGGGCCTTGCAGCCAGCGGGGAAGAGGACGGACGGGCCGGTGTCGAGGGCTATAAACAGGAGGGTGTCGGGGGCGGTCACGAGCCTCCTGCTTAAGAGGTGGAGGCCGAGCCCCAACAAGGTCACCCTGGCGACCACGCTCATAGGCCTCATACCACTCCTCCTCTACCTCCACCCAACCCCCTTAACAGCCGCCGCCGCGGGCGTGCTAGCCCAGCTAGCATCGATACTCGACGGGGTCGACGGCGAGGTCGCCAGGCTAACCGGGCAGACGTCACGCTACGGTGCCCTGCTCGACGCCACACTCGACAGACTGGTAGACGTCGCCGTCACGGGCGGCGCCTGCTACGCGGCCGTCGAGGGGCTCGGGGCCGTTGGCGGAGCCGCAGCGATACTATACCTGCTGCCCGTCACCGGCAGCCTCCTCGTCAGCTACATCCACGCACAGGCCAGGCTCCAGGTGGGCAGCCACCCATCCCTCGTAACGGGGCTTAGGTGCTGGTGTAGCCGGGACGTAAGGCTCTTCACGATCTTCCTCTCCTCAGTACTAGTGCCGCTCCTGGGCTGGCCGGCGCTTGCGGCCGGCCTCCTCTTCATAGGGGTCTCGGGGTACGCCTACACACTGCTCCAGCTAGTGATGCTGTACAGGGCCGTGGTGAGGGGCCGTGCTAGGGGTGGTTCTGGCGGCGGGTGAGGGCTCGAGGCTTTCGAGGTGCGCTGCTGAGAGGTACATGAAGCCGCTCGCCATAGTTAACGGCGTCGAGCTGGTGGTGTACCCCGTCAGAAGCCTCCTCGCAGCCGGCGTCGACGAGCTACTGGTGGTGGGCAACATATACAACCACGACGCCCTCGGAGTCGCTGTGAGGGCGGCCGGGGCCCGCAGGTACAGCATCGTCGTCAACCCCGGCTTCGGCGAGGCGTGCCTTAGCCTGCTCCACGCCGTAGCGAGGGTCGGGGGACGCGACTTCGTTCTCTCAATGTCGGATCACATCTACCCGCCGAGCCTCGTCGAGAGGCTTGTCGAGGAGTGCGGGGCCGACATATGCGTCGCCGGCGACAGGTCGCCGCTCTACGTGGACGTGGAGGAGGCTACCAAGGTGTATGCCGAGGGGCTGAGGGCCAGGAGGTTCTCTAAGAGCCTGGAGGAGTACTCGTTCATAGACATGGGGGTCTTCTACGTCTCCCGGGGGGCCGCCAGGGTTCTAGCCGGGTACATGAGGCACCCCCACAGCATGAGCCTGAGCGACCTCTGGAACACAGTGATAGAGGAGGGGGTCTTGGAGGTCGGCGTCGTAGACGCCACGGGCACCCCGTGGATGGAGGTCGACGACGAAGAAGACTACTTCACCGCGGTGGGCGGGCCCGGCAGGGAGCTGGCGTGGAGCGTGCTCTACGCCAGCCTCCCGCCCCTGAGCGAGGAGAGATCCAAGTAGCGCGCCGCCCTCCCCCAGGCGGGCCCGAGTATCCTCCTCAGGGTATAGACGTCCAGCCCGCCCCTCTCCCTCAGCGCGATGATGGCCCTCGCCCTCCTCGGCCCGATACCGGGGACTCTGACAAGCTCACTGAACCCCGCCCCTAGAGGGTCTACGGGGAACCATTCTGGATGCATGGATGCAAGCGCCTCCTTCAAGCTACGGACACGCGGTAGCATTCCATGGTCGTCTAGGAGGCCGCGTAGATCCCGCACACTTATACGGTAGCGTGTCATGAGGCTCCACGCCTGGTACAGGATGTTGGAGCGTGCGGGGGGCGTCGGGGGCCTGCGCTCCGCGAGGGGTGTACCCCTTATAGGCGTGTAGGGGCTGAAATGCATGACTCCGACACCTATTGAGCGGGCTAGCTCCATGGCCTCCAGGATCTCCTCGTCAGTCTCGCCCGCCGCGCCGACGACGAGCTGCGTGTCAACCCTCCCGGGGCCGGCGAGCGCCGCCGCATACCTCAGCCTCCCCACTATATCCCTCCGCCAGTCAGCCTTGCTCGGCGCAACCTCGTAGAAGAGGCCCGGCGACGGCGCCTCCATGTTGATGCCGACGCGGTCGGCGAGCCTCAGCGCCTCCCGGATATACCACTTCGACACCCCGGGCATGAGCCGTAGGTGGATATAGCCCCTATACCCACGCCTCCTCAACCGCTCCAGGACGCCGAGCATATCCTCGACGACACGGTCGGGGTCTCCGTAGAGGCCGCTGGTCAGGAAGAGGCCCACGACACCACCCTCCCTATATGCAGCCATGAACGCCTCGACGAGTCTACGGGCATCCCACCTCTCACGAGGCACAACCCTCGAGCCAGACCTGAACGGGCAGTAGAGGCAATCCATCCTACACGCACTGCTCAACGCCGTCTTGAAGAGCGGGCCCCCCGTCGAACGGTACACGGGGACCTCTACCCTCTCGATACCCTCCACGCTCGACACGAGGACCGGCTTACGGCTCCACTTCCACGGCCACGCCAACAGGGACACCGGGGCCTCCAGGGAACCCTGGAGCGGGGAACACCCTAGAACCAGTTACGGCCAGGGTGGGAAAAACGAGTGGGTCGCCATGTTCCCGGGAAAGACGAGTGGTGTGAGGCTACTGGTCGCCGTCACCGTCAGTGCTGCTTCTGGGACTGGGGCGGCTCTATTGAGACCCCGGGGCTCGGCAGCTCGGGGAACTCGGTCTTCATCCTCTGCTCGGCGACTGCCGCGGCCTCCTCGAGTATCTTCTTCGCCTCCTCGCTGTACACCGTCGGCATCGAGGTGAACGCGGTGAACTCGCCGGCCTCTGCGACCACGCTCTCCAGCAGCTCCCCTATCTCGGTCAGCTCGAGCCCTATCTCGGGCACTATGCCGAGCAGGTACTTCCTCAGATCCTTTATGACGCCGACCACGGGGGCTATGCCTGCGACCACGTCGCCCATAGCCATCACGGTCTCTAGGCGTAGCCCGACCCTCTCAAGGGCGAGCTTAGCGGTCATCAGGGCCTTGACAAGCTTCCTTATCTCGGCTACCTCACTAGCATACATCGCTGCCCTGGCCCGATCCTTGTCCATCTGCGCCTGCACGACCTTCTCGAAGAGGGCAGCGTCCCTCTCCTTCATCTTGGCTATCATGTAGTCGAGCTTGTTCGTCTCAGTCCTTATCTTGTAGAGGGCTATGGTTAGCTTGTACCTTAGCGGGGGCTGAGGGGTCACCTTGCTCTTTATCCTCTCAACGAGGCCCGGCTTCTTGTCAGGCGACCAGACCTTGACGAAGCTGTTAACCCTACTCATACACGGGGCACCGGTGACCTAGCTTCGCCAGGGTTTATGGTTAAGGCGTCCGGCCCCGTATTATCGGGGCGGCTGGGTGTTTACACGGGTCACTAGCCGCCCAGGCAAACCTTCTAGAGCACCCCGTGTGGAGACACGGGTGGTGCTGTGGAGGCGGGGATGCCGTGACGACGGTGTATGAGGAGTTCCAGAAGATACCTCTCTACATCTACCTATACGTCCTATCATTGATAGCGATGTACGCCCTCCAGATGGCCCTCCGGGGGCAGCCGCCGGAGATAGTGATAGCAGTCTCGCCCCTCGACATAGCAGTGCTCGTGATCTTCCTAATGATGATGATGAGGGGTAGGAGTAGCTAACGGCTGGGAGAAGGGGCTTCGACACGCCCCGGCAAACTAGTTTTTGCCTCAACCCCCAAGGGCCGCGGAGCGTGCAGGCGTGATGCTATACATAGTCGGCCTCGGCCCAGGCGCAGGCTATCTGAGCTTGAAGGCCCTCGCTGCGCTCGGCAGGGCCTCGAAGGTGTACGTGGATGAGTACACGAGCCTCGTCTACGGGGACGTCGTAGCGGTGTTGAGGAGTGTTAGCGGGGGCGTTGTGGTTCCGGTGCAGCGCCGCGTCCTTGAGAACGAGTCGTGGAGGATAGTGGAGGAGGCGAGGGAGGAGGACGTGGCCGTAGCGGTGCCGGGCGACCCGCTGACCGCGACCACGCACAACGCGTTGAGGCTTGAAGCGCTCAGGAGGGGGGTGGCTGTAGAGGTGATCCCCGGGGTCTCGGGCCTCCAGCTGGTGGTGGCTGAGACGGGGCTGAGCTGGTACAGGTTCGGTAGGCCAGTCACCCTCGTCAGGCCCGAGTACGGCGTGAAACCCTACAGCGTGCTCGACGTGATCCGCGGAAACCTTGACCGCGGGCTACACACGCTACTCCTCCTGGATCTGAGGCTGGACGAGGGCTACATGATGACGATACCGGAGGCCGTAGACCTCCTAGAGGAGATGGCGGAGGAGAAGGGGATCCGCTTGGACGCCGTCTACGTAGGCGTAGCCAGGGCCGGGTTCCCCGACTCGCTCTGCATAGCCTCCAGGAGGCCCGGCACACTGGCTGAGCCTAGGTGGCCCCCACCACCCCACAGCATCGTAGTGGCCTCCACCCCGCTACACCCCGTCGAGGAGGAGAGCCTTAGGAGGCTATGCAGCCTCAAAGACTAACCTTTATAACCACATCGGGGCTGCTTGACGAGACGGCGTCTACAGGATCCGACGAGAGGGGTGGGGAGTATTATTCAGCCTTAACGACGTCCTAAAGGCGAGGTACGACCCCTTCAAAGTCGAGGAGAGGGTGGCGGAGTACTGGGAGAAGAACAGGGTCTATGAGCACGTGAGGCGCGTGTGCTGGGAGGAGAGGGAGGGCAGACCCATATTCGCGTTCCTCGAGGGCCCACCCACCGCCAACGGCTTCATGCACGTCGGGCATGCTAGGGGGAGGACGTTCAAGGACATAAAACTGCGGTTCTACAGGATGATGGGTTTCAGGGTATGGGATCAGGGGGGCTGGGACACCCAGGGCCTTCCCGTCGAGCTCGAGGTTGAGAAGAAGCTCGGCTTCAAGACCAAGAAGGACGTCGAGAAATACGGCGTCGAGAGATTTGTCGAGGAGTGCAGCAGGCTCGTAGACTTCTACATAGACAGGTGGACGAGGGACAACCTCAGGCTGGCCGTCTGGCTAGACTACAGACACGCCTACCAGACGAGGCACCCTAGGTACATCGAGACCGTCTGGGGGTTCATCAAGAAGATGTGGGAGGACGGCCTGCTATACGAGGACCTCAGGGTAGTCCCGAGGTGCCCTAGGTGCGAGACCGCCCTGAGCCAGCACGAGGTAGCGCAGGGCTACGAGGAGGTCGACGACCCGAGCCTCTACTTCAAGATACCGTTGCTCGACAAGCCCGACACCTACCTCATAGCCTGGACCACGACCCCCTGGACGATAATAGCTAATGAGGCCGCGGCTGTGCATCCCGAGGAGGAGTACGTCGTTCTCAGCGTCGACGGGGAAAAGTGGATACTCGCCGCGAGGAGGCTGGAGGAGTTCGTCAGGGACGTAGGGCTAGAGGGCTACCGTGTAGTCGGGAGGCTGAAGGGCTCGGAGCTCGAGGGGCTCAGGTATAGGCACCCGCTCCTCGAAGAGGTGCCCTACCACGCCAGCCACGACGCCCCCAACCACACGGTGATAGCCGAAGACTGGGTGACCATGGAGGAGGGTACCGGCGTGGTGCACGCCGCGCCCGCCCACGGCCCCGAGGACTTCGAGGCTGCGAAGAGGAGGGGCCTCCTCATATACACTCCGCTCAGGATAGACGGGTACTTCTCGGAGGAGGCCGGCGCCTTCGCGGGCCTATGGTTCGAGGACGCCTCCAGGAAGGTAGTCGAGGCGTTGAAGGATAAGGGGCTCCTCGTCCACCTGGGCGTCTACAGGCACAACTACCCGTTCTGCTGGAGGTGCGGTACACGCCTCTTCTACTACGCGTCCAGGCAGTGGTTCATCAAGATAACCGAGGATGGGCGGAGGCTCCTGCTGAGGGAGGCTGAGGCCGCCGACTGGAGGCCCTCATGGGCCGTTAGGAGGATGACGGGGTGGCTCGAGAACGCCAAGGACTGGTGCATAAGCAGGGAGAGGTACTGGGGGACCCCGCTGCCCGTCTGGAGGTGCAGGAGCTGCGGGGCCGTCGTGGTCGTGGGGAGCTTCGAGGAGCTGCGCCGCCTAGCCGTAAACCCGGAGGAGTTCAGGGATCCGCACAGGCCGTGGATAGACAGGGTTGTGCTGCGCTGCCCTAGGTGCGGCGGCGAGATGAGGAGGGAGCCGTTCGTCGTCGACGTCTGGATGGACAGCGGGGTAGCCCACACTGCGGCGCTGAGGCAGTACGGCTGGGAGAAGCTCTTCGAGAAACTCTACCCCTACAACTGGATAACGGAGGCGGCTGACCAGACGAGGGGCTGGTTCTACACGCTCCTGGTCACGGGCTCGTTCTGGCATGGACGCTGCCCCTACCGCGCCGTCCTCCTCCAGGGCCACGTGCTGGACGAGCAGGGCAGGAAGATGAGTAAGAGTAAGGGCAACGTGATATGGGCTGGCGACGCCCTGAGGAAGTACGGCGCCGACCCACTAAGGCTCTTCCTGGTGAGCAGGGCCCCCTGGGACAGCATAGTGTTCGACCCGAAGGAGATAGCGAGGTACAGGGGAGTAATAGACACGCTATGGAACGTGGCCAGGTTCGCCGCCAGCTACATGGAGCTCGACAAGTGGAGGCCCAAGGGCATAGACTCGGCCGACCTGGCCCCCGAGGATAAATGGATAATAGCTGAGCTGGCGGGGCTCGTCAAGACCCTAGCCGAGGGCATAGAGGCCGACAACTATCATCAGGCACTGAGGGCGCTCGTCGACTTCATAGTGGAGAAGCTGAGCCACCGCTACGTCACCGTCATAAGGCCGAGGGTGTGGGTCGAGGAGGAGACCGAGTCTAAGAGGGCTGCCTACGAGACACTCTTCTATGTCATAGACAACACGATCCGCGTCCTCGCCGTCTTCGCTCCATACGTGGCGGAGTTCCTCTACCAGTCGTTCGTGAAGCACTACAGGGGTGGCGGGCTGACGGTACACGTCGAGGAGTGGCCGAGGGTGCCTGAACGCCTAGTCGACGAGAGGATGAGGAGGCTGGTAGACTCGATCTTCGAGGCCGCGGAGGAGGTGCTGAGGATCAGGATGGAGAAGGGTGTTAAGAGGAGGTGGCCGCTGCCGGAGGCGGTGCTCGTGCCCAAGAACGGCTACAGCGTCGAGGAGGTCGCCGAGGCATCCAACGTGCTCAAGATATACGCCAACATAAAGAGGGTCTCCGCTTCCCCCGAGCCGCCCAGGGACAGGGAGAGATACACCGTCATAGAGGGGGACGCCGTGGACGCCTACGTGGTGACCGAGCTAGACGAGGAGACCATCCTTGAGGGGCTAGCCAGGGACATAGTTAGGAGGATCCAGGTGATGCGCAAGAGGGCCGGGCTACCGCTCGACAAGTTCCTCGAGAGAGTAGTCATATACACGCCGAGCCAGAGGCTGAGGAGGGCCGTGGAGAAGCACGTAGACTACATAGCGGGCGAGATAAGGGCCAAGGAGATCCAGCTGGTCGACAAGCCCCCGAAGGATGCTAAGAAGTGGAGGGTTGAGGGGGAGGACGTCTACATAGCCCTGGTGTTTTAAGGGAGCGTGCACACAACTATCCCTTAAAAGAATAAGGCTGAAAAATCAGCCCACCACCCCTCCCCGTGGGGTGCGTTATGGTAACAGAGGAGAGGGACATAGAGGAGCTTATAGAGAAGAAGGCAAGGGAGCTGGCGAACAAGGTTGAGGAGTACAAGAGGGTTGATAAGGACACCCCCCACGGCATATACGTCTACGACCCCGAGAAGGACGTCTGGAGGCTGTTGAGGAGGGAGGGGGAGGCGTTCAACCCGGGCGAGCTGGGGGACGGCGCCTACGTGCTCTACTTCGACAACACGCGCTGCCCCGCCTGTAGGAAGTACGACCTGCACTGGTACCCCTTCATAGAGACTACGGGTAGGGGGCTCAAGGGATACTATTTCGTCATAGTGCTGTGTGAGTGGTTCGCGAGGAACTGTAAGTCGCCGGCGGCTGCCGCGACATTCAAGAAGTTCAACGTGCATGCATCCCCAACCACTATCCTCGCGTACGTGAAGAACGGCAAGAAGGTGTACGAGGAGAAGTATGAGGGGTACCTGACCCTCGAGGAGCTACTAAAGGTCGTGCCCGGTTTCACGGAGAGGGGCGAGATGGCTGCCCGCGGGGAGAAGGTCGAGCCCCCCTTGAAGAAGGGGGGTGGGGAGGACGAGCTCATAAAACTACTCTTGAAGCTCCTCAAGGGGGGCTAGCGCCTGGTCTCGACGACGAGTACATCAACCCCCTTCGTTATCTTGACCACCTTCTCGGAGACGCTGCCGAGCAGGAGCCTCTCAAGCCTACCCGCGCCCCTCCTACCCACGACTATCAGGTCGCAGCCACACCTCTTGGCAGTCTCCACTATCTCCTCCGCGGGGTCGCCCTCGGCGACAGTGTACTCTACCGGGAGGCCTGTGGTCGACTCTATCTCCTGTGCTAGCTTTGCTAGGTTGCGCTCAGCTGACTCCAGCAGCTCAGAGACGGTCACGACCTCTGGGACGAGGAGCTCGCCGACGAGCGGGACGGGGCTCGGAACCACGGTTACTAGGTGGAGTTTTGCTCCCAGCACCTTGGCGAGGTCGAGGGCCTTCTGCACAGCCTTCTTTGCCGCCTCGCTACCATCATAGCCCACCAGGATGTGTTTGTAGACCATAGGGCCACCCGTGGAGGGTAGCGGCGGTACTGAGGTATTTAACTTAAGGCGCCTAGGGGCATGCGTAAGCCTCGACGAGGCGGCCACCGCGATATGCTACCCTAGGCCGTGGTCGGGCGAGTGCAGGGAGGTTCTGCGCGAGCTGGTGGACGCGGGTGTGGAGTGCTACATTGACTACGGGGAGTGCATGGCGGGGAGGCTGAGGATGATAGGTAGGGGGTGGGCGGCGAACGTCTTCCTGGCTAGGCTCGGGCGGCGGCTGGTCGTGGTTAAGGCGCTGAGGCCCGATTCGAGGAGGAGGAGCGTCGCCTGGGAGGCTGCGGCATGGACTGCTGCGTGGTGGCTTGGCGCAGCCCCGGAGCCGGTGTACGCGGGGCTCCGGATACTCGTCGTCGAACCCGTCCTCGGAGGCTCCATAGACGGGTATAGGCCCCGCAGGCCATGGGAGCTCCTCTACTTGTTATCAAGGCTCCTCTGGAAGGCCTACATGCTTGACAGGGCGGGACTCATACACTCCGAGCTCGCCAGGCCGCACGACCACGTCCTCCTATCCACGGATAAACCCCCCGACCCCTTCCTCGTAGACTTCGAGTCCGCGAGGCTCCGCAGGGGTAGGAGGAGTAACCTGACGCAGCTCGTGGGGGGACTCCTGGGGCTCCCATGCATACTCGGCTGGCTCCCGCGGGAGGGGAGGGAGAGGCTGAGGAGCCTACTTAGGAGGTACCGGCTCGGCCTCATAGGTGTAGAGGTGCTCTGGGAGGTGGTGGGCGTCGTCGAACACTATCTGCAGGGTCTTGGAGATGGTCTCTGCGGAGCTGAGGAGGAGGGTGGTCGAGCTGGCGAGGAGGTCGGGGTACAGCAGCAAGGAGGTGGCGGAGATGATGGGTGTGAGCCAGGCCGCCGTCACAAGGTACATGAAGGGTGAGATAGCCCCGTCGCCCTCCTCGGCCTGCAGGCTCCTCCTAAGCCTAGACCCCGCGACGAGATCGCAGATACTGGCCTCCATAGCGGCCGAGCTCTGGGGGCTCGTGAGGAGCCTCATAAACTACATGTTGAAGGAGGACTCGATGCCCCTCCTAGAGACGATAGCAGACCAGGTTGCGGAGATGATGGCTGAGGCCGGCTTATGAGTATCAGTCGGGCTTATAAGCGGCTCCCCGGGAAGCATGGGTTCCCTGGGGTTGGTAGAGGGATGCCCAGGGTAAAGCATGTAGCAGACATACTGAAGCTGATGAGGAACCTCGAGCGCGTAAGGAACATAGGCATACTCGCGCACGTCGACCACGGTAAAACAACAACCACCGACTCGCTGTTGGCGGCCGCCGGGATAATATCCTACAAGATAGCCGGCGAGGCCCTAGCAATGGACTACCTCGACGTAGAGCAGAAGAGAGGCATTACTGTGAAGTCGGCCAACATAAGCCTCTACCACGAGTACCACGGCAAGGCCTACGTCATCAACCTGGTCGACACACCGGGCCACGTAGACTTCAGCGGCAAGGTCACCAGGAGCCTTAGGATGATCGACGGCGCCATAATAGTCGTCGACGCCGTGGAGGGCGTTATGCCGCAGACCGAGACGGTGCTGAGGCAGTCTGTCGAGGAGAGGGTCAGGCCACTCCTCTTCATAAACAAGGTGGACAGGCTGATCAAGGAGCTTAAGTACACGCCCCAGCAGATACAACAGAGGATAGTGGAGATAATAAGGGACGTCAACCAGCTCATCTACACCTACGCTGATCCGGAGTTCAAGAGGAAGTGGCTCCTCGACCCCAAGGCAGGGATGGTGATAATAGGCAGCGCGAGGGACAAGTGGGGTATATCGATACCGATGGTTCAGCAGAAGGGTGTCAAGTTCTCAGACATTGTAGCCGCCTACAAGAAGGGCAAGGACGCCGTCGACGAGCTCGCGAGCAAGGTCGCACCCCTCCACGAGGCGCTCCTAGACGCCGTGGTCAAGTTCATACCGAACCCGAGGATCGCACAGAGGTATAGGATACCGAAGATCTGGAGGGGCGACATAAACTCCGACATAGGGAGGGCGATGATGGAGGCCGACCCTAACGGCCCCCTGGTGATGGCTATAGCCGATATGAGGCTGGATCCGCGCATAAGGAGGCTGGTTGCGACCGGCAGGGTGTTCAGTGGCACTATAAGGCCCGGCATGGACGTGTGGCTGGTGAACGCGAGGAAGAAGTCTAAGGTGCTGCAGGTAAGCATATACATGGGCCCGGACAGGGAGGTCGTCGACGAGGTTCCGGCGGGCAACATAGCGGCCCTCCTAGGCCTCGACGAGGCGCGCGCCGGCGAGACGCTCGTTGAGGTCAGCTACGCCGACAAGATGGCTCCCTTCGAGAAGCTCCACTACGTGAGCGAGCCAGTGGTGACGGTAGCGATAGAGCCTAAGAACCCGCGTGACCTACCCAAGCTCATCGAGGCGCTCCGCAAGCTGACTATAGAGGATCCGAACCTCGTCGTGAAGATAAACGAGGAGACCGGCGAGTACCTGCTGAGCGGCATGGGGCCACTCCATATAGAGATAGCGTTGTGGTGGCTCAAGGAGAACTACGGCCTCGAGGTGAAGACATCGCAGCCGCTGGTGGTCTACAGGGAGACTGTGAGGAGGAAGGGCAGGATGTTCGAGGGCAAGAGCCCCAACAAGCACAACAAGCTGTACATAACCGTAGAACCTCTTGGAGAAGAGGTGATCGAGCTCATACAGAAGGGAGAGATAAGCGAGGACCAAGACCCCAAGGAGAGGGCTAAGATACTAAGAGAGAAGGCTGGTTGGGACGCAGAAACCGCTAGGAGGATATGGGCCATCGACGAGAACTATAACATATTCATTGACAAGACCGTGGGTGTCCAGCACTTGAGGGAGG
>CAYZCH010000109.1:0-5797 GCA_964476405.1 uncultured Desulfurococcales archaeon
GAGATAATCCCAGACTACCACCTCACCGAGGAAGTGTTTAGGAGGGTGATATAGGGCCGCAGACAGGGCATGAGGGGTTTCTCCGCAGCTCCACGGTCTCGAAGCTCATCGATGAACAGTCTACCACGAGCAGCCTGCCCGCGAGCCCGGGCCCCAGGCCCGACAGTATTCTGAGCACCTCGAGCGCCTCAATCGAGCCGACTATGCCGGCGACTGGGCCGAGTATAGGCCCTCCCCTTATCCTCTCAGCACCCGGCGGCGCAATGCACTGGAGGCAGGGGGTTCTGCCCGGTATGACTGTCGTGACCTGCCCGTACAGCCTGTCAACGCCGCCGTGGACTAGGGGTTTCCCCGCCGACACGGCAGCCCTGTTCAGTATCAGCCTGGACGCCCAGTTATCGAGCGCGTCGACGGCCAGGTCGACGACAGCCATAAGCCTCGACGCCAGTTCATCAGTTAGCCTGGCCTGGTACGCCTCAACCTCAACCGAGCTGTTAAGCTCCCTAACCCTCTCGGCGGCGACAAGCGCCTTCGGCCTACCCACGTCAGACTCCCTGTAGAGGAATTGCCTGTTAAGGTTGCTGGGCTCGACGACGTCGCCGTCGACGATCAATATCCTTCCAACGCCGGCGCATGCAAGGTATGTTATTATTGGGGAGCCAAGGCCGCCGGCCCCCACAACGAGGACACTGCTCCTAGCCAGCCTCTCCTGCCCCCGGGCCCCGATGATAGGCACTTGCCTGAGGTACCTCTCAGCCGGCGCCACACTAGTAGTAGAGTCGAGTGAATGCCCCCGACACCCCACATGGCTGCACATGGAGCGCCACCCACCCAGCAGCTTCACGAGCAATTATCTAGCCGGATCCAAGCCCTAATCTGGCCATTCTCTAGCCAGTGTAGTACATATATTGATGATTGTTTCTTGCCGCTGGTACTACACTATTTGAGCAGACTACGCTGCATCTACACGAGATGTAGGCATCTTCAATATCTTTTAGCATAATGTATAGAGGGAATGCAAGCACACATGAATACAGGTTCTAATAATAGCTTATAGGTTTAACAATATGTAGAAGTCTTGTGGGCAGACAAACATAGCCTCCCTTAGACCGGTAACAGGGCGGCATAGGTGGATGTTGGGAGCCTTGAGGAGTTCACGCGCGCCGCGGAGCAGCGGGCAGGCGTGAGGAGACGAGCCTGAGGAAGCGGGGTGTGAGGCTTATCCAGAACCGCGCCCCCCTCCTTCTATCTATCTTGGTACTGCTCCTCACAACGCCCGCATTCCTCAGCGACACCACCGCATCCGCTAGGCTCCTAAGCCCCCTGAGCCTAAGCCCAAGCACCCTAGCGTAGTCACGGCAGTCCTGCTCGAGCCTCTCCAGGGGGTTGTCTGCCGGGTATTCGAGCACCCTCCTCCCCTTCATGTGGGCCTCCAGGAGCATGAGGGTTAGCGCCTCCTCCTCGGGCTCGGGCCTCCTGTGCAGCTCCTCCGCCAGCAGCTGGGAGGCCACCTTCCTCGCGGCCTCGATGAGCGCCGACACATTATCGGTTCCTATCCACTCCCAGAACAGCTTCTCGGGCGCCCTTGCGGCTTCGCCGGCGAGCCTGTAGTAGAGGTAGCGGCCAAGCCTCCTACACGCCACGAGGCCGAGCCTAACCCAGTACCCGAGTATAGGCTTGACCCACCTCGAGGGCACACCAGTCGCGGATGCAAGTGTAGAGGATGGCTGCTCGCCGCCGACCCTGAGGAGCCCTAGCATGGCGCGTACAATGACTCCGCGCGGCCTATGGGATGCCATCACCCTATACTTCGCCAGCGTCTGCATGGCCTACCATGACTCCTAGGAGGGATGCAGGGTATTTGGGGAGTATGGAGGTAGCACCCAACGCCCCGCTGTATGCGTGGGGTCTTCCAGGGCGTCCGGGTGTAGTACGTCGCCGCGTTGTTCCTGACAGGCCTGTAGCGGTAATGTTACCTTGTCCGCCCCAATGGCGTGATACAGTCGCGCTTCTCTACCTGTGAGGCGCGGCAGCTTTCCTGTCAGGAGGAGGGTTCCTGGGAGGGTTTGTGGAGCCGCCGCCGGGATTTGAACCCGGGACCTCCGCCTCTCCGGCGCCGTGTAAGGGGTACCAGGGCGGCGCTCTACCTGCTGAGCTACGGCGGCTTCCGTGTTGCGGCGTGTATTGCTTGGGGGGATTTATAGGGTTTGGGCTTGTGTCGTGGGGGGTGCCAGTTCCCATAGGCGGGCTATCTCGTCTTTTACGAAGCCTTTTACGTGCTCCACCTCGCCGCTCGTCCTGTGGAGGGTTACGCATGGCTCGCCTTCATTGGCTCTGCCTATCGCCTCAGCGGTGTACCCCCTCCTCCTTAGCCTCTTCAGGGCCTCGTCTACGAGATCTGGTGGTGTTGCCGCTAGTAGGCAGCCGCTGCTGATGAGTCTGAGTGGGTCTATGCCTAGTGCGTCGCATATGGTTCTCGTCTCGGGCAGGACTGGTATCCTTTCTTCCCAGACCTCTATACTTGTCTTGGATGCGTATGCCATCTCGTATAGGGCTCCTAGTACGCCGCCCTCGGTGGGATCGTGCATCGATGTTGCTATGTCTCTTATTGCTAGTGCTGGCTCGACGACGCTTATCTCGTTTATCAGTCTCTTAGCCCGCTCTATCACCTCCTCCGGGACGTCTAGGCGTGCCAGCATGTCTTCGAAGTCTGTTGCGAGTATCGCAGTCCCCTCTATTGCCGCGTGTTTAGCGGCTATGATCACGTCTCCTGGTCTGAGGCCGCTGGTCGGGATGTACTTGTCTGTTATACCCTCCACGGTCGCTATCACTGTTGGTTTTGTGAGTCCCGGCGACTCCTCTGTGTGGCCGCCGACTATGGCTACTCCTAGTTCGAGTGCTGCGCGGTGGGCGTCGCGTACTATGTCTTCGAGCATGCTCCTGCCGCGCCCCTCGGGGAGCAGTACTACTATTGTGGCCCACCTAGGCTTGGCCCCGCTTACGGCTACGTCGTTAGAGGCTATGTTTACGGCGAGCCATCCAACCCTCGCGGAGGCCTCTGTTATAGGGTCGCTGTGCACCACGAGGTAGTTCCCGTCGGGTAGCCTTATCACGGCAGCGTCCTCCCCCACCGCTGGGCCGATGAGGACGCTGGGGTCCCTCGCCCCGGTGTAGCGGTAGACGGGTGCCATGTACTCGGGTGGGAGCTTGCCTGTCAAGGGGGCTCCCGGGCTAAGCGCCGGCGGTGCCGGGGCTGATTAGCTGTTGTGTTTGCGGGGTCTGTGATGCGGGGCCTACTCATCCCCTCCCCGCATCAGGAGGGTTTGTGTATTCGGGGTTTCTCTTCATCCCCTCCTACGCCTGTACAGTGTTGCGAGGTGTTTGAGGCTTCTCCCGCAGTAGGAGCTTAGCTTGTCGAGGGAGTCCACCAGCCGTTCTACGTCGACTATTATCTCGTCCCCCTCTATCTCCTCCACCCCGATGCTCCTCAGCTCTTGTAGATCCCTGTCGGTCATCGACTCTATTGTGTCGGCTAGCCTGGGGTAGCCCGTCTCCTCGGCCTCGTGTCTCCGCCAGAGTCCCCTGAGGTGTATCCTTACCCTCTTCTGGCCCGTTATCCCTGTCAGCGAGAGGAGGGACTCTCCCCTATCCGCGAGGTAGAGGCATAGGGCTCTTAGGAAGGCTTCACTTGGAGAGGCCCTGTAGTAGTCTGGCAAGCTCGTTCCTCCCCTTAACCTCGACTATTAGCGCCTTGGTGTCGTCTATTAGTCGTCTCGCGACGTCGACCTTCCTCCTCAGCCCGGGTATCAGTGCGTCGGGGTACTCTAGGCCCCTGAGCTCCATGTATATAGCCTCCATCATTGCCAGCAGGTGTTCGGCCTCCTCGACCCTCCCCAGGCGTAGTGCGTCGAGGGCTAGTCTTCTCAGCTCGCCGACGACATCCCCTAGGCCTTGCAGGTAGGCTGTCTCCGGGACATCTAGTTCTTCAGGGGGGTCGGGTGGGGTGCCTTCGACTACGAGGCTGTAGAGCGTCTTTGCTTCCACGTACTCGGCGAGCGTCGAGTATACTATGCCTGTATGGTAGAGGTACGGGTCTTGCTTGGCGTGTTTGAGGAACTCCTCCTTTGCCTCGTCTAGCCGTTTGAGGAGTCTTGCGGCCTCCCCCTCGTCCCCCGTATGTATAGCGTTTATCACTTGGCCTGAGAGCCTTATCACGTCCCTACTCAGCTTTATCATCTTATCTCTCTCATCCTCCCTCCTGGAGAGTATCTCGTCTATCCTTGCAATGCTCTTCGATAACGACTCCCTGAGCCTCTTGGCGGTATCGGGGCTTAGCCTCACCTCTCAGCCACCTCTTCAGCCCTGGCGCGTGTTATCCTTGTCAGGAGCTCTGATATCTCCTCGTCGCTCAGCAGCTCGAGCCAGTCTATAGGCCTTGTACTCCTCGCACCCCTCCTCATCGCGTCCAGCAGCTCCTCCGCCGCCTCCACGGGCTTCTTGCCGGTCGTGTCCACCTCGTAGACCCTGTCGGGGAACGCGTTGAACGCCTCCCTTGAAACAACTCCCAGTAGCTCGGCCTCGACGTTCTCCGCTATCTTCCCCGCGGGCCACCCCCTCCTCTCAAGCCTCCTCCATAACTCGAGGGGGTTAGTCCTCAGCACGGCACAGTACCTGACACTGCCCCCCACGGCGGCGAAGGGCTCGACCCAGTGGGTGTCCAGCACCAGGTCTGCCCTGCTCACATCCTCCAGCACCCTGTAGAACCTATCCTCGTCTATGACGTAGCTCAGTGTGTCCGGGTCATAGCTGCGCCACGCCCTGTTCTCAAGGACTAGCCACGTGACTGTAGTGAACCTCGCGTGTAGCCTCCTGGAGAGGATTAAGCCTACGCGCGTCTTACCCGTACCGGGGGTTCCGGACAGGAGTATGAGGGGCATGGGTGTGCACGTTCAGCCTACTCCTACCCTGGAGGGGGAAAAACTAGAACTCGGTCTTGGTCTCCTCTTCCTCCTCTTCCTTCTTCTCCTCCTCTTTCTTCTCCTCCTCGTGCCTCGCAGCCGCTATTATGTCGTCTATCCTCAGTACGGCTGTTGCCGCCTCGGTTCCGGCCTTGATTGCGTTGGCCTTCACGCTCACCGGCTCTATCACGCCTAGCTTCATCATGTCCTCTACCTTCCCGGTGAATACGTTGACGCCGCACCACTTGCAGCCCTTAGTGTGCGCCGACCTGAGCTCCATGATTATCTCGACCGGGTCTAGTCCCGCGTTCTCTGCGAGGGTCATGGGGAGGCCCTCGAGGGCCTTGGCGAACGCCTCTATGGCGAGCTGCTCCTTGCCGCCAACCTTGGGCGCCTGCTCGCGGAGGTAGAGTGCTAGCTCGACCTCGGAGGCCCCGCCGCCCGCCACTATCTTGCCATCCCTTATCGCGTCGGCTACTGCGCTCAGTGCGTCATGTAGGCTGCGCTCAGCCTCGTCCACGAGCCTCTCGAGCCCTCCACGTATGAGTATGGTTACTGCCTTCGGGTTGGGGCAGCCCTCAATGAACACCATCTTGTCCTCTCCAACCTTCCTCTCCTCGACAAGCTTGGCGAAGCCTAGGTCGTCGGGTGTCAGGTCCTCGATGTTGCTTACTATCCTGGCGCCGGTTGCCCTGGCCAGCTTCTCCATGTCGCTCCTCTTCACCCTCCTTACAGCCATTATCCCCTTCTTGGCGAGGAAGTGCTGGGCGACCTCGTCGATCCCCTTCTGGCAGATGACGACTATGCCCGCCTTACCCTCCATCCCATCCCTCTTAATC
>CAYZCH010000110.1:0-7066 GCA_964476405.1 uncultured Desulfurococcales archaeon
TTCAACAGCGCCCAGGCGGCGAGCAGGGCTATGTCCTCGTAGTCCCCTATACCGTTATGCAGGGTCTCCTCCGGCAGGCTGACATAGAGCCTCTTACCGATGGCCTTCACGTCGCTAACGTACTCTACATGGCCGTGTATCCAGGCGGCGAGCACCGTCAACGCCTTGTATACGTTGCCTGGGAGCTTCGGGAGGGGGGCTGTGAACCCCCTCGAGATGTTCAATGCGCAGTACATGCTGCAGGGGGTTAGCTTGGTTCTCCACGCCTCGCCCGTACAGTCGCAGACGGGGCTCCTAGCCATAGTATACACGATCCTCGGCGTCGGGACAGTCTTCGTCCTCATAACAGTGCTTGTTATCACTTCGAGGCTGGAGGAGACGACCGTCTGTTGGCGGGTAACAGTATAGGTTACGGGTACTGTTAGCGTACGGGTGAGTATTATGGGGGGCTGCGTGAACGTCACGGTCAGCACATACGGGTACTTCTCAGTAAGGGTGATGACGTGGAGCGCGGTCGTCGTGACGACGATCGTCCTGCGTGGGAGGGCCTTCCATACCATGGGGAGCTGTACATACCCCATGAAGCCCGCCACCAGGAGGCCTAGGATTATGGCGAGTGCGACGAGCAGCGGTATTAGCTTCAACACCCTGGACGCCAAGGTTCCCAGCTCCCCCTCACAGCCATGACTCTTGCTAGGTGCTCCACCCACATGTCTATACCCGGCCTACTTATCGCTATAGGCGGAGCCTAGGCCCTCGTGGAAGCCCCTATAAAGTATTACCCCCCTCCGTGAAGCTAGTGGAGCCCCCGGGGCCTGTGTCAAGGAGGGATGCATGGGGAGATGACGTAGCGTTGACGGGCCGACCCCCCGCAGCAACCACCACCCCCGTGGGTATAGTGACTGGCGACTCCAAGCCAGACATGTTCATGTTTGTAGTGAACCCTGAAAACGCCCCCTCCCTCTACGACTACGTGTACGTGGAGGTCGAGGAGACTCCTCCGGGGGAGGATGAGAGGTGCAGGGTTAGGGTTGTGGCGCAGATAAGGAGGATAGTCAGCGGGGCAGTCGGCCTACCAGCTGACACCCCATGGCCTGTTCTCGCCAGGCTCACGCTCCCACGCGGCGCCGACAGGATAATAGCTGTCGCCAAGGTTCTAGGGTATAAGTGGAGGGGCTCAATCCTCTACCCGAGGAGGGCCCCCAGGGTAGGGTCGCCCGTCTACCTCGCCCCCGACGACATGCTGGAGGAGTTCTACAGCGTCGAGCCCGAGAGGAGGCTCTGGATAGGCTACCTGGTCTCAAGGTCGAGCGTGAGGGTATACATAGACGTGGAGGGGTTGAAGAGACACCTAGCAATCCTCGCAGCCACGGGCGCCGGGAAGACGTGGACGAGCATAGTCCTTATAGAGGAGTTGATAAAGAAGGGGGCTACCATACTCGTCCTCGACCCCCACGGGGAATACGTGGCGATAAAAGACTCGATACACAAGCTTGGCCCGGCCTACAGGGGCCGCGTGATAGTGCTTAAGGGGAGGAGGGATCAGGAGGGTGACGAGCTGTACAGTGTAAGCGTGCTCGACATACCAGCGGAGGAGCTGGCGTCGATAGCCGGCGTGCCCTCGAAGGCGACGAGGATAAGGGCCGTGATATCGGGTGCGAAGGAGATAGCGACACTCCTCCACAGCCTCCAGGGAGGCGACTGGGGCGGCCTACGCGGGATAATGAGGGTTATACAGGCGGCGATAGCCGCAGCCGAGAACATAAAGATCCTCAAGGGCTTGGCTAGGACGAAGACGGTGGGAGGGTCTTCAAAGGGCATAGATATAGTGCAGAGGTTCGGGAAACAGCTTATACAGGAGCTGTCGGGGCAGCAGGGCGGCCGGGACGATGACTCCTGGAAGAAGGTTTTCGAGGCACTCAAGGTCTCCGAGAAGTTTAGCCGCGGCATACGCAGGCTGTGGCTCGCGCTACGCAAAGACGTCGAACCCGGCTACGACGCCATAAGGTACCTTGAGGACCTCGACCGTCTAGGCGTCTACGGTGTGCAGGGGCTGCCACTCAACAGGGTTCTCAGGCCGGGTACAGTCACGGTCTTCAACCTCTCGGGGCTGCGGGGGGAGGTGCAGGACCACCTAGCCTACAATATATTGACGCGTGTCTTCAACGCGCGTGTGAGGTACATGCGTGGCCTGCAGGGGGAGACGTATAGGTACCCCGTGGTCGTGATAGTGGAGGAGGCCCACCGGTTCATGCCGCCGAAGAGCATCAGGCAGACGAGAACCAGGGAGATAGCCGCCGCCATAGCCGCTGAGGGTAGGAAGTTCGGCGTCTACCTCGTAGTGATAAGCCAGAGGCCGAGCAAGGTCGACCCGGATGTGCTGAGCCAGCTCCAGAGCCAGATAATACTGAGGATAGTGAATCCACGCGACCAGGACGCCGTCAGGGATGCAGGCGAGCAGCTGAGCCACGACCTCCTCTCAGACCTCCCCGGCCTCAACAAGGGCGAGGCCATAATAGTTGGCCCTGTAGTCCCGGCACCCCTCATGATAAGGGTTAGGAACAGGGTTCTGGACTACATGGGTGGGGACATAAGCCTCGTGAAGGAGTGGAGTAGGAGCGTTGAGGAGGAGGAGCTTGTGAGGGACTACCTGGCCGAGCTGGCGGACAAGCTCTCCAGGATCCTGGAGGAGAACGTCACCCCCGTAACCGTCGGCCAGGCGCTGGCCAGGCTGGCAGGCTTCCCCGAGCCCCCCTCAGAACGCCTTGTCGAAGAGGCTCTCCACCTACTCGTTAGAGACGAGCACGCATGGGCAAGCTACGACAGCTACATGGAGAGGGTAGAGGGGGAGGTCGCGGGGGCGGAGGCCCAGGTGTACCTCGGCGAGGGCTCGACAAGCTGCAGTAGGTGTCGCTGGAGGAGGAAGGGGCCGTGCCCGCACTCCCTCGCCGTCCTCATAAGGGCTGTGCTCGACGACGTCGTGGGGGCGCCCGCCAGGGAGGAGAGAGAAGAACCGTGGAGCTACTATATGAGGTGAGACGGGGCGCAGAAATAGACGCTGCGCCCACCGATACACGAGGGATGTAGCCGGGCCGGCAGGGTGATGTGATTTTAAAAAGGCGGGGCCGATGAGGTGCTGTCGCCCACTCTGAAGGAGTTGATGACGTCAGCCTGGCCCCGAGGCTCCGCAGTACCCGTAGACGACCACCGTCTTTACCTTGACACCCTTCTTCTCAAGGAGCTTTAGCACGTCGCTGTCCTCCGGCAGGTCTACTATCTTGCCCGTGTCCATGCAGACTACGTTGACGTGGGGGTGCGGCTGGTCGTAGTGGGTCTCGCCGCGGTAGGAGAAGCTTGTTATGAAGCCGAGCTTCTCCATGAGCTGCAGCGTGTTATAGACCGTGCTTGTGCTGACCCCCGGCGTCCTCTTCCTGACTTCCTCCAACACGTCCATGAAGCTTGGATGCGACTTTATCTTCTCAAACACGGTGCTGGCTATCGCTAGCCTCTGTATCGTCACTCTAAGCCCCCGCTTCTTCATCTCATCGACCAGCTTCTTCAACCTAGCATCTATTTCGAATCCGATATCGGACACCACCTATAACCCCTCACTCCGGGCACTCATATAGCTTTAGCACCGGAACCATATGGCTCCCATGCAGCACCCATAGGGGCTTCGGGTAAAGGAATTCTCCTCATCGCGTCGACGGGTGCTCAGGCTGGGGAGTATTCCACATGCCCGTGTCACGGCCTACGCAGGCCAGCTATGTGGCGCAGTATATCAGTTTTAGTCACAATGCCCACGGGCTGCCCCCGCATGTCGAGTACTACGAGCCTACCAACACCCCTCTCCCTCATCAACTCCATCGCGCGGAGTATGTCTTCATCCTCCCTCACGGTGACGAGGGGCCTGGACATGTACTCGGCCACCTTGGCGTCGACCGCCCCCTCCGCGAGGGCGCGGGCCGCGTCTCTTAACGTGAACATGCCCACGAGCCCCTTCTCCTCGTCCTTCACGGGGGCGCCGTGTATCCCCTTACGGATGAGCGTGTCCGCCGCCTCCCTCACAGTGGCGTCCGGCGGGAGTGTCACAAGCCTCTTCGTCATAACTGCCCCGACGGGCGTCCTCGGGACGCTTATTATTTTCTTTATGCTTAGGGCGAGCTGGTTGTTCCTCCTATCTATATGGGTTACAATGCCCTCTATCACTATCCTCGTGTAGGGTGCCGGGCCTATTGTTATGTAGTCGCCGACGTTTATCTTTGACAGGTCGCCGTAGACCTTGAGGAGTGCCCTGCCCCCCTCCGGGTTGAAGACGTCCAGTAGCTCTATGTTCGAGACGGCGACGTCAAGCTCCCTCCCGTGCTTCTTGAGCTTCATGTACATCTGTACCATGGGGCCGCGAAGCACCTCGTAGGCCTTCAGCGTGGGCATGTAGCCGCCGCTCGGCCCCGTCTTTGACTCGACGAGGCCGAGGCTCTTGAGGCTCAGTATTATGTTCCTCACGGTTCCCTCGTCGCGGTGCGTCTCCTCGGCTATCTCCCTGCTCTTCACTAGCCTGCCTCTCTTCTCGTACAGCTTTATCAACGTTTCAAGTATTTCGCGCTGCGACATCGTCAATCTATAACCCATTTCTTCCACACCTATTTTTAAGCGGAGCAGACGGATGGTTATAAATCCTGGCTCCTACCCTGGCTCAGAGCCGGGGCTCTGCCCCCCTTCATACTCCAACGGCTCTACGAGTAGGACGGGGCCATCCTTACCTACTACTCGTACACGCTGCCCCTTCTTGACGGGCTTGCTCGACCTAGCCCTCCAGTACTCGCCTTCAACGAAGACGAAGCCCTCGCCGCCCGCCGGTATGTCGTCGACGGCGTAGCCCTCCCTCCCGAGGGGTAGCGGCTTGTATAGCACCTCCCTCCTCTTGGCCTTGACTACCTTGTAGACTACGAAGCCCATGAGGCCCGCGAGCGGGGTCACGGCGGCCGCGACGGTGTATAGTATGCCTGTGAGGTACTCGGGGCTCAGTGTCTCGGGGCCGGGAACCGGGAGCATTATCAGGCCGAGCACTAGGAGGATTATACCGGTCGCCCCAACGATTGTGAAGCCAGGTATCACTAGCAGCTCGACTAGCAGGAGTATTATACCCGCTATTATCATTACGAGCGCCGCTATGTTTAGGCTAAACCCCATCCCCAGCATGCTTAGCAGCATCAGCGCTATCCCCGGGACTATGAGGTGGAGGTGGCCCGTCAGCACCCCGGCTATTATGAGTATGAGCGCTATAGTCGAGAGTAGGCTCGAGAGGAGGGGGTCTCCGAGGAGGTGTGCAATGCGTAGGCTCGGCGGCATAGGGTAGTAGACTATGTCGGGTGGCCAGGTGTCGAGCAGCACCTCGCCCGTGAGCAGCCTAACCCTCCTCCCGTTAATGTCCCTGAGCAGGTCGTACATGTTGGGTGCTACGAGGTCGACTACATGGTTCTTATAGGCCTCGGAGGCGTCCAGCACGAGGTTCTGGTAGACCATTAGCCTGGCCACGCTAGTGTTCCTCCCATACATGCGCAGACAGGCCTCGAGCTCCTTGTAGACCGGGTTCAGTATCTTAGACTCATTCACGGGGGTGTAGCCGCCGAGGGGGCTGAGGACGACCGGCTGCATGGCTCCTATGACCGTCCCGGGCTGCATGGCCGCCACGTGGCTGCAGAGGAGCAGGAGTGTGCCCGCGCTCACTGCCCACTTACCCTTAACGAACCCTATCACGGGGACGCCCGCCTCGCGGAACGCCTCGACAATGTTCAACGCTGCCTCCAGCTGCCCGCCCGGCGTGTCAAGTATGACTAGGAGCGCCCTCCCCTGATCCTCGGCCGCCCTAAGCCCCATCCTGATATACTTGGCCGTCGAGTCATCTATTACCCCGTTGACACTGACCACTAGAACCCCGTGGATCAGCCTAGCCCCCGCCTCCCCGGCGGAGGCCCGGGCCACAGGCATGGACGCCAGGAGAACCGCCGCCAGCACGGCTGCCAGGAGCAGTACACGGCCCTCCAACCACACCCCTCCCTTCATCCCATACTCTACGCCGGGGTAGTGGAAGGGTTAATGCGGGTGTCCCCCATGGTTAATGGGGGTTGGGTAGGGGGCTTGGACACGCACGCCAGGAGGGAGTTGATGAAGCCCGCGAGGTTCAGGAGCGAGGAGTACCTGGAGGCGATATATATGCTCGAAGAAGCGTCTGGGAGGGTCAGGGTCAAGGATCTCGCCGAGGTGCTAGGCGTCAAGCCCCCCAGCGTCGTCGATTACCTGCGTAGGCTCGATAGGGAGGGCCTCATAGTCTACCACCCGGGCCGCGGAGAAGTGAAGCTCACCGCTGAGGGGAGGAGGATAGCTAAGGAGGTCTACTGGAAACACAGGGTGCTCGAGAAGTTCTTCAAGCTACTCGGGCTCCCAGAGGCCACGGCCGAGGAGGAGGCCTGCAGGGCTGAACACGCGCTAAGCATGGAGACTGTTAGGAGGGTGGAGAGGCTCATCGAGCTACTGTCCAACTGCCCCGCCCTACGCGCCGCCGTCGAGGGGAGGGGGGCGCGGTGCCCCTGCAGCGGGTGACTGGCGTGTCGGCCGTCCTGGCCCTCAGCACCAGGGAACCACTCTCAGCTGAGCCGGTGAGAGAGTCCTCATCCAGGAGCGTAAACCTCTTAGAGCAGCGCTAATTAAGTAAGCCTCCAAGGCCCCGAGCCTTGAAGCCAAGGTACCTCTCCTCAAGGTGTAGCAGGATCGGAGCCTCGGAGATAAGGGAGCTGCTGAAGCTCGCCGAGAGACCGGACGTGATAAGCCTCGCGGGCGGCCTGCCCGACCCCAGGCTCTTCCCGAGGGAGGAGATGACCGAGATAGCGAGGAGGGTTCTACGCGAGGTCGGCGAGAAAGCCCTCCAGTACTCCCCGACTAGGGGCACCGCCGCCTTCCTCCGGGAGGCCGCAGACTTCCTCTCCAGGCAAGGGGTAAGGCTTAGGGGGGAGGACGACCTCATAGTCACCACGGGGAGCCAGCAAGCCCTCTACCTGATAGGGGG
>CAYZCH010000111.1:0-17013 GCA_964476405.1 uncultured Desulfurococcales archaeon
GCGTTGAGAGTGTGGACGTAGTCCCTCACCATACCCTTCCTCCTCACGAGCCTTATCTTAAGCCTGTAGCTCTGCCAGTCTGTGCAGTTGCTTATGCTCGCCATCTCCCTGTACCTCCCCTGGGCCGGCATCCAGGCCTCAAGGTCGTATTTCTTGGCGGCCACGTGGCCCAGCTCCCCCGCGCAGACGTTCACGACTCGGTACGGTATTCCGAGGCCGCGGAAGAGCTCCTCGGTGTTCTCTCTAAGCTCCTCGAGCATGTCCCAGCTCTCCTCAGGCTTCGAGAATATGAACTGCTCCACTTTGTGGAACTGGTGGACCCTGAATATCCCCTTCAAGTCCCTGTTGCCCGCCCCGGCCTCCCTGCGGAAGCACGGGCTTACCCCCACTAGTTTTATTGGCAGGTCTTTCTCGGGTATGTCGGTCTCCATGTATAGTGCTGCTAGCGGGTGCTCAGCTGTTGCTATGAGGTAGAGGTCTTCCCCGCTTATACTGTATATCGCGTCCTTGAACGTCTCCATGTCTATCACCCCCATGAGCACCTTGTGCCTTATCATGTATGGTGGTATGACGAGTGTGTACCCCTTCCTCGTCATGAAGTCTATCGCGTAGAGGAGTAGTGCTGCGTCGAGCCACACCAGGTCGTTGAAGAGGTAGTAGAACCTTGAGCCTGCCACGCGGCCCGCCTTATACGTGTCGCCTAGGCGTAGGACTCTCTCGAGCATGTCTGCGTGGCCGACGGGCTTCCAGTCTATCAGCTTGTAGGGTACCTTGAAGCCCCAGCGCTCCGTCTGCCTCTTGAACTGTTCCAGGTGCCCCCTCCACACCCTCGGCGTGCCCCAGAACTTTATGGGTACGTTGTCGTCCTCGGTCTGGCCGTCGGGCACGCTCTCGTGTACTATGTTTGGTAGTGATAGGAGTATCTCCTCCCTCTTGGCGGCGACCTCCTTCAGCCTCTTCTCCAGCTCCTCCCTCTCCCTTATAATCCTCTTAGCCTCCTCTATCAGCCTGAGCTTCTCCTCCATGCTCCTGGCCTTAGCTATCATCCTAGTGATCACGTTGTGCCTATGCCTTACCTCGTCAACCATCCTTACAAGGCTCCTCCACTCGGCGTCAAGCCTCACGGCCTCGTCGACTATGCTGGGGTCCATGCCCCTCCTCGCAAGGCTCCTCTTGAGGACGTCGGGGTTCTCGCGGAGGAGCTTCAGTATGCTCCAGGGCATCGCGCCTACCCCCTCCCGCGCCTCCTATCCTTCCTGGTTCCCCGCTGGGCTGCCTTAGAAAGTGGTTTACTGCCTCTTCATCCTCTTAATCCACTCCTCGACTATGTCGTAGCCGTATAGCTGTTTCAGCTTCTCCCTGCCCTCCGGCGTTATCCTCGTAGGGTCCCATGGTGGGTCGAATACTAGCTCGACCCTCACGTCCCTGAGTTCGGGTACTAGGCGTTTGACTGTCTCCTCGGCCTGCATGAGTATGAGGCCTGCTATGGGGCAGCCGGGCGCGGTCAGCGTCATCCTTATGTATGCTTTCCTGTCGGGTGTCACCTCCACGTCGTACACTAGGCCCAGGTCTACTACGTTCACCGGGATCTCCGGGTCGTATACTTGCTTCAACGCCTCTATGACCTTCTTTTTGAGCTCGTCGACCCCGCTGGTCAAGGAGGGCTGCACCTTCACGGGCGTGGTGCCTACCTCTCTCCCCGGGGCTCGGGGGGCTTGATAACTCCTTTCTTTACGAGCGCCAGTACTACGCCGAGGGCTATTATGGGTGATAGCGCCGCCACCGCGACGCCGAGCGAGGCTGTGGGGGTTCCCTTGTACTTCAGGTAGACGAGTACGCCTGCTATGAATATCGGTGCCAGCACGGCGTTGTATGCTATCATCGCGTTGATTAGTGCCTCGGTGGCAGTCCTCGACAAGGCCTTTAAGCCCCCCGGGCGGCTCCTTTGATGGCTTGTATGAGCTCCGATAGTATGTCAGCGGCCTCCTTCTCCGCCTCGCTGCAGCTCCTGCGTGAGAGGAGCACGCATACCCTGAGCGACGGGTTCCGCGTCTCCCTCCCCAGCGGGTGCGTCTTTATGTATACGCCTGGGTGTCTCCTCGCCGCGGCCTTCACGGCTGGGGCCGCGCTCGACTCCATAACCCCCTCGACGACCATGCATCGCTCGACGACGCAGACTGGTGGGAGCATCTTCCTTATCTCCGGCTCCACGTACTTCTCGAACATCTCCTTCATCTCGGCCGGGACTCCGGGGAGCGCTGCGAGGAGGAGGCCCCCCTCCCTGATCATGATGCCGGGGGCTGTCCCGATGGGGTTCGGTATGGGTGTTGAGCCCTCGGGGAGCCACGCCATCTTCTCCCTCTCCGGCGTCACCTCCTCCCCCGCCTCCATGTACTTCTCCTTGACCATCTCGAGCGCCTCCCTGTTAAGTACGAGTCTCCGGCCCAGGGCCTTGGCTATGAACTCGGCTGTCCTGTCGTCGTAGGTTGGGCCGAGGCCCCCCGTGACTACTACTATCTCGGCGGACTCCACGGCCTCCCTCAGGACGCTGACTGCATCCTCCTCGTCATCGGGGGCAACGATTATCCTGCGCACCGAGGCGCCTAGGAGCGTGAGCCTGGAGGCGAGCCAGGCCCCGTTAGTGTTGACAGTCCTGCCGATGCAGAGCTCGGTTCCCAGGTTCACTATCCAGGCACGCTTCAAGACCTGCCAGCCACTAAGCCTTAATTCACCCCTCCCGGGCTAATAGGTTCCTGCGCGCCGCCCCCCGGACAGCCCCGCGGCACGGGGCCTGGATGAAGCCTGGGGGACTTGCCCTCCGCAGCCCAATCGCTGGCCGCTGCCGCTAGTATAGGAGTAGTAGTGCGCCGTCCCTCAACGTGTTGACGGGGAACGTGTACTTGACCTCGACGTAGTTCTTCCTGAACTCCCTCACCTCGGCGGCCACCCTCGCCGGCTCCTCCCCGTCTATAAGCACCCTCTTCATGAACTCAGCTATGGCGTCCATCTCGTCCTCCTTCATGCCGACCCTCGTCATCTCCTGCACGCCCAGCCTGAGGCCGCTGGGGTTCTTGATGGCGTCGGGCGGGTCGTAGGGGAGCAGGTTCTTGTTCACTATTATGTTCGCCTCCTCGAGCGCCTTGGCCGCCTTCGCTCCCCCGCCGAGCTCGCGGACGTCGAGTACTACCTGGTGGCTGCGCGTGTAGCCAAGGTGCTCCCCCAGTACCTTGAAGCCCCTCTCAGCCAGGGCCTCCGCCAGCCTCCTCGCGTTCCTGACCACCTGGTCTGCGTACTGCTCGCCGAAGTACTTCATCTCCACAGCTGTGACTGCGAGCGCGGGGAGCCTGTGGAGGTGGTGGTTGCTCACGAAGTAGGGGAAGACGGCCCTCGATATCTTCTTGTAGAGCTGCCTGTCCCTGGTCACTATGACGCCTCCCTGAGGCCCCGGGAACGTCTTATGCGTCGAGGCCGTGAGCACGTCGGCCCCGTGGTCGAGCGGGTTCCTCCACCTCCCGCCAACTATGAGGCCGAGGACGTGGGCGCCGTCGTAGACGAGGCGGGCGCCGACACTATGAGCCGCCTCAGCTATCTCCCTCACGGGGTGTGGGAACAGGTAGAGGCTCGCCCCTAGCACGACGAAGGAGGGGGAGACGTCCTCTATCAGCCTAACCGCCCTGTCAACGTCGATGTTTAGGTTCTCCATGTCGAACGGCATCTCCACCTGCTCGATGCAGAGCGCGCCGAGCGTCCCGTACTTCGTGTGGCTGACGTGCGCGCCCGCCTGGACGGGGGGTATTACAGCCTTTGAGCCGCAGGAGCCGAGCACCCTGAACACGGAGGCGTTGGCGGTCGTACCGCTTATCGGCCTCACGTCGGCGAAGCCCCCGCCGAGGAGCTCAGCCATCATAGACTGAACCCTCGACTCGACCTCGTCGACAAACCTCGTCCCCTGATAATACCTCTTGAAAGGCTTCCCCTCAGCATACCGGTGCATCATGTCACTCATGTAGGCCGACTCCGCCAAAGGACTCATGACGTTCTCGCTCGCAATGAGGTTTACAGTCTCGAACCTACGCCACCTATTATGCCTCCTAGTGAACTCGAGCACCTCGACAAGCTCACGCGGAAGCCTAGAGAAGGCCTCATCCCACCAACCAGTAGTAGCCGCCATACCGGGGCAGCCTCAACACTAGAGCACCCACCCCAGTATTTCAAGGGTGCCCCTGGTGGGCTTAGAGCGGGGCGCCGGCCTCGACACGCTCACGTATAACCCCACGCGACCTGAGCAGCGCTATGGCAGCCTCCACTATATCGTATGTGACGGGAACCCCCACCTCATCCTCATGCCTCCTCAACAACCAGTACGCCTCGACCTCGTCGCTCCACTCCCCCAAGTGCCTCTCCAGCACCTCCGCCGCCCTCAGCGGCGCATTAACGAGCTTCTCGTCATAGTAGTCCCTCCTCCTCTCCAAAACCACCTACCCGCCTAAATATACCCGGTAGTACCAGGCTCCTTATCTGTAGTTTCCTCTTCTCCGCGGCGTGAGGTGTAATGGTATTACTAAGGCTATGGGTTAAGACTGTGGCGGGCAAGGGAATAGTTTCAGCTGGGGGTGTGTCCGGGAGTGGCTCTAGTCCTCACCCGCCACTCGACGGGCTACGACGAGCTCCTAAACACTACCATGACGAGCCCGTCAGCCGGGGAGGCCGTGGAGGAGGCTCCCCCCGCGCTCCTCGAGGAGGAGGGTGTCGATGTGGAGATAGAGCTCTACATGTCGCTGGACGCCGCGAGCGCTGAGGTGGAGGAGGTCGTGGGGGCGGTGGTCAGGAAACTGCAGAGGCTCGGGTACAGCGTGACGGTGACCCCGCAGGTCAGCTACTGGGGCTTTGCCCTGCCCGGGGTAGCGGAGACGCCGATGATAGTGGTTAACGGGGTCGTCGCCTCAGCCTCCAACGTCCCCGGCCCGGAGGAGCTCTTCGCGGAGATACTCGCAATACTCGCCGGCGTGGGGGGAGGGGGCGTCGAGGCCCAGCCCTTCACGCTCGGGCCCCACCGCCCCTCACCCGACGCCCTCGCCGCAGCCCCAGTGAACTAGCCTAGCCGCCTCACCTACACTGACCCGGGCTGGCGGGCAGACGCACTCCACGCCTCCGAGGAACCTGCATATGTTCTCGGCGGCCCGCACCGCTGCCTCGAGCACGTCGAGGCCCTCGAGGAGGCCTAGTAGGAGCCCCGCCGCGAACCCGTCCCCGAGCCCCGTCGGATCCTCCGCCTTCGGGCCGCACGCCCCTATGTAGTATAGGTCTCCGTCCACGGCCGCCACGAGCCCCCTGTACCCCATTGTGAGTAGGAGGCTCACCCCCCTCCTGGCGGCGTGCGTGAGTAGTTTCAGTGACTCCGCCGCGCCTAGGTCGTCGGCGCCCAGTTTGACCACCGCACCCCTCCTCGAGGCCGCCTCATACGCCATTACCGCGGCGGAGGGGTCGTAGGCGACCCTGCCGTCTGGCAGCCGCCTCCTCGCGTAGCCCTGCAGGTCGACTACTATGTAGGTGTACGTGGAGAGTATTGATGCGAGGTGGGCGTGCGTGACCTCCCTGTATACGGGGGCGACTAGGGCTGCCTCCCCGCCCCCAGGGCCGGGTGCCTCCCCGCAGAAGTGGTCTAGGATTAGCCTCCTCGTAGCCGCCCCGTCCCTGTAGACTAGGTGGAAGACCGTTGTCATCCCGGCGGGCTTCGACGCTAGAGCGGCGCCTGCCTCCCTATAGCCTTGGACGACGACCTCCTCTCCACCATAGCAGCCGTAGACGAGCACCCGGGCGCGGCCCCCGAGAAGCCTGGAGGCGTAGAGGCCGGGGCCGCCGGGCCTCGGCCCCCTCCAGCCCTCCCTAGGCGTGTAGACGTAGTCTATTGTGGGGTTCGCGTAGACGTGTATCTCGGGCCTCAATCCTCCTCTTCCTCTTCCTCCTCCACGCGCCTCACGGGGCTCCTCCTACGGTGCCTCATGTGGCCCTTCACGTGGGCCACTATATGTAGTAGGAGGTCCTCGACCGTGAAGAAGTATGTGGCTTCGTCGCCGGCCCCGCAGAGGGGGCATGCCAGCAGCCCTGTCTCCTTATCCCTCTTGACCTTCAGTCTGATGCCGTGGCAGGTTATGAGTACCTCCTCCCACACGGGCTCCCACTGGAGCGCCGTGGCCTCCTCACCTGCTCGATATCCTTGACTCGAACTCCTGTATCAGCGCCGTCACCTTCTCGACCCACCTGTCCAGGCCGCTAGGCGCCTCCGGGTAGTCTAGGTATAGCTGCCTTATCCTCCTCATATAGTCCGCCACTGTCTTGAGCTGGCGGAGCAGGCTGGGTCTCTTGAGGCCGCGGAGGAGTATCAGTGCCTTCTCAACAACGCTTACGCGTAGCTCGCCCCTGCTGCTCACCTCGGTGACGTCCATCTCGGGTATAAGCCTCTTCTCCATACCGTAGTTTATCTCCTCGTTGCTCAGCCTCTGGAGGAACCTGCGGAATATGTCGAGGGCCGCCTGCTTCGCCCCTATGCTGGTCATGTACTCGCGGTTCAGGCTCCAGAGGCACTCCGCGCTCCTACAGCCCCTCTCGAGCGCCGAGACTATCGTCTGTGACGCGAGGTAGGCGGCGTAGAACGCGTAGCCCATGCCTCCCCCGTGGACCGGGTTGACGTTGTAGGCCGCGTCGCCCACCACGACGAGGCCGTTGTCCACCATGCTGTTGCACGGCCTCCTCGTAGGCACCGCCGCTCCCCCCGCCTCGACGACCCTGTGCCTCCCCTTCACGGCCTCGAGGCCCTCGAGTCTACGGAAGAGGGGTTTCGGGGAGAGCCCCCTGCCGCCCTGGACGCCTAAGCCTATGTTGACGCGGCGGGCCCCCTCGGGGAAGAACCACCAGTAGCCCCCGGGCGCTATCTCCTGGTCGAGGTATATCCTTATTATCTCGGGCTCCTCTATCTCCCTGTCCTCGTACACCCACACCTCCCTGTACGCTACATTGGTGTCTGATGGTGCCAGCTCGTCGTCCACGAGGCTCCCGGGGAACCTCCTGGCCACGGCCCTGACGAAGCCCGTGGCGTCGACGACAACCTGCGCGTACGCCTCAACCATGACACCGTCGGGCCGCACCACGCGCAGCCCCGTTACCGCCCCCTCCTTCACCAGGGGTGCTACAACGCTGTGCTGCAGGTATAGCTCGACTCCCTTCTCCACCGCCTTCCCGAGCAGGTATTGACCAAGCCTCCTCCTATCTATGATGTAGCCCTCGCCGCCCACCCTATACCTCGTCTTCATGTCGGGCGAGTAGATGTAGACTCCCTCGACACGCTGCCTCACAGCCTCCGGCGGGGGCTGCGGGAGCCTAGCATTGGTGAAGTGGTGCACGGCTACAGCGTCCCCGCAGGGCTTACCCCAGATGTCCTCCCACGGCCTGATCTCGACCACGCCCACCCTCAGCCCGGTCCCGGCCAAGTGGTAGGCGAGCACGGTGCCCGCTGGACCCGCGCCCGCGACCAATACATCGAATTTTGAGCCGTCCTGCAGAAGCTCCGCCATGATGAACTCCTCGGGCAAGTCTTGTAAAGGGGGGTTCGGGGACATAACCATATCGGGGATTGCTGTGAGCTTCTGGAGGAGGCGCAGTATATTCGATATATTCGATGAGATGATGCGCGACATAGAGGAGATGTTCTATGATCTAGAGCGCGAGTTCGAGCGCTTCATGGTCGAGCGCCGCGGGGGCAAAGTAGAGCCCCTCATCTACGGCTTCAGGATATACATTGGGCCCGACGGGAAGCCGGTGATCGAGGAGTTCGGCAACGTCAAGAGGAAGGGGAGGAGGACTGTGATAAAGGAGGAGGTTGAGCCACTGGTGGACGTGTTCGAGGACGAGGACAAGGTCACCATAGTGGCCGAGCTGCCCGGCGTCGATAAGGACAAGATAGACATAAGGATAACGAAGGACAACAAGCTCATCATAAGGGCTAGGGACGAGAACAGGAAATACTATAAGGAGATAGAGCTCCCCGCCAAGGTGAAGCCCGAGACCGCCAAGGCAAAGTACAAGAACGGCGTACTAGAGATAGTGATTGAGAAGGAGAAGCCGAAGGAGGAGTCCGAGGAAGGCATAAAGATAAAGGTGGAGTAAGCGCCTACCACTCTATTATAGCTGAGCCGGACAAGGGGTCGTCGAGAACAACTCTGAACTTTTTACGCCCGGCGAGGGCCTCCTCGAGAGCCCTCCTCCTCTCCCTGCACTTCTCCTCGTCTACGTCGCCGCTGCGGCAGAGGAAGTCGAGGACATCCATGAACCTGCGTAGGAGCCCCTCTATGGTTGTTATGAAGCCCTGCGCCGCGGGGCCGGGCTTCATCTCGAGGCCGAGCTCGGGGATCGTAACCGTCGCCGACGAGGACTTCACGACTATCCTGTCGAGGTCTTCAGGGCCCTGCACGGTGTACTCGGCGTGCCTCCTACCCTTACCGTCCAGCAGCATCACGTCGCTCACCCTGTAGCCGCAGCTCCCACACCTGCCACTCGTTATCAGCACCCTCCCAACGTTGGGAACTTCGTAGATGTAGTGGGTTACCTTCATCTTCGAGTGGCAGGCGGGGCAGGCTACCTCCTCCTCCCCGACTAGCCTGGGGCCACTATCCCCGCTCGCGTCCTCGGTCTTCAAGGCCGGTACTACCGTATATCGGTTTCATGTATCCTGGTTAAATCCTGTCAGCCCCGCCACGCCCAGCCATGCTCGGAGAGGTTAACGGGCAGCGGGGGCATCCTTCAAGCCCGGCCACTCATACTAGACTCTAAATAGCAGTTCCTCTAAACAGAAGTGGTGGCATGACGGGGGCTACCCTCCCTTGCGCCGCCGGAAGCGCCGCTTGGAGGACAACAGTATCGAGGTCGTCCAGCCCGAGGTGAAGAAAGTGGTTAGTGTGAAGCTCGACGTGGAGCTCATCGAGCAGCTTGACAAGTGTTGGCGCCGCCACGGGTACAGGTCGAGGAGCGAGTTCATAAGAGAGGCCATACTATTCTACATCCAGTACAAGGATGCGGAGGCCGAGGCTGCTAAGAGGAGGGAGGAGGGATCCGAGGCCGATGAAGCCCTTAAAGACCTGGAGGAGCTCCTGCAGGGCCTAGTGATATAGTGGGGGCGGGGGCCCCGGAGCTCGTACGCGTCTCGCTAGCCACCCTGGAGTGCCTGGAGGAGGGGGCCTGCCGGAGCCCGACCGCATACCTCCTACTCTACAGCCCCAGCGGCTGCCTCGCCGCGTGCAGGTACTGTGCACAGTCTAGGACGAGCAGGTGTAGTAGGAGGCTTTTGTCGAGGGTCACCTGGCCCCTCGTGAGGCTCAGGGACGTGCTCAGCGGCCTCTACAGGTTCCGCCACCTCTGCATCCAGGGGTTGCTGAAGCCCGGGTTCTGGTCGGAGGTGCTGGGTATCGTGAGGGAGGTGAGGAGGGGGGCGGGCTTCAACGGGACCATATCCGTCGCGCTGAACCCTGTCGGGCGCCCGGTGCTCGAGGAGCTGGCCAACTACGTCGACAGGGTAGGGGTTGGGCTGGACGCGGCCTCGCCGAGGGTGTTCGCCGAGATGAGGAAGCCGTACACCTGGCAGACGTACATATCGTTCGCCAGGACCGCCGCCAGAGTGCTTGGGGAGGGGATGGCGACAGTCCATATAATAGTCGGGCTCGGCGAGACGCCGGACGAGTACCTCTCAGCCCTCAAGACAGTGTATGAGGCGGGCTGCAGGGCGGCCCTCTTCGCCTACACGCCCCTCCCATGCCTGGACTACAGGGGCGGCCGCCCACCCCTACACTACTACCGGTGGTGCCAGGTCGCCAGGGAGCTGGCCGACCAGGGCCTCGAGCCCTCAGAGTTCCTCGAGACCAGGCCCCCGAGGGTGAGGCGGGGGGTGGTGCCTAGGCGTGTGCTGCAGCACGCGTTCATAACGAGTGGGTGCCCGCACTGCACCCGACCCTACTACAACGAGTCCCCGAGGGACAGGAAGCCCTACAACTACCCGCAGGTGGAGCCCCTGGAGGAGGAGCGGTGCAGGGAGGATATACCATGGGCCTAGCCAGGCCCCTCGCGTTCATGCCGGCCGACCACTACCCCGCAATCAGCGTCACCGGGGCGTGGTGTGGGCTACAGTGCCTATACTGCAGGGCAAGGTACCTTAAGGGTATGATCCCATGCACCACCTGGCGCGACGCCGCACGCCTACTACCCTGGCTGGAGACCAGGGCTGGCGTCCTTGTCAGCGGCGGCTTCGACGCACAGGGACGCCTCCCCATACCGCCCTGGCTCCCCCGGCTCCTGGAGAGGCTGAAGAGGGGCGGGGCGGTGGTGTCGATGCATGCGCTCAACCCGGATGCCCGCCTCGAAGACCTCGTCGCCAGGAGGCTGGTCGACCACGTAGACCTGGAGTTCCCCGTCTCGCGGAAGCAGCTCGAATTAATGAACATTGACGACGCAGCGCCAACCGACACTGCCAGGATACTCGAGGAGATGGGGGCGAGCTACTCACCACACCTCCTGATAGGCCTCCCCGGCGTCGACGTGGCCGAGGAGCTTGCGGCGGTGGAGGAGCTGACCTCCTACAGGTTCGAGGTCGCGGTGTTCATAGTGTTCATGCCCACGCCGGGCACGCCGCTGGCCCGTGAGCCTCCACCAGACCCCGGGAGGGTGGTGAGGGTGCTTGAGTACGCCTCGGGTAGGCTCGGGGCCGAGGTAGCAGTCGGGTGCATGAGGCCCCCTAGCATTAGGAGGAGCCTTGACCAGGTGCTGGTCTCGACTAGCCTGGTCGACAGGATCGCTAACCCCCATACGGGGGCCTCAACTCTATCTTCACCTTACCGTGTTCTCCACGTATGCTGCTCGTTGCCACGCCGGTTCTTGACAGGTGCTCCTCGATCTCGGAGAGGGCGGCGTAGAGCTCGGTGAGCATCGCCTCGGTGCAGGCCCTCACCTCCCTCTTGAGCCTCTCTATGACCTCGTACTTGTCGCTTATATAGTACTTCGACCTCGGCCTGCCGACCGACTGTTTCTTGGCCCTCCTCCTGCTCGCGAAGCCGAGCTCTACTAGTTTGTTGAGGGATCGGTTGACCGTGGCCTTGCTAAGGTTCATCTCGGACGCGAGCGTGTCGACGTCGTACTCGTCTCCCTTGAGCAGCCTCAGGAGGATCTGTATGTCTGTCTCGGAGAAGTCGTAGCAGAACCTCAGCACATCACTCAACGTTATCTCCCTGCCCGAGGGCGCCCTTGAACGCCTACGCACAGGCATTATTCCCCTCCAGCTCCGCTTATCGCCCGCTAGCACGTATATTCCTTTATTTTATTTATGCGTTTCGTAGTTAAGCAATCCAGAACGGGTAAGTTTAGGGCCGTATAGCTAAACTAAACCATCATTCAGCTCGTCGTAGAAACTATACCAATAATTCCTTCCCTTATCATAGCCACCGCGATCGCCGTGAGTATAAGCGACATTATCTTGGCTAATGCGATGCCGCCGCTCCTGCCGAGGACTCTGAGCATGACGTCGCTGTGGACGAGGAGCAGAAGTGTTACGGCTATGTTCACGCCTATCGCTATCATTGTCGGTACGAGGCCGTACATCGATTTAAGGTAGAGGGTGGTTGCTATGGCGGCGGGGCCGGCGAGGAGCGGGGTGGCGAGCGGCACTATCGCGAGCGACTCCTCGCTCTCAGCCCTTATAGCCCCGGCCTCCGTGAACCCCATGATGCCCGCTATACCGTAGATCAGCAGTATTATCCCCCCGGCGACCTTGAAGTCGTTGACCGTTATGCCGAAGTACTCGAATATGAAGTCGCCTAGGAGCGCGAATGCTACTAGGATGACCGCGGCCACCTCTATACTCCTCAGTATTATCCTCCTCCTCCTCTTCGGGTTTATCGATATCGTGGCTGCGTAGAATATTGGGGCGTTCCCTATCGGGTCTATGGCTATCATGAGCATTATTATTGCCTTAGCGAGGCCCTGCAGCATGGCTCCTCATCCTCTCCAGCGCGTCGGCCGCCTTCTCGGCGAGCTGTTTCATGCACCTCTCCATACACTCCTCGATGCATTCATCCTGGTTCTCCGCCTCCCTACACTCCCGGTACCTGCAGTTGCCCCGGCACGCCTTCTCTGATGGAAGCACCACGTATATCCCCCTCCCCGCCATCAAGACCTCGAGCATCGTCGAGACGCCAGCCTCGTGGAGCAGTCTCGTGACCTCGGCCGGGTCGTCGACCCCCCTCTGGTAGATGAAGAAGCCGAGTGTCCGCAGCGCCTCAGCGATCCTGGCTGCAAGCTCGCCGTCCCCGCCAGCCTTTATATCCCTCAACGCGTCCACCCCCTCCTCCTCGGTGACGGTTTGGTGGCTAGGAGGCTTCCCTCAATATATCTGGAGGGTTTGGCTGCGACCGGCCATGTTGTCGACGCGCGTCTTGAGGGCTGCGGCGTGCCTGGTAGGGCTCGTGTCGTCTGCAGGCTTGTGGACGGGGAGGTGGCGGAGTCCCAGTGCATGGATGAGAGGGGTGCGAGGAGGTTGTTGATGGTGATAAGGGAGTATATTGGCTTGTCGAGGCTTATTGTCAGGGGTTGTGGGGCTTGATGTAGCCCGGCTTCTCCCTGTCCCCGACTAGGAGCGCCTTCTCGCCGTCGACCAGTACCTGTAGGCCGAGCACATCGTATACTCCCCCCTCGAAGAGGGCCGGCTTGTAGAAGCCGTCAAGCACTATCACCTCTGCGTACTCCGTACACCCCTCGAACTCCCTGACCACGGCCGGGTACTCCATGACGGTCTCCTGGTAGGGTTTGACGGCTGCAGTGCACCTAGCCATTACACGGGTGTATGTTATAGTCCTCCTCCACGGCGCGCTGGGAGCCTGCAGGGAGACCGAGACGGTGTAGCCACGGTACCTCATCCTGCTCCACGCCCTGTACATCCTCGCTGCGTCGAGGGGCGTTATCCACCTGTGCCTCGCCTCCCCCGAGGCCCAGGCCGCCAGCTCCCGGGCTGGCAGGGGGTCTCCGGGGTGTTCCTCGACGAGCCTGAGGGCTGAACGGTACCCGTGAACCACTATGTCTATGTCGGAGCGGCTGTGCTGGGCGGCGAGCAGGAGTGAGCCTGTGATACCGGCCTCCCTTAGGCCCGCCTGCGCCGCGAGCTCGGCCGCCACCTCAGCCATGCGGCACCAGGGCCTCCTGAACGCCTCCTCCAACGCCCCCCGGGAGCTGTAGTGTATGAGCAGCCTACCCTTCACCGTCGGCACGTAGACCCCGTAGTAGGGGTCGTGGATCATGGGGCCTCTTGACGCGGCGAGCTGCGGCGCATACGTCTCTATGAGTCTCTCGAGGTGCACGCCCGTAGGCCTCCTCCACGGCGTCGCCGACTCCGACTCGGCATACTTCATGAGCGCTATAGGGTACCCAGTCGCGCTGTAGGCTACGTGCAGGTGTATGGTGGATGACTCGATGTCTTCGAGGTAGTCGCCGGGTAGGAGGGGGGCGTGTAGGCTCATTACTTCATGTATGGTTGCGGGCCTGGCCCATGGAGGGTAAAAACTGGTTACTCCTCCTCCAGCAGGTACTTCTCCAGCCTTGCGAGGCGCTGGAGCATCACCTTCCTCTCTATGCTTGCCACTAGCCTCCTCGTCCTTATCACGGCGTCCGGGTTGACGCTTATACTGTCTATCCCCAGCTTGACTAGGAACTCTACTATCTCCGGGTAGTAGCTCGGGGCCTGCCCGCATATCGATACCGTTCTCCCGTACTTGTGCGCCCCCTTGATAATCATCTCTATCGCCTTCAGCACCGCCGGGTCGCGCTCGTCGAAGTAGCCGGCCTCGGCTAGCAGCTGTGAGTCGCGATCCACGCCGAGTACTAGCTGGGTGAGGTCGTTGCTGCCTATGCTGAAGCCGTCAACGAGCTTCGCGAACTCCTCTATTAGCAGCGCGACGCTCGGTACCTCAGCCATTATCCAGACCTTGAAGTCCCTGCTCCTCTTGAGGCCCTCCTCCTCCATTATCTTGAGTACTCTCTCGACCTCCCATGTAGTCCTCACAAACGGTATCATCACCCAGACGTTCTTGAGGCCCATCTCCTCCCTGACCTTCCTTATGGCCTGTACCTCTAGGCGGAAGCCGCGCTCGTAGGCGGGGTGTATGTATCTTGAGGCGCCGCGCCAGCCTATCATCGGGTTCCTCTCCTCGGGCTCGTACTTCTCGCCTCCCTTCAGCCTCCTGTACTCGTTGGACTTGAAGTCGCTGAACCTGACCACGACCGGCCTCGGGTATATCGCTGAGGCAACCTTCGCTATGCCCTCGGCGAGCTTATCGACGAATACCTGTGGCTTCCCGCTGTCTATGAGGTAGAGTGGGTGGTATCCTATCCACTCGCCTATGATGAACTCTATCCTCATCAGGCCTATGCCGTCGAAGGGCAGGTCTAGGTACTTGTCTATGGCCTCGGGCTCCCCGAGGTTCATGTATATCTTGGTGGCCGTCACCGGGTATAGGTCTCTCAGGGCCTCCTTTATCCTCGGCATCACTACTGCCTTCTCCTCCTCCTTCTTCTTGCCCAGCTCAACCCTGCCCTCATAGACGACTCCGCGCGTCGCGTCAACGGTGACCACCATACCGGTCTTTATGACCTTGGTCGCGTTCCCTGTACCGACGATACATGGTATGCCGAGCTCCCTCGAGACTATTGCTGCGTGGCTCGTTATGCCACCCTCATCGGTTACTATCGCCGCCGCCTTCTTCATCAAGGGCACCCAGTCGGGGTCGGTCATCCTTGTAACCAGGATCTCGCCCTTCTTGAACTTCATTGCCTCCTCGCTGTGCGGGTCTAGGATCACCTTGGCTACGCCGACCGCTATGCCGGGGCTTGCGGGGAGGCCCCTCACGAGAACCTTGGCCTTCTCTATGCTGACCGCCTTAGCCTCCTCTTTCGGCTTAGCCTTCCTCGCGCTCCACACGGTCTCGTACCTAGCCTGCACTATGAAGACGTTGTCGGGGAACTTGAGGTCCTTGTCGATGGCCCACTCGATGTCCATTGCGTGGTTGTAGTGCTTCTCTATCTTGAGGCCGTATTCTGCGAGCTTGACGACCTCCTCGTCTGTGAGGCTAGGAGCCTTCGCCTTCTCGGGTGGGAGCTCTATCACCTTGTTCTTCTTCTCCTTGGGGTCGTATACCACCGCTATCTTCTTGTAGTTTATCTTCTTCTCGAGTATCTTCAGGGTCTTCTTATCGACTATGAACTCGTCGGGCGTGACCATGCCGCCTACTACCGCCTCGCCGAGCCCCCATGAGGACTCTATGACTATCACGTTGGGGTCTCCGGTCGCGGGGTGTAGGGTGAACATGACTCCTGCCGACTTAGCGTTGACCATCTTCTGGACGACGACCGCCATCAACGCCTTCTCGTGGCTTATCCCGTGCTGGACGCGGTAGAATATGGCCCTCGGGGTGAAGAGGCTTGACCAGCACTTCTTCACCTTCTCGACTACTTCATCCTCCCCGCTCACGTTCAGGTATGTCTCCTGCTGTCCCGCGAAGCTGGCCTCAGGCATGTCCTCCGCCGTCGCGCTGCTCCTGACGGCGACGAGCGGGTTCTCTATGCCGAGCTTCTTTGATAGCTCGCGGTAATACTTCCTTATCTCCTCCTCTATGTACTCGGGCATCTTCTGTGTCTCTATCATCCTCCTTATGGTCTTACTCGTCTTCTCCAGCTCCTCGGTGTTGTTGACGTCGAGCTTGTCCAGGAGCTCCTTGATCTTCTTCCATATACCGGTCTCGTCGAGGAATTTCTTGTATGCTATGCTTGTGACGATGAAGCCTGGCGGGACGGGGACGCCGGCGGCCGTCATCTCTCCGAGGTTCGCCCCCTTCCCTCCGACGAGGAGCGTGTCTTTGGCGCGAACCTCGTCTATCCAGACAACGAGTTTATCGTTGCCAGGCATCCCTCTCTCCGTATTAGAGAAGATGGGCGGGGATGAGTGGAATTAAAGGTATCCCTACTGGGCTTGGAGCCTGGCCTAATAAGGCTCAGGACTCCTGCTCCTTCTCCTCCTCGAACCTTATTATGGGCGTAACTATCCTGTACTCCCTGCCGTACTCGTCCCCCACTATGACTACGACGCGGTCGACGTTTTCATGTGGGCCGAAGTATATCCTCAGCCTGTCGTGCGGGGGGATTACCGTGTCCACGTTTATCCTTTCACGTATATGTCTTTTAGCGGACTTGCTAGGCTCGAGGCTCCCCGGCTCGTAGACGAGCGTTGTTATCGTGTGTTCGACCTCCAGGGCCTTCACGTGTAGGTGGCAGGGCGTATTGTTGTTGACCTGTATATATCCCTCGACAAGGCTCACTGTGACGGAGCCGGGCCTGGATATGCACTTCTCCAGCGACAAGCCACGACCCATGTCCTACTACGTGATGGCCGGGTGTTATATGGTTCCCTCAGCCTCGGTGGAGGCTCCTCACGGCCCCCGCCTCGGGAGGGGGCTCGGGGACGTGCAAACTACATCAGCGGGGCTGGCGCCGCTTGTGCGTGGGGCTGTGAGGATAAACCCCGTCTCTTGACCCGGGGGCCGCGGGGGTGATGTATGCACCGGTTGCCGAGCCCCTGCTAGGTGTTCTCCTCCTCACTCCCCGCTATGGTGTACGCCGCCTCCTCTGCCTGGGGGTCGTTGGAGCGGTAGTAGATTGTGAGGCTCTGGGTTGTCGAGGCCTCTGCGTGGGCGCCGGGCGGCTCCATGGCTGATGGTAGCAGCGCCTCTGAGGCGTAGCCCCTGCTGAGGAGCCACGCCGCCGCCCTCGTAGTCCTGCAGGGGATGGGGGTCCATGGGCCCCTGTGCATCCCCGAGTGTATGCGGTGGAGCGCCGTGGTCGGGGGGTATACGGCCTGGCTCCTGTAGGCCGGTGTCTCAGCGTGTAGGAGGAGGAGCCTGCGTTCTGCGTGGAGCACCTCGTAGCCAGGCGGGG
>CAYZCH010000112.1:0-25273 GCA_964476405.1 uncultured Desulfurococcales archaeon
CAGTAATGCTCTTGAAGCTCGCCAGGGACCCGGCGACGAGGGCGACGAGCATCCATGTCCCCGCCAGGCTGCTCCGGGCGGGCGGCCCGGCGCTGCTGCATAGGCTTCGCAGGATAACGTACTAGTCAAGGCAGAGTTGAAGTAGACGCGGAACAAGATCCTGCATCGCTATAGGCTTACACGTGTAAGACAACCTATAAGTCACCCCACAACACCCATACAGTATCGGAGGAAAAATTCTCTAGCCGAGATGAGGAGCTCTGGGGGCTGATCGGGTAAAGCCACGCAACCGGGAGCGGCAGGATCGGGGAGAGAGGGGAAAAACTCGTGGAGGAGAGGCCTGAAGGCTGAGCATGCGCGGTGCTGACGCCCCAGCGCCCCGGGCCTCCCCTCCTCCTCGCTCACCCAGCCACCTTCTCGACCACGATCTCGCAGTAGGGGCTGCCAGCTGACCTGCACTTGGTCTCCCGCGCCATGCACTTGCAGCCTAGCACCTCCTCCAGGACGCCTGCTATCAGCCCCCTTTCCAGGTGGCATGAGGCCTTCCCGGCGTTCTTGAGGAACTCGCTTGTGGGGCCCTCATACATCCTTATAACAAACCTGTTGCCTGCCGCCTCCACGAGCTCGAAGCGGCCGAAGCCGAGCTCGCTCAGCAACTCGATGAGCTTCTCCATGTTGTGCTGTAGATCCGTGTTGCCGCCCGTCCTCCTCACCAGCTCCTCTGCAAGTCCCTTGCCTATCCTCTTACCCATCATGTATGCTACGGCCCCGGCGCCGGTTCCCACGACGTCCTCCAGGGTCTTGTATATCTCAGCGAATATGCGGAGGGGTACGAGCACGTACCTCTCCTTGCCGCCCGCTATAGTAAGCTTACCCTCCTCCAGCCGGAGCTCCTTCGCCATACCCTATCAGTCCCCTCTACTTTGGATAAAGGACTATCAAACACTCCCGGATAAACCCTTTGCCTTTAACCAGGCTGTATTAAACGCTCACAGTCCACAATCGCTCCCAAACACGAAGCCGCTTCTACCCACCCCCTCGAAACATATTCCAGCCCCTCCCAGCACCACTAAGGTCACCGGAGGTGGCCACGTGACGGCCAACACGCGCCTAGCCGTGGCGGCGCTCACACTCGCAGCCCTCACAGCACTACTAATCGCCGCAGCCCACCACCAGGCAAGCCCGTGGCAGGGCCAGGCGGCCAGGCTGGAGGCCGAGGCCAGGGAGTGCATGGGGCTCGCCAAGAAACTCGGCGGCGAGCCAGCCAGGCTCCTGGAGGAGGCCGCCGGGGAGCTCGGGGCCGCTGCGAGGACACTGCAACACCTAAAAACAACCACCTCCCCCACGTCCACGACCAGGACGCCATCCAACCATAGGGGCGGGGAGGAGGCCTGCGGGGCGTGCACCCATATAGAGGAGCTGGCAGACCTCATAAACAAGACGATAGAGGAGCTGAAGAACGCGATGAAGTACTACGAGTCCCTCGAGGCGAAGGCGAAGAGGGCAGCCACACTAGCAGACTCACTCATATCAACACTCTACTCCCAGAAGGGGTCGGCGGGCTCCGTGGTAGGCCCCCTGGGTGTCGACTACGCGGAGATGCTGGCCAAGGCCACGGAGGCCATAGAGTCGGCGGCGAAGCTGAAGCTGTACGAGTCAAAGACGGTGCTGAACTACGCGCAGGCAATACTAGCCCTAAGCCAGGCGGTGCACGGGCTGGCGGAGACATGCAGCCAGCACACCTGCGGCTAGACAAGTGCAGCGAGGTAAGGGACTCGATAGCAGCCCAGCTGGCGAGGGAGCAGGGGAGGGTGGAGCCCACACCAGAAGACGTCACGGACGCAGAGAAACTGGCGGCTGCAACCTACACGTGCATGACAAGCCTCGGCGACCCACTAGCACTCGTCATGCAGGAGCTACCGGTAGTAATAACCATGCTCTCCAACCCGACAAAATACCTGAACACGGCGCCGGCGAGGAGGAAGACACCAAGCCTCCTCGAGAAAGCCAGAACCATCCACCTAGGAATACTACAGGAACTCAACCTCCACGGAGCCCCACTAGCACCCGGGGAGGCGAAGGCAGCCGGCCTAAAAATACACTACACGAGGATATTGAAGTGCCCCAAGTGCGGCTCCAAGACCAGGCTCGAGCTAGTGGAGGACGAGGAGGAGATACTGGTAGTACAGGAGTGCCAGAACTGCAGCTACAAATACATAACAAGGATACCGAAACCCCAGGCCGTTCAGAGGGCTGGGTTCTTGTCCCAGTATTAGCCGTGTCTCCATACGGTGGTGCCGGGGGTGCCTGAGCGTATAAGGTTCGGCCCTGCTGGTAAGCCGGTTGACATGAAGAAGGGGGACTATGTTAAGGCTGTGGAGTTCGTTGCTGCGGAGGGGCTTGACGCGCTCGAGTATGAGGCTGTCCGTGGGGTGAGGATCAGCGAGGCGCGTGCAAGGGCTATCCGTAGGGCGGCGGAGGAGCATGGTGTCTTGCTGTCTCTGCATGCACCCTACTACATTAACTTGGCTGGGAGGGAGGAGACTGTTAGGAAGAGTATTGAGAGGCTGAAGGCGGCTGTTAGGGCGGCTGAGTGGATGGGTGCGTATGTCGTCGTCTTCCATCCAGGCTACTACCGTGGCAACCCCTCTAAGCGTCATGCCTTGGAGAAGGTTGTTGCCGCGTTGGGGGAGGTGGTTGAGTGGATGAAGTCTGAGGGTGTTAGGGGGGTTTGGCTCTCCCCGGAGACTACTGGTAAGGTTAGCCAGGTGGGGGATGTCGATGAGGTTATTGAGATCTGTAGTAGGGTTGAGTATTGTAGGCCTACGGTTGACTGGGCGCATCTTCATGCGAGGTATAAGGGGAACTATATAGTGTCGAGGGATCATGTGCTTGAAGTCATTGACCGCATCGAGTCGGGGCTTGGGAGGTGGGCGTTGGAGCCCCTGCATACGCATTTCTCGAGGATAAGGTATGGTAGTGGGGGTGAGGTGGAGCACCATACGTTGGCTGAGGAGTCGTATGGGCCTGAGTTCAGGCATGTGTGTGAGGCGTATAGGGAGGTTGGTGTCAGGGCTACGGTTATCTCTGAGAGCCCGCTGCTCGACAAGGACGCGTTGGTCATGAAGAGGATCTGCTGCGAGGAGGTCGGCTACTGCTGAGCAGTGTATCCTCGACCTCTCTGAGGCTTATGGGCCCCTTCCTGACGAGTATTGGCCTGCCGGTTGTTATGTCTATTATTGTTGATGGTGTGCCGAGGGGTGCTGGGCCTGCGTCGACGGCGGCGTCTATCATTTCCCTTGGCAGCTGCCTGAGGGCCTCCTCGAGCGTCCTCGGCGGCCTAGCGCCTGATATGTTTGCGCTCGTCCCCACGATGAGGCCCCCGCTCAGCCTCGCCAGGATCCTGGCGACCCTGTGGCCTGGGACCCTGACCGCGACTCTGCCCGTGCACGCCGTCACCACGTGTGGCAGCGTGGGCTTCGCCTTGAGGATGAGTGTTAGGGGGCCGGGCCAGTACTTCTCAGCCAGTATCCTCGCCTCCCTGTTCATGAAAGCTATCCTCTCGACGTCCCTCAAGCTGGCCGCGAGTACGGGGAGCGGCTTGCTCCTCGGCCTCCTCTTCGCGACATACACCTTCTCGACGCTCCCCTCGTTGAGCGGGTCGCAGCCGAGTCCGTAGACGGTCTCCGTTGGGTATACAACTAGGCCTCCCCTGCGGACTGCCTCCGCGACCCGTCTGAGCTCCTCCTCGTCGGGGTTCTCGGGGTTGACCCTGACTATTATGGGCAGGGTCGGGCACCCCCTAGGACTAGTAGGAGGAGTAGTATTAGGGTTGCCGCGGCCTCCGCCGCCGTCCACTTAGAGCTCCTCTCCACGGGCACCTGAGGCCTCTTAGCCCTCAGCGCCGTGGCCTCAACCACCCCGGCCGCCTCCTCCAGCACAGCCGCCGTGGCTGCTGCTACGGCTGCGTGGAGCGGCGCCCCCTTCTTCGTCGAGGAGGCTTCGAGGGCTTCGCGGAAGCATGTCAGCCCGTGTGGCAGCAGCCTGTACGCCGTCAGCACGGCTGCCGCCTTCTCGGGCCCGGCCAGCCTAGAGGCCGCGTTGTAGACGTCCACGGGGTTGATTGTGGCGGCCGGGTATGCTATGGCGAGGCCCGCGGCGTGCCACCTAAGCATAATGGCTAGGGCCTCGGCGGCGCTGATGGGGTGTAGGCCTGCTGCGCCCAGCGCGAGGCTTGTGAGGGAGGCCCATGCGGCTGGTATGAGGAGTAGGGCTTCGAGGCTCGCGGCCCAGTACAGCTCCCCGGAGGCGGCCATGAGGGCTGCAGCGGCGGCCTCGACGGCTGCGGCGCCGGCTGCGCCGAGCCTGTAGACTAGGAGTAGGCTGGCCGCGGCGAAGAGGAGCTTTGGCGCCGGGTGCCCCCTCCTGAAGCTCTCCCAGCCGGCCTCGAAGAAGCCTCTGACGGAGAGGGCTACGAGGAGCCTCATGAGCCTCCTTATCAACGCCCTCCTCCCCGCAGGCTGAGGGTTCTGGAGGATGAGCCCAGTGCTCTCCGGTCATGAGTAGCCATAACCACGGCCGCGCCCGTGGAGGCCGCCTCGAGGAGTACTTCGAGTACTCGGTTGGCCGCCCAGGGGTCCAGCCCGGCTGTCGGCTCGTCGACGAGTATTAGGCTGTAGCCGTGGGTCACTGCGGAGGCTATCGCCGCCCTCCTCCTCTCGCCCGTGCTCAGCCAGGCTAGGGGCCTGTCCCTGAGCCCCCAGAGCCCAAGCCTCCTCAACACCTCCTCTACGTACTGCCCGTCGACAGCCCCCCATGAGGCCTCCTCGTACAGCGTCGCACCCGTGTAGTAGAGGAGCGGGTTCTCGGGGATGTATGTCGCGTCTCCACGCCTCTCGACCCTCCCCCTGCACGGCTTGTAGATGCCTGCGGCCAGCTTGAGGAGGGTTGTTTTACCCGCGCCGTTGGGTCCTGTGACCGCCACCACCTCCCCCTCGTAGACGTCCACGTCGACCCCCTCCAGCACCCATCCGCGGGAGCCGGGGTACCTGAACCACACCTCCTTCATGGAGAGTGCCGGGGCGCCGCTGGTGCCCGGCGGCGGCTGTGGGGGCGGCGGGGCGGACTCGTACTCCTCGATGCACTCCTCACCCCCACTGCACGCGGGCCTCCCATCCCTTAGGACTATGTAGCGTGCCGCCAGCCGCCTCCAGCGGGCTGGGTCGTGGTCTACTATCAGGGCGGCTGCACCCCCCTGGAGCGCCTCCCCGACCATCTCCTCTAGTGCGGCGCGGGCCTCCTCGTCGAGGTATACGCCGGGCTCGTCGAGGACGATGACGTCGGCCCCCGACAGGGCTACGCGCAGCGCGAGCCTCTGCAGCCAGCCAGCGCTCAGCCAGTGGAGTGGCTTGTCAAGCACCTCCTCGAAGCCCTCCTCGCCGGCGCCGGCGAGGAGGAGGTCGTACCTGGGTGTTGGGCCGAGCAGCGGCCTCCAGGGCTCCTGGGGCAGGTAGCCGACCCTCCCCCTCACCTCCACCCTGCCCCTCAGCTTCACGCCTGGGAGGCGGAGGACTGCGCGGAGGAGGGTCGTCTTCCCCGAGCCGCTCCTCCCCGTGACGACGACGGCGTCGCCGGGGCCCGCCTCGACGCCGACGCCGCGGACGCAGAAGCCGCTAGGCCTACAGGCTTCCTCGACCCACGCCCTGATGCTGCCCAAAGCCCTGCAGGCCCTCCCCCTTCAACGCTGGAGGGAGAACCCGGCCCTCCTGAGCCAGGCGGCGACGGGGACCCCGACGGCTGCGCCGACGACCGCCTGCCCCATGTTGACCGGGACCTCCGCCAGCGCGTGTATGCTCGGCCTCCCCGTGAGCGGGTTGGAGACGAAGTACTCGTAGAGGAAGTAGCCGGTGACCATCACGGTCCCCGCTATCAGCACCGCCGCCACCTCGCCCGCGTAGACGCTCCTAGACACGGCCGCCGCCACAGCCGCCGCCACCGCCCCTCCTACGAGCAGCCACACCCACCAGGGGGCGTGGAGCGATACTCCTCCCCAGGCGGTGCCGAGCTCCAGTGGGCCCGAGAGGTATATGACGCCGAAGCAGGCGACTAGGCCGCCTACGAAGACTCCGGCCACGAGGCCGGCTGGAACCCCCCTAAGCCTCCTCAGCCTCCTCGCGAGGATGGAGGCGACGTAGCCCTCGCACGCCTTTATCACGAGTGTGCCGGGGGCGAATATGGCGTAGCCCGTGGTGAGGTCAGCGAGCGCCGACCCTATGCCGGCTGCGGCCGCCGCGACCCCCGGCGTCGTCGTCAACGCTGCAGCGTATATCGCGGCCTCGCCGAGGTTGAAGTAGCCCCCGGTGGCGGGCTGGTAGACCTGCACGGCCACGGTGGCGGCGTATATTGCGACGAGGAAGCCTATGAGGTAGGCGAGCCTGCGCGTCTGCATACACTAGCCCTTCCAGGGCCGCGTAGCCGTGCAGGGGCTTAAGCGGTAACCCCGCCCCATGGTGCGGTTTCATCGACTATGTGTTCCGGTTTCAGGGAGGACTGCTCCTAGTACTCGTCCCCGAGGAGCCACTCGTTACCCAGGAAGACCCTGCGGAGCCCAGCCCTCCTCGCGGCCTCGAGGCACCTGTAGGCATGACCCCTGCTCGTGGTCGGCAGGTCCCTCATCAGGTGCTGGGGGTGGAAGGCTAGGAGGACGAGGGGTATGTCCCTGTCCATGCCGGCGAGGTAGGAGGCTACACCATACACCTCCTCCTCGTCGACGTAGCCCGGGACGAGGAGCATGCTGACTACGAGGAGGGGTGGGCTCCTGCGGCTGGAGGAGTGCCACATGTCGACCACCGCGGCGGTGTTCCTCTTCAACGCCTCGACGGCCTCGGCGCCCGGCGCGCCCGTCAACGCCTCGTAGAGCCTCGGGCTCCACGCCTTCCAGTCAACCTTGACTATGCCGCCCGACTCGAGGCTCAGCCCGGCGGCCTCCCTCAGGAGTGGTGTCGAGGCGAGGCCGTTCGTCTCCCAGCATATCCTCTTGGGGCCGTCGCTCCTCCCGGCTATGATCCGCGAAGCCCTTATCAGGAGCGGCATGTGCGGCGTTGGGTCGCCCCCGAAGAAGCAGACGCACGTCACCCTCGGGTCGGCCGCGGCCTCTACGAGCTCCTCCACTCCCCTCACGTAGTCGGCTGGGGGGCCGATGGCTAGGAGTGTCTTGTGCTCGATGTTCTGGCAGAATAGGCAGTCGAGGTTGCAGCCGAGCATGAATACTGCGAGGTTGTAGTAGCCCTCCTCCACCCCCCTCGTAAAAGTGTACCTTGGGTACCCCTCCGGGGTGGTTGCGGGGCAGACCGGCGTCGCCACACAGTTCGTCGGGTGTGGGTCGAGGTACCAGTAGGCGGCGAGGCCGGAGACCCTCGGTGAGAGGCCCCCCGCACCCCTCCTGCTGCACCAGATGCCGCAGAAGCCGCAGCCACGGCTTGGCGCGCACGCGTTCACGCATATCCTGCAGGCGTGGGCGCCGCTCCTCGGAGGCCTCGGCGGGAGCCCTAGCCTCAGCCTCCACCTCCTCTCCGGGGGCTCAGCCCTCCCCTCCCTTATGCAGTCGGCGCAGGCCCCGAGGACGTCAGCGACTACGGCCTCCCTCCCGCAGACGGGGCAGCGGCGGAGCACCTCAACCACCGCCGCCCATGCGCCTCGTAGTGTTCTCTATCAGGCCGTATATCGTCTTGTTGAGCATCTCCGATACCTTGGCCACCGTGTGTGGGTTGAGGGCTCCAAGCATCACGAGCGCGAAGACGCTCCAGCCCACCACTAGGGCGATGAGGATTATCTTGTCGAACTTCTTGAACAGCTTGAAGAGTATGTAGAACACGGTCAGGTTGACAAGGAGGTTGAAGGCGGAGCCCAGGGCCTCGACGGTGCGCTCAGCCTGGGGGAAGTTCGAGAGGTATTCTCTGAGCAGGTGTTGGAGCAGGCAGCTGCCCCAGTTATACATGCGTAGGAGGGCCGCGAGTATGAGGGCGAATAGGTCTCCCCCGCCCCCGCTCAAGACTCTTTCACCGCTGCGGCTCCAGCCTATACTCGGCGTTGTTCACAGCTATCTCTACGTCGACGTCCTCCCCCACCCTCCCGCGGAGGTACTCGGTGAACTTGACGGCGACCTCCATGTCGCTGTGCACGACTATTATCTTCGAGGGCTTCAGCCTCCTAGCCATCTCAGCCAGCCCATACATGTCGGCGTGGCTGCTGAGGTCGAGCCACTCGAGCCTAGCCCTCAGCATCTCCTCGCTCCCGGGTATCTTCCCCTCCTCGAGCAGCCTCCTGCCCGGCGACCCCTCGGCCTGGTAGGAGACGAGGATGACAGCGTTCCTCTTATCGCCCCCTATCTTCTTGACGTAGTAGAGGCTCGGGCCCCCCTTGAGCATGCCCGCCGACGCTATGATGACACCCGGCCTCCTCCACACCCTACTCCTATCCCTCCACCCCCTGACGAACAGGTAGTCGTTGTATGCTTTCTCGAGGAGGTGCGGGTTGTTTATGAACTTCTTGTTCTCCAGCATTATCTCCGTGGTCTTCCTTATCATGCCGTCCACCGCGACGGGCACGTCTACACCGTAGTCCTCCAGTATCATCATGACCTCCTGGCCCCTCGCTATACTGAAGGCTGGTATGAGCACCGTCCCTCCCCTCCCCACGACCTCCTCCACTATGGAGACCAGCCTCGCCTCGGAGACCCTCCTAGGGGGGTGTGTTGAGGCGCCGTAGGTCGCCTCCATTATCAGCACGTCTACCTTCCCCACGCTCCCGGGATCCATACCCTTCATGAGCTTCGTGTCGACCGTGTTTACGTCCCCCGTGAACCCTATCCTGAGCCCGTCCGCCTCAACGACCGTGAAGACGCTGCCCGGTATGTGGCCCGAGTTGTAGAACTTGAGTGTGAAGCCGGCTGCCTCGGCCTCGTCGCCGTACTCTATGTTCCTCGCCGCAGCGACAGCCCTCTCCACCTCCCTGTCCTCGTAGGTGGAGTAGTAGCCGTTTATCTTGAGGAAGTCGGCCCACATGAGCTTGGCCATCTCCATCGTCGGCCTCGTAGCGTATATCGCCGGGTTGCCCGAGATATAGTAGATCGGCGCGGTGCCTATGTGGTCTAGGTGGGCGTGGCTCAGCACTATCGCCTCGACGTACTTCGGCGGGTAGTGGCCCGCGAAGACAGGGTTGTCGTTCTCGTCGAAGTTGACGCCGGCGTCCAGTATGAGGCCCCTCCTCGAGCCCTCGTAGCGTATGAGCAGCGAGAGCCTGCCGACCTCGCCTCCCCCACCGAGAACCTTCACCAACACCCTCTCCACAGCCTCACACCCCTTCTACGCGCCACCAGGGCTACTCCTTGCGTGTTTCACTCCTCTCTCTGGCCTCACAGAGTCCCGCTTTAGAGGCTAATATTTTAGCCGGGCCCCGGGGAGGGTGTAGGCTGTGGTGTAGGCCGTGTTCAGGATGGATCCAACTACTCTCGTGAAGCAGTTGAAGAGACTGGGGATAAACGTCGACGTGGAGACTGTTGACGCCGACAGGGTTGTCATCGAGGAGGTTGGAGGGGGAAGGATAGTGATAGAGAACCCCGAGACGACTATGATCATAAGGATGCCGGGGGGTAGGGCGCTCCTCCAGGTAATGGGGAACCCTAGGAGGGTTGAGGCTGAGGCGGGGGAGGCCCCCTCGTTCACGGAGGAGGATGTGAGGCTCGTCGCGGAGCAGGCGGGGGTCAGCCTCGAGGAGGCTAGGAAGGCCCTGGAGGAGACGGGGGGCGACATAGCGGAGGCGATTATAAGGCTGCAGGAGTCTAGGCAGGGCTAGCTCCTGGCGAGCCCCCGGAGCCCCTCCACGAGCTCCTCGACGCTCCTGGCCGTGGAGAGTATCAACGGCACCCTCTCCGCCTCGGCTAGGAGTACGGCTAGGTAGTCGACCCTCCTCGGCCCATGTATCACGACCACCGCCGGCTTTATCGGGGCCACCCTCACGGCTATCATCGGCGACCTCCCCGTAGTGACCTTCGTGAAGACGAGCGCCCTCTGGCTGGTCGACCCCATCACGTATATGAACTCGTTCCCGCTCAGCGACAGGATAGCCGCTATGCTGTCGAGGACCGTGTAGCCGTAGATCTTCTCCTCGAGGGCGAACGATGTCAGGGGCACACCCCTGACCGCGAGGAGGAGCTCGTCGAAGCCGACGCCCCCCTCCAGCTCCCTCATGTCGACGACCGCGTGGAGGTGCTGGAGCTGGAACATCTTGACCAGCTTCCTTATCGTCGGCCACCCCCTCTTCTCGTCTATCTCAAGGAGGGCCTCAACGAACCTCTTCACGAAGGCCGCGCCCGGCGTCCTGCGGCCCTTCTCATAGTCGCTCACGACGCTCGGCGAGACACCCATCCTCCTGGCAACCTCTATCTGGCTGGCGCGGAACACCTCCCTCCACTTCCTCAAAGCCCTCCCAGCCCTCTCCGCCATCACTATGTCGCCGGCTATCCTCTTCGTTATAGCGTCTAGGATGACGTATGGTATCTCCAGGCTCCACCACTCCTCTGGCAAGACCCGGGCACCCGCCTAACTAGGCTCCACACCGGATGGAAAGACTTAAATCACGCGTGGGCTAAGCGTGTCCCCGAACGCCGGGGTGGTGAGGCATTATCAGGGGAGGGCGCCGCGTTACACGGGCTAGGGAGGAGGTGCGGCGCGTTTTGCGTCCAGAAGCTAGCCCATAGCGCCGGTGTCGACCTGGACGAAGAGGCAGCCCTCCTCGTGGTAAGCGGGGTCGTGAGGATAAGGGATGGGGGCGAGCCCCTCGACGCGGGCCCCGGCAACCTGGTGCCCGTCAAGCCCGGCTCGATGGTCAAGCCCCTCTACGGGCCGGCCGCCATACTCCTAGTCCGCGGGTGTAGGTCGACGCAGCCCCTCGTGAGGGGGTTCGCCGTCAAGTGCAGGGACGCCAAGGTATACGACCTCACCGAGGACCCCGAGGCGAGGCTGCCGAAGGGCGCGGTGATAGTGGTGCTGAGGAGGACGATAGTGAAGAGCGGCGGGAGGGAGCACGTCCTCGAGCCGGGCGAGATCCACGAATGCATGGAGGAGTGTACGGCGGCCGGGGAGGGCAGGCTACACATAGTAGTCATAGAGCCGCGGAGCCCCGAACACCACTAATTTTTAAGCAACCCTAGAGCCACAACCTATACAACTACGCGGGGAGCCCTGGTGCCCCTTCTCCGCAGGAGGAGGAGGATAGGACTCAGAGCGGCAGACCTCATGACGACCCCTCCGTTGACGATAGGGTTGAACGAGCCCATAGAGGAGGCCGCCAGGAAGATGTACGAGAACAGGGTTGGGAGCCTACTCGTAGTAGACGAGCACGGCAAGCTTGCGGGGATCGTCACGGAGAGGGACATAATCTATGCGGTCGCCAGGAACAAGGTGGGTAAGAAGCTCCCCGTATGGGAGATAATGACTGAGAACCCCGTAACCGTGAACCCGGACACCCCCCTCATAGAGGCTGTCGAGAAGATGAGGGAGGCTAATATAAGGCACCTACCCGTCGTAGACGAGGACGGCAAGCCCGTAGGCATGCTCTCCCTAAGGGACATACTAGACTACCTGATGACGATACTACACCTATTCCTACGCGAGAAGCCGCCAGTATAAAGCATAAAACCCCGGCCAGGGGAGAAGAAATCCACGGCCCTCTATGGGCCACGTGCCGGGGTCGCCTAGCCTGGTAGGGCGCCGGCCTGCTAAGCCGGTGGGGGTTCACCCCGCGCGGGTTCAAATCCCGCCCCCGGCGCCACCCCACACGGCGCGCCCGGATTCCCCTCCGGCTTCTCCCCCTCCAGGTGTTTTACCCGCCGCCTGTACGCGCCCATGTATGCCTGGTGGTGGGCTGGTTGCTGGGTAGGCTTAGGCCCGTCGTCTCGCCGTTCATGGTTAGGGTGGCGCGTAGGCTCGGCTTCCTGCCTGCCTACGTGTTCACCGTTGCTGGTTTCGCGGCGAGCCTCGCCTACCTCGTCGTCGTCTGGCTCGGGTGGCCCGTGGTCGGCCTGCTGCTCGTCGCCGCGGGGGGCTTCATGGATGCCGTCGACGGGGCTGTCGCTAGGCTGAGGGGGGAGGCGTCGAGCCGTGGGGCGTTGCTGGACTCGACGCTGGATAGGCTGTCTGACGCCGCCTACATCTACGGCTTGGGGGTGGCCGGGATGCCGTGGGGGCTGGTGTACCTCTTCATGGTCCTCAGCCTCCTCATAAGCTATGTGAGGGCCAGGTTCGAGTCCCTTGCGGGGCCGGGGGCGTGCCTGGAGGGTGTCGGGCTTGTTGAGAGGCCTGAGAGGCTGATACTCGTCTTCCTCTCCCTCCTCGCCTGGGTTGTGTGGAGGCCTCTTGGCTTGGCGGTGCTGGCTGCAGCCGTGGCGGCCTCGCTTGTCGGCTTCGCGTGGCGCTTCGCGGCCGCCTACCGGCGCCTCGGCAGCGGTGGGGCTCGATCACGTGTTCACGGGTAATACCAGTCGTCATCGGCGCCGCCTTCCGTGACTAGCCGGCGGGGGTTTAAGAGGGGGAGGGGTGTATGGGTGGCTGCGGTGCCCCGTGTTGGGTGGTGAGATGAGGGAGGGGTGCAGGGAGATCAGCATCGACGACTTCGCCTGCATCGACCTCAGGGTCGGTGTTGTGAGGGAGGCGGAGCGTATCCCTGGGACGAGGCTGCTGAGGCTCATGGTTGACCTCGGCGGCGAGGTCAGGCAGATAGTCAGCGGTATAGCTAGGTGGTATAAGCCGGAGGATCTCGTCGGGAAGAGGGTCGTGGTGGTCGCGAACCTCAAGCCGAAGGTCATCAGGGGGTATGTGAGCCAGGGGATGATACTGGCCGCTGGCTGCGAGAAGGGGCAGCGCCCCTACCTGGTGACCGTCGAGGAGGGGGCTGAGCCGGGGTGGAGGATCTGCTAGGCCAGGCCTAGTTTTATGAGTATCTCGCAGGCCTTGCACACCTCCCTCCCGTAGCTGGTGGGCCTGCCGCAGAGCCTGCACCTGGGTAGTGGGGGTAGTGAGCCGAGCTTCTCGGCCTCCCCCGCCAGCAGGGCGTCGAGGGAGTCTATGAGCCTCCACGCCGCCGCGGGGTCTTCGAGCCACTGGATACGGTACAGCCTCAGCCTCACCATGAGCCTCAGCGTCGGCCTCTCCCCGAGGTATGGGCACTCGTGCGCGGGGGGCCCGTAGCCCTTCATGTACGCGTAGGCGGCTGTCTCGTACTCGTGCACCCTGCGGAGGGGCTTGATCCTTGGCGTGAAGTCCCCGACCCCCTGAAGGGCTGCGAGGGGGTGTTGGCGTATCAGTCCTACAACGTCGCCCCTCAGTATGTTCATTATCGCTGTCTGCGCCTCGTCGTCGAGGTTGTGGGCGGTCGCCAGCTTCGTGAAGCCGTGGGCCCTCGCGGTGTCGTCGAGGAGCCTCCTCCTCAGCACCCCGCATACCGTGCAGGGCTTGAGGCCGAGCCCCCTCCTACGCGCCCTCTCAACCATCTCCCTCAGCGGAGCCCCGTACGCCTCCTCGAAGCTCACGGTCAGGACGTCGACGCCGAGCCTCCTCGCCTCCCTGTGTATAGGCTCTGCCTCCAGCCTCCTCCACGACCCCGGGCCCCCCTCGTAGACGGTGACCACAGCCATCTTGGAGGTGTCGTGTATCCTGGCCATTACGTGGAGGAGGGTGTAGCTGTCCTTCCCGCCGCTCAGGGCGAGCAGTAGGCGGTCGCCGGGGGAGAGCAGCCCCCAGCGTGAGAGCTCCCGCCTAGCCCTACCAACCACGTCCTCCTCGAAGCACCTCCAGCAGAGGAACCTCCCGGCGTGGTGCTGGTATATTGCGGCCGGCGAGCCGCAGGAGGCGCAGCGCCTCATTCGCCGCGCCCCAGGTCGGGGACCTCTATCAGCCTGTCGCCCGCCACGACCTGGTCTATGCTATGTATGGCCGCGCCGGCCGCCTCAAGGACGCTCTTAACCCCCTCGAAGTCTATGTCAGGGCCCTCCACGACTATCGTGAGGCTCAGCGTCTCCACGTCGACCTCGTTAACGGTTATATTGACTGCGTCGACCCCACGCACCCTGCTGAGGTCGAGGGCCACCTCGACTATCGAGGGTTCACGGAGCGGCTTGAGGACGTCGAGCACCAGTCTCCTTAACCCCCCCAAGGCCTGCTACCACCACCCCTCTCAGTCGGCGCGGGCGCCGCGGAGGCCCCGGCGCCCTACGGGGGTGGTGGGGGCGCGTGGTATCTATTGTGTTTCCCTTCTCCAAGTCACGCCCCTGGGCCGGGGCTGGACGGGGCTCGTGTACCGTTGGCGGTGTACATGTCTACTTGTCCCGCGTGTTTATTTCCCTGCCCGTACTAGCCTGCGGCCCGGGCTACTAGGATTTATTATCCTGCGGACGTGTGGCGGCGTATGGTGGGTGGCCCCGGTTTGTCCCACCGGGTTATTGATGAGCTGGACGCTAAGATTGTGAGGCTCCTGGCGGAGGACTCCAAGCTCAGCGTGCGTAAGCTCGCCGAGAGGCTGAACGTCGCGCCATCGACGATGCACTCGAGGCTCCGCAGGCTGGTCGACAACGGGATCATAAAGAGGTTCACCATAATACCGGACTACGACCTGATAGGCTACACGATAACGGCGTTGACCCTGCTGGCTGTCGAGGGGAAGTACATAGAGGCGGTCGCCAAGGAGCTGTCTAAGAACCCGAACGTCGTCGCCGTCTACGATATAACCGGCGACTACGACCTAGCTATAGTGTCTAAGTTTAGGAGCATAAGCGAGCTCAACAGGTTCCTTAAGAGCGTGAACAGGAACCCGAAGATAAGGAGGACTGTCACAAGCGTAGTCCTCCGCGTGTTCAAGGAGAACCCCGTAGCGCCCCTAATCGAGGGTGAGGTTTAAGACACCCAGCGGGCACCGTAGGCTGCACCGGTGGGCTGAATGGCCGGCGTCGAGCCCCTAGTCAAGAGGCCTAGGCTGAGGAGGCTCGGAGGCGTCGAGACAGGGCTCCGTGAGGGCAGGGGCTTCAGCCTCGGAGAGCTCAGGGAGGCCGGGCTGACGCCGGAGGAGGCCAGGGCACTGGGGCTCCGCGTCGACTATAGGAGGAGGACGAAGTGGCCCTGGAACGTCGAGGCGTTGAAGAGGCTGGTCGAGGAGCTCAGGGGGCCTCGGCGGCCCTCCTGAGCTCGCCGGTGGGCCTCCAGCCGCCCCCGGCGCGGAATATCATGAGCCCGGAGGCCCTAAGCGCCTTGAAGAGGGGGCCGTAGGGGCCCAGCTTCTCCTCCGCCTCCGCCTCGTCGCTCGTGTCGAGGCCGGCGGCGGCCTCGAGGAAGTCCCTCAGCACCTCCTTCTCTACGAGGAGGTAGTCTCCCTGGATCCTTATAGCCACTATACCCTTCTTCTCCAGGAGCGCCATGTTCGCCACAACCATCCCCCTGACCCTGTAGTCGAGCCTGCTGAGCGTGGTGTAGCCTCCAAACCCCTTCACAGCCTCCACCACCTCCTCCAGCCACCTCGGCTCACCCCTCTGCCTCCCCCCTCCTCCCCCGCCGCGGCGCTGGAGCTCCTCGAGCCTCCTCTCGATCGCGGCGAGCCTCTCCTCTATGCTCCTCAGCTTCTCGAGCACCTCGTCAGCCCTGCAGGGCTGCCTCGCCTCAACGGTCTCGACGACGGCCTCCACTATCCTCTTCAGGAGCGTGTCGGGGTCTACCTCCCCGGCCCTTATAGCCCTCCCAGCCCTCCGCAGGTACTCGTCTAGCCTCTTGACCGCCAAGCCTTGGCATCCAGGGAGGAGCTGGGCGGGGGGCCTGGCTTAAGGGTAACGGGGGTTGGGTGAAACTATGGGTTCTCGGGGGCGTCCCTGAGCTATATCGAGACCCTCCTCGGCTCCCTGGGGGGCGTGTAGTGTATGGCGGGTATCGTGTGTGCGGCCTCAACGGGCTCGAGGCCCCAGAGCTCCCGCTTCAGCAGCTCCCTGACCGCGACCCTTATCGCCTCACTCCTACTACTATACCTCCCCATTTTCACGAGCTCGTCGAGGCCCTCTATGTAGGTCTCGGGCATCTTGACTGTGACTAGCCTCACGAGGCTCCACCGGTTCCTCCTATTAGGCTTTACGGAGGGGTTTAAGGTGGCGGGAGCTGTGTTACTGGTTCCACTGCAGCGGCTAGAGATCCTCCGGCATGAAGGGGGGCTTCTCGGCGAGGTCTATTACGGGTACGGGCACCCAGCCGGGCCTAGTCGACTTTGACAGCTCCACGTGCTCCCCCCTCTCATCGACCTTCACCAGGATGTAGGTGTACTCCCTCTTGTCCTCGCCCTCCCCCGCCACGTAGTAGTATATCATGGGGAGTCCGTAGTAGTTGTAGTAGTCCCTCAGCACGGCTATCAGTCCGTAGACGAGTCTGTCCCCGTGGGGGAAGCGGAGTATGTAGGCGGGCTGGCCGAGGGATATTATGCTCGCCGCGACCCTGGCGAGGTCCGCCAGCCTGTTTACCCTCACGGGCATCACTCTCCTCAGCTCACCGCTACTACCCATAAGCCCTGCACCCGTGGTTCTCGTGTTGCCGTGCTCGCCAGGGATAAATGGGGAGTGTTCATGGGCGCGCTGGTACCCCGAGGCCTGGTGGACGGTAGACTCTAATCTCGCCCGGAACCCTATCTCCAGCATGGTGATTGGATCCTGCGGATCGAGTTGAGGCTGCATGGTAGGGGCGGGCAGGGAGCGGTGACCGCCGCGCAGGTTCTCGCCGCCGCCGCGATAGAGAAGGGGCTGTATGCGCAGGCGTTCCCGGAGTTCGGCGCGGAGCGTAGGGGGGCCCCGGTGAAGGCGTACACGAGGATAGCAGACGAGGTCATCCTCGAGAGGGAGCCCGTGGTCAACCCTGACATCGTCCTCGTCCTCGACTCCACGCTCTCCCCAAGGATATACATGGAGGGCTTGAAGGAGGGCGGCATCCTGGTGATAAACACTGCTAAGAAGCCGGAGGAGGTGTTGAAGGAGCTTGAGGAGGCGGGCTGCAGGAAGCCCGGCACACTAGTCACCGTCGACGCGACAAGCATAGCCCTCCGCCTCTTCCGCGCACCAATAGTCAACACAGCCATGCTCGGGGCCCTCCTCCGCGTACTAGACGTCATAGACATGGACACGCTGCTCAAGGCTATCGAGAGGAAGCTGGCGGCCAAGGGCAGGAAGGTGATAGAGCTCAACCTGCAGGCCATAAGGGAGGCGAACTCCTCGGCGCAGGTCTACAAGGTGTCTGCTTGAAGGAGGTGCACGCGTGATGGCGAAGCTCCTCTCCTGGCGCGAGATCCCCCTAGGCGGGCTCGTACCCTGGCCCGGCAACACCCGTGAGAACGACATGTCGTCGTGGCGTGTGCTGAGGCCCGTGATAGACCAGGACAGGTGCGTCAGGTGCAGGATATGCTGGAGCTACTGCCCCGACGCCGCTATAGAGGAGGTCGACGAGCCCTACGTCACGAGCACGGGCAGGAAGTACCCGAGGAGCTACCGCGTGAACTACAGGTATTGTAAGGGGTGCGGGATCTGCGCCAACGAGTGCCCCGTTAAAGCGATAAAGATGGTTCCGGAGGTGAGGTGACGTGCCCCGCATAGCCGCGACGGGCGGGGAGGCCGTAGCCTACGCGGTCAGGGACATGGACGTCGACGTGATAGCCGCCTACCCGATAACACCCCAGACAGTCATAGCCGAGAAGCTCGCAGACCTGATAGCCGACGGGGAGCTCGACGCGGAGATGATACACGTAGAGAGCGAGCACTCCGCCCTAAGCGCGAGCGTCGCAGCCAGCCTGGCGGGGGCCCGTGTCTTCACGGCGACGGCGAGCCAGGGCCTCGAGCTCATGCACGAGATACTCTTCATAGCGAGCGGGCTGCGCGCGCCCCTCGTCATGGCCCTGGCGACCAGGGCGCTGAGCGCACCCATAAGCATATGGAACGACTACGGGGACCTGGCGAGCGCGAGGGACACGGGCTGGGTTATACTGGTGAGCGAGAACGTGCAGGAGGCCTACGACAACGTCATCCAGGCGTTCAGGATAGCCGAGCACCCCGACGTACTCCTACCAGTCATGGTGGCCCTCGACGGCTTCATCCTCAGCCACACGGTCGAGCCGCTAGACATGATACCGAGGGAGGAGCTGGCGGAGTACGCCCCCAAGAGGCCCTACGGCTACCGCCCAGTCCTCAACCCTGAGAAGCCGCTCACCATAGGCACCCTCGCAGACCCCAAGTGGTACTATGAGGTGAAGAGGCAGCAGGTCGAGGCGCTGCGCAACGCGGCCAAGTACGTCGAGGACGCGGGCAGGGAGTTCGGGAGGAGGTTCGGCAGGGAGTACGGCTTCATAGAGGAGTTCATGATGGAGGACGCGGACTACGCCATAGTAGTCATGGGCGCTATCTCCGGGACGGTGAAGGCCGCGGCAAGGAGGCTCAGGGAGAGGGGCGTGAAGGCGGGGGTCGTCAAGGTGAGGATGTATAGGCCGTTCCCCGCAGACACCATAGCCAGGGTGCTCGAGGGCGTGAAGGCCGTTGGGGTGCTCGACAAAGCCATACTATTCGGCTCGACCCTCGAGGGGCCACTAGCAATGGACGTCGCAGCCACGCTATACACCCGCGGGCTAGACAAGCCGTTCATAAGCTTCATACACGGCATAGGAGGGAGGGACGTGTACGTAGCAGACGTCGTCAAGATGTACGAGAAGCTCGCCGAGGCAGCCGAGAAGGGGGAGAAGGCCCACAAGACCATCTATTTCGGTGTAAGGGAGTAGCGCGTCCCCGTGTAGGAGGTGGAACCCATGGCCAGGTTCAAGACGATATGGGACATACCCCGCGAGGAGCACTTCGCACCAGGCCACGCCATGTGCCAGGGCTGCGGCGCCGCACTCATAGTGAGGCACCTCATGAAGGCCGTCGGCCCCGACGCGATAATAGTCCAGGCCACGGGCTGCGTGGAGGTCACCACCACGGCGTTCCCGAGGACAGCGTGGCTAAACCCGTACCTCCACCTAGCCTTCGAGAACGCGGGCGCCGCCGCCTCGGGGGTGGAGGCGGCCCTCAAGGCCCTCAAGAGGAAGGGGCTTCTACCCTGGAACCGCCGCACGAAGGTTGTCGTGGTCGCCGGCGACGGAGGCACCTTCGACATAGGCCTGCAGTCGATGAGCGGCATGCTCGAGAGGGGCCACAACGTCATGTACGTGGTCTACGACAACGAGGCGTACATGAACACGGGTATACAGAGGAGCGGGGCAACACCCTACGGCGCGTGGACGACGACCACCCCGGTGGGGAAGAAGTGGAAGGGTGAGTGGAGGCCGAAGAAGAACCTCATGGGTATAGTTCTGGCCCACGGCGTCCCCTACTTCGCGTCAGCCAACCCCGCCTACGTGACGGACATGCTGGAGAAGTTCAGGAAGGCATACGAGATAGAGGGGCCCACCGTAGTGCACGTCATATCACCCTGCACGCCCGGCTGGAGGATACCCTCAGACAAGACCATAGAGGTCGCGAGGATGGCTACACTGACGGGTGTATGGATAAACCTGGAGGTCGAGCACGGGGAGCCCAGGGTCACCGTCAAGGTTAGGAAGAGGAAGCACGTACGCCACTACCTGAAGATGCAGGGGAGGTTCAAGCACCTCACAGAGGAGGACATAGAGAAGATACAGAAGATGGTTGACAAGCAGGTGGAGGAGGTAAACCGCTGGGTCGGCGAGGAGGCCATAGGCCCGGTCGAGGACTAGTTTTTACCCCCTAGTGGGCCGCGCCCCGGGATGCGGGGGCCGCGCCACCCGGCTGGCGAGGGGTAGGCCTGCTTGTACTTCATCGTCTTCGTCGGTACCGCGGGGTCGGGGAAGTCCCATATGGTATCCTCGTTCGGCGACTGGCTCGAGTTTAACCAGCTCAGCTGCGCCAGGGTCAACCTCGACCCCGCGGCAGACTGGCTCCCCTACGAGCCGGACGTCGACATAAGGGACTATGTTAACGCGAGGGATGTCATGTCCAAGTATAAGCTGGGCCCTAACGGCGCCCTCATAGTCTCGGTAGACCTCATGGTCGACCACGTGGACGAGGTGAGGGCGGAGATAGAGGCCCTGAGGGCCAACTACGTACTCGTCGACACGCCGGGGCAGATGGAGCTCTTCGCGTTCAGGGAGACGGGGCCCGAGGTGCTGCGCATGATACTCTCGGGCTCGAGGTCGGTCGCCGTCTTCCTCATAGACTCCGTGTTCGCCTCGAAGCCGGCCAGCCTGGCCTCAAGCCTGTTCCTCGCGTTCTCAACGAGGCTCCGCCTAGGCCTACCAGAGGTGCTCGCCGTCTCGAAGGCGGACCTCGTAGACCAGGAGGCGAGGAGGCTCGTGGAGGAGCTGTTAAACGACCCGGCGAGGTTCTACGACCACCTGGTCGGCGGAGGGGTAGACCCGCTGATGGCCGAGGCGGTCACGAGGGCCATGGAGGCCCTCATGCCGTCGGAGGCGTCCCAGGCCCCCACGGCGACGAGGTTCGTGTCCGCGGTCACCGGCGAGGGCATGGACGACCTCTACGCGGTCGTACAACAGGTTCTCGCCGGGGGAGAAGACTTCTACACCGAGGAGCCTAACCCGAGAATGTAGAGGGTGGAGGGTGACCCGGCTGTGCCCAGGCCCCTACTACTACACGAGGCACTAGACCTCGTCAAGAGGGCGGGGCTGCCCGTCGCAGACTACAGGGTTGTCGGGAGCCTCGAGGAGGCGTTGAAGGCGGCGGAGGAGATAGGATACCCCGTGGCACTGAAGGTCTCCTCGAGGAAGGCGATACACAAGACAGAGTACGGGGCGCTCGTGCTAGGCATAAACAGCCCCGAGGAGCTCAGGGAGAAGTACAGGGAGTTGATGGAGAGGATGAAGCGCCTCGGAGTAGACGTGGAGGCGGTCGTCGTCCAGAAGATGGCCCCGAAGGGGGGCGTCGAAGCCTTCCTCGGAGGCCTCAGAGACCCCGTGTTCGGAGCCATAGTCGCCGTCGGGGCTGGAGGCATACTCGTCGAGCTCTACAAGGACGTCGCGTTCATGGTCACGCCGGTCGACAGGGACGAGGTCGACGAGGCGCTCTCGGCAACGAGGTTCGACAAGGTGCTTAAGGGCTTCAGGGGGATGGGGCCCTTCGACAGGGACGCACTGATAGACGCGGCCGTGAAACTCGCCGCCCTAATGGAGGAGGACGAGAAGATAAAGGAAATAGACTTGAACCCCGTCCTCGTATACCCCCACGGAGCCCTCATCGTCGACGCACGCGTGGTGTACGAGGATTGAGCACCCCCAGGCCCATGACAGAGGAGGAGATACTGGCGAGGCTCGACGAGGTAAGGGCCGAGATAAGGAGGCTGAAGGAGAAGAGGTACAGCCTGGTAGACGAGGTGAGGGGGCTCAGGGGGGAGAGGAGGAAGCTCATTGAGAGGGTGAAGCAGCTAAGGGAGGAGTATAGGAGGCTGAGGGAGGAGAGGAGGAGGCTGATCGAGGAGCTCAGGGGGCTTAGGGCTGAGAGGAGGAAGCTGCTGGAGAAACTACACCAGGTCGCGGCCGAGGTCTCCGAGTCTAGGAGGATAGCGGCCGAGCTGAGGCCTCTTGCGAGGAGGAGCGTGCAGGCGATAAAGGCTAAGATAGAGGAGCTCGAATGGAAGCAGCAGACAAACGTGCTGCCACTAGCCAAGGAGAAGCAGATCATAGAGGAGATAGCGGAGCTCGAGGAGATGCTCGAGAGGATAATAGAGGCGAGGAGGGCGCTAGAGTCACTCGCGGAGAAGAAGGCCGAGCTGAAGAGCCTCAAGCTCTCAATAAGGGACGTCTCCGCCGAGATCAGGAAGAAGAGGGAGGAGATAGACCAGGTGAGCAGAAGGATGGACGAGGTGAGGACACTCATAAGCGAGGTCAGCAGCAAGATAGACGAGGTGAGCGAGAAGATAAACAGGGTCAGCGAGGAGATAAGCAGGGTAGACGAAGAGATAGCCAAGAGGGTCGAGGAGCTCAAGAAACTAAAACAGATGCTCTCAGAGCTTTCAAAGAGGAGGGAGGAGGAGAGGCTGCGGAGGATACTCGAGGAGAAGAGGAGGATAGCGGAGGAGAAGCTTAAGAGGGGGGAGAGGCTAACACTGGACGACCTACGAGTCCTATACGGGGAGGCTGTATCCCCGCAAGAGGAGGAACGATGAGGGAACGACTACTCGTACTAGCAGTAGACCGTGACGACGACCTCGGCCTAGCCGGTATAAGCACCCCAATTATAGGCGAAGACCGTGTCCTCGAGGCCGCTACAAGGTTCGCCCTCCACCGCCCGGAGGACTCGGACCTCAACGTACTCTTCGCAGCCGTCAGGATAGCAAGGGAGCTCAGGGCGTCGGGGAGGGACGCGGTCGTAGCGGTCGTAGCAGGCTCGCAGGGGGGTGGTGTCGAGGCAGACCTCAGGATAGCGAGTGAGACGAGGAGGGTGGTGGAGGAGACGGGGGCGACGGGCATAGTCTTCGTCAGCGACGGAGCCGAGGACGAGTTCGTCATCCCCGTGCTCGAGTCGATAGCGCCAGTCGTCTCGGTGAGGAGGGTTGTGGTGGAGCAGCATAGGGGTGTCGAGGAGACATACATGCTCATAGCGAAGTATATAAGGAAGATAATCGAGGAGCCGAGGTTCTCTAGGCTTTTCCTCGGAGTACCCGGCGTCGTCCTCGTAGTCTTCAGCAGCCTAGCCCTCCTAGGCCTGCTCTACCAGGCGCTGCTCGTAGGCCTCCTCGTAGCCGGCCTAGCCATGGTGATCAAGGGCTTCAACCTGGAGTCGAGGATAATAGAGTTCTGGACGAAGAGCCCAGTCATGATAGTCACGAGCCTCATAGCGGTCATGGGGTACGCGTCCGCCGTCTTCCTGAGCTACTACATGCTGACCGCGGGGCACGGGCCGTTCAACAGCCTCGTGGCCGCGACCATAAGGGGGGCGGTCGGCCTGGCCGCGTTCGCGACAACCATGCTGCTCCTCGGCCACGCAGTCCACAAGATATCCATGGGTGAGCTCAACATAGCGAGCGAGGTTACCGGCCTAGTGATAGTGATAGTCGTGGCCGTGCTGCTTAACAGGTTCGCGGACGCGGTGGAGGCCGCGAAGGCCCTCTCGAGCACGGAGCTCCTCCTAGCCATGTCCAACCTCGGCATACCATGGCAGGCAATGGCCGCAGTCCTGGTGGTCGCGGTGACGTGGTGGTTCAGCTCAAGGTTCTTCGGGAGCCTCAGCGCCCAAACCTCCGAGTCCTCCGGGAGTAGCTGAGGAGGGCCCTGGCGACATCGTACTCGTCGACGTCGGGCCAGTACTTCTTTATGAAGTACAGCTCGGTGTAGGCTATGTGTGGTATCAGGAAGTTGCTCAACCTGTACTCGCCGCCGCTCCTTATGACCAGGTCTGGCGCCGGCTGATCCCCGAGGGGGAGGAGGGAGCGGTAGTTCTCAATGGTTATCGATGACGCGTCAACACCTGCCTCCGAAGCCAGCCTAGCCGCCCTCCTCAACGCCTCCACGAGCTCCCACTCACCACTATAACATACACACGCCGTCAACACGCAGGGGCCGTTGCCCTCCGTGTCCCTCTCAAGCCCCCTGAGCTCCTCGAGGACGCCGCGGGGCAGGAGGGCCTCGTCCCCAATGAACCTGAACCTCAGCCTCCCCTCCCTGACCCTCTCATCCCTCCTCAGCTCATGAACCGCCCTCACTATGAGGCCGTGTATGAGGCCCAGCTCCTCCCTCGGCCTACGCAGGCAGTTCTCCCTTGAGAGCGTGTAGACCGTCACGAACCTCACGCCGACATCCCAGAGGAAGTTCAGCACTTCCCTGAGCCTCTCATAGCCCCTCGCATGCCCCATCCAGGCGGGGAGCCTCCTCCGCCTAGCCCACCTCCGGTTGCCGTCAGGTATTATCCCCACGTGGAGGGGGAGCCTCCTGGCCCTCGACACGGTGTGCGCCGCCAGCCTCCTCCTCAGCGCCCGGAGCATAGGTTCCCAGACCTCTCCCCTACGCCCCCTCCACCCGGGCTCCCCGCCAGGAGGGCTGACCAGGTTAAGGGGGGTCTCCATGTCACTCCAAGGGTGGGCGGGGTCTTATAAGGGGTTAGACGGGGTGCTGCATCGCAGCCTCTCCTGCAGCCTCCTAGCCGCTATTACCAGTTTCGCCACGCTCCTCAGCTCAGCGTAGCTCCCCGTGGGTGGTATCACCCCCCTCCTCCGGAGCTCCGCCAGCCCCCTGGCGACCGCCTCCACGGAGGCCCCGAGCACGCCGGCCGCCTCCTGTATGGTGCTGGTGGACGCTATGGCCTCCAGTAGCCTCTCATCCCGCTCCCCGAGCCTCGGCGGATCCGCCAGGATGGACAGCAGCTCGGCCAGCTGGCCCGCCACGGCGCTCCTGACTACCACCGCCAGCTCCTCGGGGTCTACGAGGAACACGTCGCTCAGCTCGACGACCCTCACCCCGAGCCTCTCCGCCAGCTTCTCCGCCGCCTCGTCGGCGAACCCCTTGCATACGACCAGGGGCTTCGCGTTGAGGAGGACAGCGTTCGAGTACGCCTGCCTCACCCCTCCAACGTCCAGCCTCCCCGCCTTGACCTCCACGGCGTAGAGCGCCCCGTCCGGGCCTATGGCCAGGGCGTCCACCTCGGCCACCTCAACCCCCTCAACCCTCACCCTGACCCTCCTATCGATGACCTTGTAGCCCATCTCCTCCAGCACCCTGCATGCTATGGACTCGCTCACCCTACCCCTCCTGGAGGGCTTCAAAGCCCCGACCCCGCGCAGCCTCCATGGCGTGGAGCCTGGGCGGCACCCGCATAAACGCCCGGCGGCCAGCCGCTGCAAGGGGGTGTGCCTCGTGGTCGACCGGGGCGAGCTCCTCGTGGAGCCCGTCGAGGACGTCGAGGCGTCCCCCGGCATGACCGTCGAGGAGCTCGTTAAGGCCTACGAGTCGATCCACGGGTTCATGGCGGGCCACCTCGCGAGGGCAGTGAGGATACTATCCGAGGGGCTGAAGGCAGAGGTCAGGGCACTAGCTTTCACAGCCAACCTGGTGGCGACGGGGCTCAGGGGGCTGCTGGCCCAGCTCGTGAGGGAGGGCGTGTTCAACCTTGTCGTGACGACGTGCGGCACCATAGACCACGACATCGCGAGGGGCACGGGCGGCAGGTACTATAAGGGCTTCTTCGAGGCCGACGACG
>CAYZCH010000113.1:0-9336 GCA_964476405.1 uncultured Desulfurococcales archaeon
TTCACCGGCACCGTCGAGCTGACGCCTAGTGAGGAGGTGTCACCATACGGCATACTCAAGATAGTCGTGAAGGATCCGGACATGGCCTACCTGACGCCGCAGGAGGTGGCGAAGCAGATAAAGATAACCTACACTGTGAACGGCGCTGCTAGCAGCAGCTCCCTCAACGGGCTGCTGGGCAACAAGGCTGAGGTAGACATAAACGCGACCAACGTGACCAGCGGCGTGTACGTCTATGAGGTGAAGCTGACCTACAGTGAGGACAACCTGAGCGGCCGCCTACCCGTCGACCTCAACAGCCCCATCTACGTGCTCTACGTAGACCCCGTGAGCGCGAGCGGCACGCAGGCAGTGATAACCAAGTCTGTGACCGTGAAGGCGACCACTGGCGAGATAGAGGTACCGTCGATGGTGACTGTGACTCAGGAGGGCACGAAGCTAGTGATAAAGGTGATAGACAAGGATGCCAACATTGACCCCGACAGGGAGGACGCGATAGCGCAGGGCACGCTGCCATACGAGCTCGGCTACAGGCTGACAGTGATGAGCGACGACTACCGCATACCAGTAATAGTGCCGCTGAAGGAGACCGGGCCTAACACTGGAGTCTTCGAGGGCTACGTGATACTGACGAGCGACCCGTCATACATAGGCACCCAGGGCTACCTCTACGTGAAGCCCGGCAGCAAGGTCTACATAGAGTACACCGACCACCTGACCGCCAACGGCACCATAGACGTGACGATAGAGAAGGTGGTTGAGACAACCGCCAAGCCCGTGACCAGGGCTGAGGTAGACATACTGCTCAACGGGCAGCAGATACCCGTGAACGTGACCACGATAACGACGCCGGTAAAGATAAGCCTGCTGACGGTCACCGTGCCCTTCATGAACGCCACCACCGCCGACATAGAGTATAAGGGCTTCATAGTGGTGTACTACACCACCGCTACCGGCGAGGTCAAGGTGATAGACACGATACCGATACCGAGCGCCATACTGAAGGCCGGCAGCACCTCCATGGAGATAACCATTGACAAGTCCAAGGTCGATGCAGCGTTCGCCGCCGGCGCCAAGGAGGTGAAGGTGGTAGCGTTCTTCGTGTACGCCGACAAGAGCTTCAGCATGGAGAACCTGATAACCAAGGCGTACGTGATGATCAACGGGCAGATGAAGTGCCTCGGTAAGTGGCCGATAGTAGTGACGATCAAGCAGACGCCCAGCGGCTACGCAGCATACCTAGGCGAGGCTCCAGCGTAGGCAGGAGTGGAGAGTTTCCCTGGGCCCGTCCCCGGCCCCACCGTGTTTTTTAGGAGTGGTTGAGGCTGAGGATTCCTCACTCATCCTCCAATCCTTCTTATACCCCGCACCGCTACACGTCAAGCCCCCCGGGGATGCATGCTGGACAAGTCCAGGGTTCTGCTGGTCGGCGTCGAGGTGGCATTGGTCGTCGTCGCCGCCCTCCTAGGCTTGTATGTGAGGAGCCTCCCCTGGTTCAACGCGTACACCGTGATACATTATGTTGAGCCTTTCCCGCACCTCATGTACAAGGAGTATGGCTACCTGCACGGTAACGACCCATGGATAGAGTATTGGCTGGCCCACAAACTCTACCTGCATGGGCCCGGGTACTGGTGGTGCCTCAAGCCGGGGTGTGACCCGGACGCAGCCAGGTTCTGGTACCCCCACGGCAGGGACTTCACGCGCACGGAGTACCCGCTGCTGCCAATGGTGGCTGCGGCCAGCTACCCCCTGGTCGCGGGCCGTATGAGCCTGCAGGCTTGGATAGCGCTGCTGCCCCCGCTGGCGGGCGCCTTCCTAGTTGTCGCCGGCTACATCTACGCCCGTAGGCTCTTCGGCTCGGTGGCCGGCGTCGTCGCTGCATGGTTCCTCGCGCTGCTGCCCGCGAGCATAGACAGGACTATGGCTGGCTTCGTCGAGAAGGAGGGGTTTGCCATGCCCCTGCTGCTCCTCAGCCTCTGGCTGCTGGCGGAGTCGCTGAATGCTAGGAGCTGGAGGGCGAGGATTGCAGCCGCCGTGGCCGGCGGCTTGGCCGGCGGCTTGCTGGGGTTCACGTGGGGAGGGTTCCGCCTAGTACCGATAGCGGCCGCCGTAGCCCTGCTCGTAGCGCCCCTCGTGACCAGGGGGCGTAGGCTCGTCGAGCTCTGCGCCGCCGCGGCGATATATACTGCCGTGGCAGGCCTGATCTTCGCGGCCTCGCCGCCGGCTGTTGACGCCAAGGCGGTGCCGTTGACGGCTGCGGCGCTCGCCGCCGTCCCAGCGGTGTATGTGCTGTGGAGGCTCTGCAGCCTGGCCGCCGGGAGGATCCGGGTGAAGCCCTGGATAACCTACCTCGGCGTACTAGTGGTGGTGTTTGCAGCGGCCGCCGAGGCAGCCCTACACGGCCTCATACCCGTCAGCAGCCGCGCCCTCTGGGCCCTACTCTGGCCCGCCAGGAGCAGCTTCCACTTCAGCGCCCTCGTCGAGAGCGTGGCGGAGCACCAGCCGACGACACCAGCCATGTTCGCCCACGAGTTCGGCCTAGTCACAGTCCTAGCCCTCCTGGGCATCGCGGCAGGCCTATACAAGGCGTTCAGGGAGGAGAACCCTGGAGTGATGGTGCCGGTGTTGATAGGCGCAGCGGCGTACTGGGCCACGATAGGCATGGCGTACTTCATCCAGCTAGGCGGAGTCATGGCAACGATAGCGGCGGTCGCCGCCCTCAGCCTCATAGAGCCCGTAATCGTGCCCAGGCCTAGGACGGGTAAGAGGAGGAAGAGGCTGGCTCCAAGCCATTCCGACACAGCCAAGGCACTGGCGGTCGCCCTCATCCTGGTATACGTTGTCTGCGCGGCGCACACGGGATTCATAAGCTACACCGCTATGAGGGGGACGGTGCCCTCAATACTGCTCGGAGGCGTCGGCCTCCCCTCACTCAACCCCGGCTGGCTCGTAGCCCTGCAGGAGATAGACCTGCACACGCCGAAGGACGCCGCCGTGGTCGCGTGGTGGGACTACGGCTACTGGATAACAGTGCCGACTGACCGCGCGACACTGGCAGACGGCGCGACCAGCAACGGCACCCAGATAGCAGTGCTCGCCCGCATACTCACCGGCACCGAGGACGAAGCAGTCAAACTCATGGAGTCCATGAGGCTCAGGCCCGGCCACACCTACGTGCTCGTCTACGACGTCGCCCTCCTCAACGAGACCAACGGCCTCATGATATACCACCCACTCCTGGTGCGCGCGGACATACCCAAGAGCTACTGGATGGTCAGGATAGCCGGGAAGCCCGTGGACCACTACTTCTCGCCCATGGTCATAAGGCTGCCGAACGGCCGCACCGCAACAGTCCTCTACGTCGACGCCAGGAAGCCTGACGCGAGGAAAGCGCTGATATACAGGATACTCGCGGACGCCGCAGCCAGGCTCAACAACTCGACCCTAGTGGTAACGGACTCCCCGCCGAAGGTCAAGATAACCGGCGTCTACCTCGGGAGGGTCATATGGCACAAGCAGGTCTTCAAGCACTTCCAGCCATGGAGGATCATAGCCTACACACTCCACATACCCGGCCTCGGCAAGAACCTCAAGGCATACCTCATCATAGCGGTCTACGAGTGGGTGAGGTGAATGGGGCTCCACGGAGGTGTCGTCGAGAAGCTGAGGATAGCCCTTGTAGTCACAAGCGACGCTGTGAAGAAGGGGTTGAAGGAGGATAGGGTAACCCCGGTGGCTGCCAGGATTATAGAGGAGAGGGGGCACGAGCTCGTATACCGTGCAGTGGCCGGCAACGACGAGGCGGAGATACAGCTACACGTGCTAAAGGCTGTAGTGGAGGCAGGCGCAGACCTAGTGCTCGTCACCGGTGGTACGGGGCCGAGGCCAAGGGACGTCTCAGTTGACGCGGTCGCAGCGATCGCATCCAGGGAGCTGCCCGGGGTCGGCGAGGAGTTTAGGAGGAGGAGTATGAAGGAGACCCCCTACGCCCTCCTCTCAAGGGCGACATGCTTTATACTACGGGGATCCCTCGTCGCCGTCTCCCCCGGCAACCCCTCAGCCGTGAGAACAATGCTGGAGCTGCTGCTGGAGGTAGCGGGGCACGCGGTGTATGAGGCCAGGAGGTAGGGCTAGGGCGCTGAAGGGGTACCGTGTAGGCCTAACCCTCTCCTTCTTCTACAACACGGCCGCAGGCATAGCAGTCAACACGATACCGCTACTGATACTCGGCCTCAAGGGAGGCCCCGTGCTCCTCGCAGCATCCTCAACAATGCTCAACCTAGGCTTCCTAACGCTATCCCCCATAGCTGGCAGGGCGGGCGACAGGCTGGGCAGGAGGCCGCTGATAATCGGGGGCGCCGCGGTGCAGGCAGCAGCGATAGCCACCGCCGCCACATGCACCATGCTCGGGGCAGCCCCCCCTGATAGCATCAAGCATGCTCCTCGGGGTCGCGTCAGCCCTCCTCTCCCCAAACCTCTCCATGGCGATGGTCGAGTACGGCGCGCTGCGCGACAAGAAGCCCGAGGAGCCCCTAGCCAGGCTTGGCCTAGCAGCCGGAGCCGGCTGGCTGGCAGGCCTCCTGGCGGCAGCGTCGGTGGCCGCGGCGCTCGGGACATGGTTCAACCTCCCCGTAAGCCTGGCAGCGAGCGCCGCATCCCTCGCCATCGCTCTCAGGCTCCTCCCTGAGCCAGTACTCCGCCTGGAGAGGCCGCTTGCCGCGAGACCCTACACAGTCTTCCTCGACGTCATCGAGAGGTTCAGGCTCGTCTACGGGCTCCTGGCTAACCCGCCGCTCCTCTTCCGCCTACTGCGCAGGAGGGTCAGGAGGGTCATTAACACGAGGCTGGCCGCAGTCCTTGCCGCCGTGGCGACGGGGTTCATGGGTGTTGGGGTGTTCTTCACACAGCTCCCATACTACTGGAGGAACGTACGCGGCATGACAGACTCGGAGATACTGGCCACCTCGGCCGTCCACCGCCTCTCATCGATAATCGGCTTCACCTTCATGCATAGGCTCGCCTGGATCATAGGCTCTAAGAGGCTCTTCATAGCAGCGTTCGCCGCCAGAAGCATAGTCTTCACACTCCCCCTGCTGACAGCCCACCTGGCGCCACTGGCACAGGCCGTGCTCGTCTACGTCTTCACGGGGCTGACATGGTCAATGATAAGCGTCTCAGCAAACAGCGTCGTACTCGACGCGGTCGGCGTGCACCGCGGAGGAGTCGGGATAGGCTTGCTGAACACAGCGATAAGCATTGGACTGATACTGGGGAGTGCTGTGAGCGGCGTAGTGGCTGAATACATGGGGGTGTACGCGTGCTTCCCCGTGGCCGGCCTACTGGCAGGGGCCGGGGCGCTGGCGGCATACCTGGCGGTGGAGGAGCGTGGAGAGGGGAGGAGCTAGGCCTTCTCCTTCTTCTTCTTGCCGCCCCCGCCGCTCTTAGGCTTAGGCTCTATCCACTCCTTGAAGTACCATGGATGCTTCCTCTTAACGTGCTCAAGGAACGCTATACGCCTAAGCATACCCCTACCGCACACGGGGCAGCGCCTTGCATGAGGCACGCTGCTTCACCCACAGTCCACATGGAGGCAGGGGGTCTTAAGCGTGAACCTCCACATAACACTTAATAGTAATCGTTATAGCAACGTTTCGTCCGGGAAACACTTAACGTGGGCCTAGTAGTGTGCCGCGGAGACCGTTGACCGACGAGCTGGCGAGGATGCTGCGCCCGCTGGTAAGGTGCGGGCACCGAAGCCCTATTGACAGGATAGTGGATGCGACGTCCGCCGAGGACATAATCCGGGGCCTGACGGAGGCAGTGCTCATTATAAGGAGGGTGGGCGACGGCTGCCTCTGCGGCTCAGGGGACGGGTTCTGCGTGAAGCCCTACCTCCCAGACCAGGACACGCTGATGAGGTTCCTCCGCCTAGCGCTGCGCGACCCAGGCTCGGCCGTCATGCACGTCCTCATAGCACTCACGTGCAGCGACTCCACGCTCGAGGGCGAACGCGCCGAGGGCGGCGGAGGACTAGGCCCCGGCCTCCATAAAACCCGGCACCTCTAACCCCTCAATCACCGGTGTGCGTTGTGCGTGTACCCCTCTGGCTCGAGTTCGGGGGACGCAGGGTTCTCGTAGTCGGCGGCGGCAGGGTTGGCACTAGGAGGGCGTTGAAGTTCCTCAGGGCGGGCGCCGAGGTCAGGGTGCTCAGCCTCTGGTTCAGCGATGAGTTGAGGAGGGAGGCTTCCAGGAACCCGAGGCTTGTTCTCGTCAAGGCGGACGCGTCCGACGAGCAGCTGCTAGACGAGCTTGTCAAGTGGGCTGACATGGTAGTCATAGCTACGGATAACAGGGAGGTGAACGAGAAGGTCTGGAGGATGGCCGAGAAGTACAGGAAGTGGGTGAACGACGCCACGGACGCCGAGAGGACACAGGTAGTGGTGCCATACGAGGGGGAGGTGCACGGCCTCCGCTTCGCCGTCACCAGCGAGGGTAAGACGGGGGTCGCGGCGAGGCACGCTAGGGATCGTATAGGGGAGTGGCTGTCCCGTGACAGGGAGCTCCAGGCGCTCTACGACGCCATGAAGGAGGCGAAGAAGATACTCAAGGCAACCATACCGGACGCCAAGAAGAGGTTCCCCATCTACTTCGAGATAGAGAAGGACGCCGAGTTCATGGAGGCTGTAAGGAGGGGTGATGTGGAGGCGGCGGTGAGGAGGGCGAAGGAGATCATAGAGGCTGAGGCGTCAAGGCTCCAAAAGCCAAGCTAAAAGAGCCCCGACGATAAAGCAACCGTCACGGAGACCCTGCCATGTCCTTACGCTACTGCAGGCCCCTCCCCCCAGACCTGGAGTCGAGGCTCCTCACGAGGCTACGCAACGCTTCGGAGAAACTCAGGGGTGTCAGGAGCAGGAGGGTTGTAGACGTCTTCGAGAGGCTCGGCTACATATGGCCTCACCAGGTGCGCGTCGCCGAGATGGCTGGGAGGAGCCCCTACGCCGCCTTCAACCCGGCGGCACTCCCCCTGGATGGGGGCAGGGTGGCCGTCCTCCCGAGGCTCATCACGGGCTACTTCTGGTACACCTCGGTGGTCGGGTACTTTGAGGTTGAGTCCCTCGAGGAGCCTCCCGGCTCGGTTGAGGCCAGGGTGGTGCTATACCCCCGAACCCGCCTAGACCTTGCAGGCTGCGAGGATCCGAGGGCCGAGAGGGAGGGGGACAGGATATACCTGCTGTACACCGCGATGGAGCCCCTACCCGAGAGAGTGCACGCGGTCAACGCTATATCGAGGCAGGGGCTTGCAGTGCTCGACGCCTCCACGCTCAAACCCCTGGAGCGTGGAGTCCTCTGCATGAGCGGTGGGGAGGAGTTCTACGAGCCTGCGGAGTGGAAGGACTCCGCCCTCCTCGGGGTCTCCAGGAAGACTTGGCTGCTGACACGCATAACGCTTCGCGGCGTGCAGGCCTCGTGGAGGGGCCTGCTTGACATGGAGGATTACAGCGTCCCCGTGGATACGCTCGAACCGATACTACTCCCCGAGCCCTGGGAGTATAAGACTGGCTGGTCGACGAACGCGGTGAAGATATCCTCGAACGAGTACATCGTCGGCTGGCACGGTGTAGGCCGCGACCTCGTCTACCGCAGCGGCTTCGCCGTCGTCTCGAGGGAGGGCGAGCTGCTCGGCGTGACGGACTACGTGCTGGAGCCCAGGACGCCCGAGGAGTACATCGGGGAGAGGCCCGGCGTCATCTTCGGCTGCGGCCTACTGCTCCAGGGAGACTCCCTCATATGGGTTGGCGGCGTAGCAGATACAGGGATAGGGTTCTACCGGGCACGCCTAGACGATGTAATGGAGCAGGTCAAGTGGCTCAAGCCCTGACACGCGGCAGCCATAGGGCTGCATAGCCAGGTATTTTTGAAGCCATCTTGCATCCTACTAGGCGGGAATCCCCTCCAACTCCCCCTGGGAGAACGGGGGGTAAGACCCGGGAAGGGTTGGCGGAGATGGGTGAGCCGATTATCTCTGTTAGGAACCTCCGCGTGGTCTACCATGCGTTGAGGGGTATAGTTAAGGCCGTAGACAACGTCTCCCTCGACGTTGAGAAGGGCGAGTTGATAGGCATAGTCGGCGAATCGGGCTCGGGGAAGACGACGCTCGCGATGGCCATCCTCCGCCTCCTCCCCCGGAAGGTTGCCAGGATAGTCGGGGGCCACATATACTTCGACGGGCTAGACCTGGCCACGGCACCCGAGGAGGAGTTGAGGAAGGTTAGGTGGAGCCGCATATCCTATGTCCCGCAGGCCGCCCTCAACGCGCTCAACCCCACGCTGAAGATCATAGACCATTTCATGGAGACCGCGAAGTCCCACGGGATACGCGACAAGAAGTGGGTCGTCGAGCGCGCCTCCGAGCTACTCGAGACGTTGAGGCTGGAGCCGGGCAGGGTGCTCAACAGCTACCCCCACGAGCTCAGCGGGGGGATGAAGCAGAGGGTTCTCATCGCGTTATCAATGCTCCTCAACCCTGAAGTGATAATACTCGATGAGCCGACAACAGCCCTCGACGTGCTCACGCAGTACTTCATCCTCAACCTGCTCAGGGCAATAAAGGAGAAGTACAATATGACCATGATGTTCATAACGCATGACATAGCAGTCATAGCTGGTATAGGTGATAGGGTCGCAGTATTCTACGCGGGGAAGGTCATGGAGGTCGGCGACGTATACACGATCTTCAAGAGGCCTGCCCACCCCTACACACGCGCGCTGATAAAGAGCATACCGACGCTCACAGGCGACATAGAGGAGATGAAGCCTATTCCGGGCTCACCCCCAGACCTCATAAACCCGCCGCCCGGCTGCAGGTTCCACCCACGCTGCCCATACGCCATGGAGAAGTGTAGGAGGGAGGAGCCCCCCATGGTGAGGCTCAAGCCGGGCCACCTTGCGGCCTGCTGGCTCCTCGCATAACAGGCTCCCGGGGAGGAGGGTGTACGCCTTGACCACCCCACTGATAGAGGCGCGCGGCGTCAAGGTATACTTCCCGGTGAGGAGGGGTATCTTTGGCTCGACAGCCTACGTGCACGCTGTCGACGGCGTGACCGTCTCGATACCGGTAGGCGGCATATTGACCCTACTGGGGGAGAGCGGCTGCGGGAAGACAACCCTCGGCAAGACAATAGCCGGCCTAATAAAGCCGACGGAGGGCGAGGTACTCTACCGTGGCAAGCCCATATGGAGGATGAGCAGGAGGGAGTACATGAAGTACAGGAGGAGCGTGCAGATAGTCCACCAGGATCCATACGCCGCCCTGAACCCAACGAAGACCGTGTT
>CAYZCH010000114.1:0-10517 GCA_964476405.1 uncultured Desulfurococcales archaeon
GTCCTCATAACAGAGAACATAGAGGGCTTCAAACTGGTGAAGGTCAAGGTAAGGGATCTGAGGATACCGGAGCTCGGAGACAAGTTCGCCTCGAGGCATGGCCAGAAGGGAGTGATAGGCATGCTTATACCCGAGTACGACATGCCCTTCACAGAGGACGGCATAACCCCCGATATCATAATCAACCCCCACGCCTTCCCGTCAAGAATGACCCTCGGCCAGATGCTAGAAACCATAGCAGGCAAGTACGCCGCACTAGCCGCCAGGTTCGTCGACGGCACACCGTTCGCCAAGGAGCCGCTCGAGAACATAAGGATAGGGCTGCTCAGGATGGGGTACGCCCCCAACGGGGCCGAGCTGGTATACGATGGGCGTACAGGAGAACTCATAAAGACACCTGTACTCATAGGCGTCGTCTACTACCAGAAGCTACACCACATGGTAGCCGACAAGATACACGCCAGGGCCCGCGGCCCCATACAGATACTCACCAGGCAGCCCACCGAGGGCAGGGCGAGGGAGGGTGGACTGAGGTTCGGGGAGATGGAGAGGGACTGCCTCGTAGGGCATGGAGCCGCGATGCTCCTCCGCGAGAGGATGCTGGAGAGCAGCGACCGCTACGTCATGTACGTCTGCGAGCTATGCGGGCACATAGCCTGGTTCAACAGGTATAGGCGTACGTATGTCTGCCCGATCCACGGCGACAAGGGCAAGATAGCCGCCGTGACCGTCCCCTACGCCTTCAAGCTCCTCCTCCAGGAGCTGATGAGCATGTGCATCATACCCAGGCTCCGCCTCGGCTACAAGTACGAGTGGAGGCCGCTTAAAGAACTGGAGAAGCTCGAAGAGAAGATAGCCAGGAGGGGTGGTGAGCAGTGACTGTGGAGGAGAAGATAATAAAGAGCATAAAGTTCGGCGTACTATCCCCCGACGAGATAAGGAAGATGTCGGTTACGGCAATAGTGACCAGCGAGCTCTACGACGAGGACGGTAAACCGATCCAGGGAGGGTTGATGGATCCACGCCTTGGAGCGGTCACCCCAGGCCAGATATGCGCGACGTGCGGCAACGACGCCAAGAACTGCCCCGGCCACTTCGGCCACATAGAGCTGGCCAGGCCCGTGATCCACGTGGGGCTGGCTAAACACATCTACGACGCCTTGAGGTCGACGTGCATCAAGTGCCACCGCATAAAGCTGCCGGAGAGGGAGCTGGCTAGGTATAAGCGGTTGTTGAAGAGGTTGAAGGAGAGGTGGCCACTCCTAGCGAAAATGCTCGTGCTCGCCATCAAGAAGAGGGCCTCCAAGGTCATGGTCTGCCCCCACTGCAACGCCAGGCAGTACAAGGTGGTGTTCGAGAAGCCGTACACGTTCTACCTTGAGGCTAAGCCGAGGGGGAAGGAGTTCCTCAACCCAATAGAGGTCAGGAGGTGGCTCGAGCAGATACCTGACGACGACGTAGAGCTGCTCGGCTTCGACCCCACCGAGGCGAGGCCCGAGTGGGGCGTACTCACGGTACTCCCAGTACCCCCAGTCCATGTGAGGCCCTCCATAGTCCTCGAGACGGGTATAAGGGCCGAGGACGACCTGACACACAAGCTCGCAGACATAGTGAGGACCAATGAGAGGCTCAAGGAGCTCCTGGACAGCGGTGCGCCACAGACACTCATAGACGAGCACTGGATGCTCCTCCAGTACCATGTTGCGACATACTTCGACAACGAGCTGCCGAGGATCCCTGTCGCCAGGCATAGGAGCGGGAGGCCGCTCAAGGGGCTCGCGCAGAGGCTTAAGGGTAAGGAGGGCAGGTTCCGCGGAAACCTTAGCGGTAAGAGGGTCGATTACTCTGCTAGGACCGTGATATCGCCAGACCCATACATAAGCATCAACGAGGTCGGAGTCCCCGTGGAGATAGCGAAGATACTGACCGTGAGGACACCGGTGCTCCCGTGGAACATCGAGGAGATGAGGAGGTATGTGCTGAACGGGCCATACAAGTGGCCCGGGGCGAACTACGTGGTGACGCCCACCGGCAGGAAGATAGACCTGAGGTACAGGGACTGCAAGAAGACGGCCGAGAGCCTGGCGCCCGGCTGGTTCGTGGAGAGGCACCTACGCGACGGCGACGTGGTGCTGTTCAACCGCCAGCCCTCACTACACCGTATGTCGATGATGGCCCATATCGTCAGGGTGCTACCAGGTAAGACGTTCCGCCTCAACCTCCTCGTGTGTCCACCCTACAACGCCGACTTCGACGGCGACGAGATGAACCTCCACGTGCCGCGGACGGAGGAGGCGCAGGCGGAGGCCAGGGAGCTGATGCTAGTCCAGCACCACATACTCTCGCCACGCTACGGCGGCCCAATAATAGGCGGCCTACAGGACTACGTGAGCGGCGCCTACCTCTTAACAATCAAGGCCACCCTCCTGACCAAGGAGGATGTCGCCGACCTCCTAGCGGTGACCGGCTATGAGGGTGAGCTCCCGGAGCCGGCGATAATATCCCCGAGGAAGCTGTGGACGGGTAAGCAGCTGATCAGCCTCTTCCTCCCGAAGGACTTCAACTTCAAGGGGAAGGCCAGGGTCTCCGCGGGCATCTTCGCATGCGAGGACGAGTTCTGCCTCAACGACTCATACATAGTGATAAAGAGGGGCGAGCTACTCATGGGGGTTCTCGACAAGAAGGCGATAGGCGCGGAGCAGCCAGAAAACATGATGCACTGGCTGATAAAGGAGTACGGAACCGACACCGCACGCAAACTATACGACACCATGTTCCGCATGTTCATAAGGCTCCTCGAGAAGCGCGGATTCACGATGACCGTCGAGGACGTCGCCCTACCCGAGGAGGCCAGGGAGAAGGTCAGGGAGGTCATAGCTGAGGCGGAGGAGCAGGTGAGGGAGCTGATAAGGGAGTATGAAGAGGGGAGGCTGGAGCCCATACCCGGTAGGACGATGGAGGAGACCCTTGAGCTGAGGATACTGGACGCGCTCTCCGACGCACGTAAAAAGATAGAGGATATAGTCGTGGACTACCTGGACCCATTCAACAACGTCTTCATAATGGCTAGGACGGGGGCGAGGGGGAACGAGCTAAACATAACACAGATGGCCGCAATACTCGGCCAGCAGTCCGTGCGCGGCGAGAGGATACACCGCGGGTACCGCGGCAGGTTCCTCCCACACTTCAAACCAGGAGACCTGGGGGCGGCCGCCAGGGGGTTCGTCTACTCGAGCTTCTACGACGGCCTCTCGCCAGTAGAGGTGTTCTTCCACGCCGCCGGCGGTAGGGAGGGCCTGGTAGACACAGCTGTGAGGACTTCGCAGAGCGGCTACATGCAGAGGAGGCTGATCAACGCCCTCCAAGACCTCAGGGTGGAGTACGACGGCACGACGAGGCTCCCTGACGGCACACTCGTACAGATAAGGTACGGGGAGGACGGGGTAGACCCGATGAAGAGCGCACACGGCAAAGCAGTCAACATAGACCGTGAGATAGAGAGGGTGATAGGATGGAGGGTCTGACACTGATAAGGGACTGGGGTAGGCTGGAGGGGGAGGTCAAACCCCTCCTCGACGAGGCGAGGGAGGTACTCCCTAAGAGGATATACGATGAGCTCATAGAGAAGCTACGCCAGACCGCCGAGCGCCACGGCCTAACCGTTGAGGAGGCAAGACGCATCATAAGGTACGTTATCGACGACTACGAGAACAGCCTAGTTGAGCCGGCTGAGCCCGTAGGGACGGTGGCGGCCCAGTCGATAGGCGAGCCCGGCACGCAGATGACCCTACGAACATTCCACTACGCCGGCGTCAGAGAGTTCAACGTGACCCTCGGCCTCCCAAGATTCATAGAGCTCGTCGACGCTAAGAGGGAGCCCTCGACGCCGATAATGTACGTCTACCTCGACGAGGAGCACCGCTACGACGAGGAGAAGGCAAGGGAGGTGGCGCGCCGCATAGAGTACACCAGGATAGCCAACGTAGCCAGGGAGGTGGACCTAGAGCTGATAAACTTCCGTATAGTCGTCCACCTAGACCCCGTGATGCTCGAGGATAAGGGGGTCACGGTAGACCAGGTGAAGAAGATACTGGAGAGGCTCAAGCTAGGGAAGGTCGAGCAGAGCCCCGACGACCCCTACACGCTGATAGTCTGGCTACCCATGACGGGGGCGATAAGCCTCGTCGACATGAACAAGAAGAGGGACAAGATACTCAACGCGAAGATAAAGGGGATAAGGAAGATCAAGAGGGTTATCATACAGGCGCTGACAGGGCCCGACGGCCGCACGGAATACGTCCTCGTGACCGAGGGCAGCAACCTCAAGGACGTACTAGCCGTACCGGGCGTCGACCCGAAGAGGACGATAACAAACAACATACACGAGATAGAGGAGGTTCTAGGGATAGAGGCTGCGAGGGCGGCACTGATAAGAGAGATGAAGAACGTGCTGGATGAGCAGGGACTCGACGTCGATATACGACACCTAATACTCGTAGCAGACATGATGACGCACACGGGGAGGGTGAGGCAGATAGGGAGGCACGGGGTGAGCGGGGAGAAGCCCAGCGTGCTCGCAAGGGCCGCATTCGAGATGACGGTCCAGAACCTGCTCGACGCGGCGGCCCAGGGAGAGGTGGACGAACTACTCGGCGTCACCGAGAGCGTCATAGTAGGCGGGATAATCAACCTCGGGACGGGGATGGTTGAGCTATACATGAATCCGCAGCAGGTTGCCTTAAAGAGGGCTGAGGCCAGGGAGACTGGGGACGGGCAGTAATATGAGGCTCCCTGAGGGTGCAGGCTATGTCGTCGAAGGTTAAGCCGGGCCTCGCGGTGGAGAAGGAGCTCATAACAGCCATCAAGACCGGGAAGGTAGTCCTCGGGACTAGAAAGACGATGAAGCTACTGAAGACGGGGAGGGCGAAACTAGTAGTGGTGGCGGCCAACGCGCCGCCTGAGGTCAAGAACGACATGAAGTACTACGCCAAGCTGAGCGGTACACCTATATACATATACCCCGGCACAAGCGTTGACCTTGGAGGGGTCTGCGGTAAACCCTTCCCCGTCATGAGCCTGGCCGTGATAGACCCAGGCAGCTCCAGGATAATAGACCTGGTCAAGGAGGAGCAGGCTGAAGGGTGAAGGTGAGGGGTCGAGCCATGCCCGAGATAAAACTGACCGTCGAAGAGATGAGGTACATGTCGCTCCTGCAGGACCTCACCGGTGCCGTCGCCCGCGACTGCATAATAGACAAGGAGAACAACAGGATAGTGTTCGTGGTCAGGCCGGGCGACGCTGGGAAAGTGATAGGTAGGAGGGGCTCCAACATAAACAGGCTGAGGCAGTTGTTCAGCAAGGAGATAGAGGTGGTTGAGTACGCGGACAAGCTCGACGACTTCGTCAAGAACATATTCGCGCCGGCGAGGGTCATAGGGATAAGGCTCGTGAGGAGGAACGGGCAGCGCGTACTATACGTCATGGTGGAGCCGAGCGATAAGGGGAAGGCTATAGGCAGGGGAGGACGGAAGGTGGCTGTCGCACGCCTACTCCTCAAAAGATACTTCGACATCGACGACGTGAGGATAAGGTAGATAAACCCTGCATCGGATGAAGGCCTGAGAGAGGGGTAGCCTGCATTGACCGGGAAGAAATCCCCCAACGGCCTCTACGCCGCTAGGAAGCTGAAGAGGAAGAGGCTGAAGTTCAGGTGGAGTCAGAGGGAGTTCAAGATAAGGATGCTGGGGCTCAAGAGGAAGTACGACCCACTAGAGGGCGCCCCGATGGCGAGGGGGATAGTGCTGGAGAAGGTTGGTGTCGAGGCCAGGCAGCCGAACTCCGCTGTGCGCAAGTGCGTGAGGGTTCAGCTCATCAAGAACGGGAGGGTTGTAACGGCCTTCGTGCCGGGGGACGGTGGGCTGCTCGTGGTGGACGAGCACGACGAGGTGTTGATAGAGGGTATTGGGGGGCCCAGGGGCCGCTCAATGGGAGACATACCTGGAGTGAGGTATAAGGTCGTGACCGTGAACGGCGTGTCGCTGAAAGCTATACTGGAGGGCAGGAAGCAGAAGCCTCAGAGGTAGCTCTAGGGTTTAACCTCGCCACCACCACCCTCGCCGCCGCCCTCACTCTCCTCCCACTCCTCCTGCTCGTCAACCAGTTTACTCAGCACGTAGATCGGCTTGCCGAGCAGGAGTGCTAGGTATATGGCGTGGCTGGGTATCATCTTCCTCTTCATAACTATGCCTCCAAGGTCGAACTCCGCGGTCGCCGTGTAGAGGGCTGTGTCGTAGTTGAACTCGTCTATCACAACCCTGACGAGGGCCTCCCTCAGCTTGTCGAGTCCATGGCTCAGGTCGAGGAGCACCTCGAAGATACTCTCACGGCCACCGGGCAGCCGCGGCTGGGAGTCGTAGTTGTCGGACTGCATCTTGTTTATCGCGAACACTATCTCGTAGGGCACGTAGTATAGCGTGAAGTCCCTCCCGTCCTCCAGGTTAAGGACTATGACGGGTACATGGGGAGGGTTGGGTAGTATTAGGGCGTCTACGCTGACAGCCTTCAACAACACACTCCGACTGTAGGGTGGCGGCATTCCCCCTCAAGCCCCGGAAAACCTAAGCCACAATTACCGACTTATCTAGCTTGGCACCCTGAGCGAGATGACCCCTTATTAGGCCTGGTCTCCGGCCTAGCCCCTACCCGGGTGGCATGAGTGGCTGCCGAGGCAGAGCTGAAGCCCGAGGAGCCTAAACTGTTCGGGAAGTGGAGCTTCACGGGGATAGTGGTCAGGGATCCAGGGCTGAAGAGGTACCTGTGCCTCCGCCCCGTCTGGGTACCCCATACCGGCGGCCGCCACGAGCACCGCCGCTTCGGTAAGGCGGAGGTCCCCGTCGTAGAGAGGCTAATCAACAAGATGATGAGGCCTGGGAGGAACGCCGGCAAGAAGCACTTGACCTACAATATCGTGAAGCACGCATTCGAGCTAATCCACATAAGGACTGGGCAGAACCCCCTGCAGGTGTTCGTCAGGGCGGTCGAGAACGCCGCCCCGAGGGAGGACGTGACGAGAATCATGTACGGCGGCATAACATACTTCGTCGCCGTCGACGTGTCCCCCCAGCACAGGATAGACGTGGCGCTCAAACACATAGCCGAGGGCGCCAGGCGCTGCGCCTTCAACAACCCGAAGCCTATCGAGGAGTGCCTGGCCGACGAGATAATAGCCGCGGCCAACAACGACCCCAAGAGCTACGCTATAAAGAGGAAGGAGGAGATCGAAAGGATAGCGCTGAGCAGCAGGTAGCAGCCTCAACCGAGAACATTTATTAACCTAGCAATTTCAGCCACTACCTGCATGGCATAGAGGCTAAGGGGTGAGGCAAGGTGAGCTCACAGCAGAAGCCACACATAAACCTGGTAGTGATCGGCCACGTAGACCACGGTAAGAGCACCCTGGTAGGACACCTACTGTACCGTCTAGGCTTCATCGACGAGAAGACCATAAAGATGCTCGAGGAGGAGGCGAAGAAGAGGGGTAAGGAGTCGTTCAAGTACGCGTGGGTGCTCGACAAGCTCAAGGAGGAGAGGGAGCGCGGAGTAACCATAGACTTGAGCTTCGTGAAGTTCGAGACGAAGAAATACTACTTCACCATCATAGACGCTCCGGGCCACAGGGACTTCGTAAAGAACATGATAACTGGTGCGAGCCAGGCCGACGCAGCCATACTGGTTGTCTCCGCGAGGAAGGGCGAGTTCGAGGCCGGTATGAGCCCTGAGGGCCAGACCAGGGAGCACCTAATACTCGCCAAGACGATGGGCATTAACCAGATAATAGTGGCGGTCAACAAGATGGACGCCACCGAGCCCCCCTACAGCGAGAAGAGGTACAAGCAGATAGTCACCATACTCGGCAAGTTCATGAAGGGGCTCGGCTACGACCCGACAAAGATACCCTTCATACCGGTCTCCGCGTGGACTGGCGAGAACCTGATAGAGCGCAGCCCCAACATGCCCTGGTACAAGGGCCCCACGCTGGTTGAGGCCCTAGACACCTACATCAAGCCGCCACCAAAGCCCATAGACAAGCCTCTCAGGATACCGATCCAGCACGTATACACCATCACCGGCGTCGGCACGGTGCCCGTCGGCCGCGTCGAGACGGGCGTGCTGAGGGTCGGCGACAAGGTCGTCTTCATGCCGCCGGGCGTGGTGGGCGAGGTTAGGAGCATAGAGATGCACCACCAGCCCCTGGAGAAGGCCGAGCCCGGCGACAACATAGGGTTCAACGTGAGGGGCGTCTCTAAGAAGGATATCAGGCGCGGCGATGTGGCCGGCCACCTTGACAACCCGCCGACGGTCGCCGAGGAGTTCACCGCCAGGGTGTTCATCATATGGCACCCGTCAGCGATCACCGTGGGCTACACGCCTGTGATACACGCACACACGGCCAGCATATCGGCGAGGATAACCGAGATAGTGGCCAAGCTGGATCCGAGGACAGGCAAGATCGTTGAGAAGAACCCGCAGTTCATAAAGATGGGCGACGCTGCCATCGTGAAGTTCAAGCCTATAAAGCCGATGGTGATCGAGAAGTACAGCGAGTTCCCACAGCTAGGAAGGTTCGCCATGAGGGATATGGGCAAGACCATAGGAATCGGTATAGTCACCGACGTGAAGCCAGCCAAGGTCGAGATCAAGAAGAAGTAACCCCGGCGGCTGAGCCGGGCCGTTTTTAATAGAGGGGCGCACTTCTCCACCCCTAACCTGGCTGGCTGAAGGGTGGATCCTTATGGTGCATAAGGCCGAGATAAGGCTGTGGAGCACCAACATCAGCAGCCTGAACTACGTCGTCGACCAGATAAAGACGATTATAAAGAAGACGGGTGTCAGGATGAGCGGCCCCATACCACTACCGACGAAGAGGCTCGTTGTGCCGACGCTGAGGCTGCCCCACGGCGAGGGGTCTAAGAAGTGGGATAAGTGGGAGCTGAGGATACACAAGAGGCTGATAATAGTCGACGCCGACGAGAGGGTCATGAGGCAGATCATGAGGGTTAGGGTGCCGGAGGACGTCTATATAGAGATAAAGCTGAAGTAGCCTCAAGCCCGGATCGGCGGGGATCTAATGGCTTTCGAGGCACCCATACTACTCCTCATAGCTTTCCTGATACTCCTGATCCTCATACCAGTGCTGCTCGGCATAGTCCTAGTCAGCCTCCTCGCCCTAGCCTGGCCCATCCTAGCCGCGCTAGGCATAGCACTGCTCATCGGTATAGCCGTGGGGGCTGTCAGGTTTGAGGCGGGGCGGGGGGACGGCTACACGCTGAGGATACACGTTGAAGACCCACTACTCCTCACAGTAGTCTTCATAGCCGCACTAGTACTGGTCGCGCTACTGCTCGCAGCGCCAGTACTCATAGGGATACACCCACCACACCACCAGCCCGCCTGGCGCTGAGCGGCTAAACCACGGAGATAAGGGATAAAGGGAGAGTCCCGCCCGAGACTCACAATGGCGTCCTGGCCCCGAGACGTGGGTGCATAGGCGCCGGGGTGCCCGAGCGGTCCAAGGGGCCGGCCTTGAGAGCCGGTGGCCGAAAAGGCCACGCGGGTTCAAATCCCGCCCCCGGCGCCAACCAAAACCGCTTAGACGCGTCTAGTTCAGAATATGCGTCCCTTGTCGAGTATGCTTAGTAGCTCGCTCAGCTCTATCTCGGCTATACCCGTCATGAGGTCTGCGGCGCCGTAGGTTATTATCAGCTTGTTGTCCAGCATTGCGCATCCACAGGGGAACACGACGTATGGTCTGTCGCCGTAGAGCTCGTATGAGGCCTTAGGAGCCATTATGTAGTAGGGGGTGACAGCCTTCACTGTTATCTCCTTGCCGAGCTCGAGGAGCATGGCGAACACACGGTAGGACATTATCTCGTTTTCGAGCGCGTGCACTAGGACCAGCGCCTCCCCCTTACTTATCTCTATGGGTGGTGCCGCCCAGCCGAGCTTCTCCTCGAAGGGGGCGTGCGTCGTTATCCAGACCGGGTTCTTTGCGACGACCTCTGTTGGTATGTGGGATGCCTCACGCAGCTTCTCGAGCAGCACGTTCCTGTCGACCCTGCTCACTAGGATGTAGAAGTGCTCGTCGTCGAGGTGTGGGCGGTGGAAGAGGTAGACGTTTCCGCCGTCGTCGTACAGGAAGGCGTCCTTATCGCTTATCACGTGGCTGCGGAGGGGCTGCGGGAGTACATGGACGTAGAACTTCCTCCACTCCGCCTTCCACCTACCATTCCTCACCCTCACAGCCGTTATCGGCAGCGTCCTCTCCTTGCGGTGAACGGGGTTGAAGTAGTAGACTGTGCGGCCGACGTATGTCATGCATGTGTAGTCCTCTATCTTGTACGCCCTCGGATCCTCCGTTCCCCATATATCGTAGCGTGTCGAGGGGATTATCTGGAGCTTCGCGGAGTACTGGTTTATGTTTATCGCGCCCGAGTATATGTCCTCCAATGGTATGTCGA
>CAYZCH010000115.1:0-13889 GCA_964476405.1 uncultured Desulfurococcales archaeon
CCTACCACCGAAGGTCGAGAGGCTCTCGTACAGGCTGCTCAGATACCTGCATGAGGCGGGGCTCGAGCAGGGTAAGCCGCCGGAGGCTGTCGCGGGCTCAGCGATATACATATCATCGATCCTCCTCGACGAGAAGAGGAACCAGACGCAAGTCGCTAGGGCGATAGGGATGACCGACGCCACTATAAGGAACAGGTATAGGGACATAGTGGACAGATTCTATATAGAGGTGAGGCTTTAGACTACCGCACTGAGCGTGTACACCCTGTTTTACGCCTGGCACCGTGTCAGAGGGTGGTTTGGTTCCTTCAACGAAATATATTTGTATCACTATATATCGTTGAGAGACAGGGTTATAGCTGCATATGCCCACTATATAAGGATGGTAATGGAGTCCCGTAACCAAACACAGTATCCGAGATGAGGGAGAAGAGCCATGAGCCTACCCTTCAACACCCTGAGGAGCAGCGGTAGTGGGTCGAGGCTCTCCGAGCTGGAGGCGAGGGCACTCGAGATCATAAGGGATAGGGGTGACGAGGGCATCTACCAGCACGAGCTATGGAAGCTGCTCGGCATAGATAGCAGGGAGGGGTCGAGGCTAGCGTTGAGGCTGTTGAAGAAGGGCTTCATAGTCCGCGAACCCGTAGTCCACAACGGGCATAGGACTTACAGGCTCATGCTGGCCAAGCCCATGCAGAGGGGGGCTGCCGCCGCCCCCGAGATAGTGGTTAGCCTCAACATGGCGCTCGAGGTGCCGTGCTTCACCTGCCCGCACCTAGAGAGGTGCCATGAGGGCGGCTACTTCAGCCCCTCGGTGTGCCCGGTGCTCAGCAAGTGGCTGAACGAGCTTAGGAGGAGGTCTAAGCTGTAGGACGAGGGGCTACGGCGGGTATCAGTGATAAGACGACGCTGTGGGGTGCATCCGTACGGAAGCCCCTGGGGTCGAAGTGTGTGCGGGAGGCGTGGTAGCCTAGTGAACGGAGCTCATCTATCAGTATAGTTAGCTTCGGCATGTTGACGTGCAGGAAGCTACATATCCTGTCAAGCCTATAATAGGGTTTAACGCCTACGCGGTACTCCTCGATCAGCGTCCTGAACAGTGAGACCACCCTACCACCCTCAGCCAGCCATGTAGCCTCCTCAGCGTCTCTGAGCATATCCCTGAGGGCCTCGACGTCCGCCAGGCTGCAGGAGTAGAGGGGGCCAGTGAGGCCTAGCTGGGCCCCGCAGTAGGGGCACCTAGCGCCGTGGCAGGGTTTGGACGTGTACTCCGTATACCCGCATTTCGGGCACGTGGCCGCGTATGCTATGCACTCCTGGAGCACCTTGTCGGCCCTCCTAGCCCCCCTGCTCAGCTCCATGTATACCCTGACGTAGTGGTCTGCGTAGTATGCCAGGAGGGGTCTCGCCGCGTAGTCGTAGGCCGCCGCCCTCCTCGCGATGAAGCCGGCCAGCACGCGAACCGCCATCTCCTTGCCCCAGTGCGACGGCGCCGCCTCAACCATGTATCTCCGGCGGAGGGGGCGCGGCCTGCTGCCCGTGAGGGGTGCCAGGTCGGTTGCCGTCGCCGCGATCACGCCCCTCCCGTGTGACAGGTGTAGGGCTGCGTCGAGGAAGGGTGCTGGGCTGCCGAAGGGGTCTATGTCTATCAGCTCGGGTGATATCATGGAGGAGAGTTTCTCCATGAACAGCCTCGCCTCGCAGCACTCCACGTGGACTCTGTCGGCTACCCCGTTCCTCTCAGCGTTCTCCCTCGCCAGCCTCGCGGCCTCAGGGTCTATGTCGGCCGCATACGCCTCCGCACCCGCCTCCAGGGCGTATCGTATAGCCCTCACACCCGTACCCGTCAACGGCTCTACTACCCTGAGCCTGCCAGTCCTCCTGGACACGTAGCGTGCTACGAGCACAGCCACGTCCCTGTTGAACGCCATGCGTGGATTGTAGAAGACTGGGGCCCATGCGGGCTCGTAGACCCCGTCGCCCCTCCTGTATGCATCCGGGTCGGGTATGATTATCTCCGCGAGGCCCTCCCTGACGACCCTGGTGGGGTAGCCGCGCTTCATGGCTAATCCTCGTAGCCTAGCTCCCTCCTTACGAGCCTAGCTGCTTTAACCATGTTTTCGAGCTTCCTCTTCGCGATCTCCCTCGGGAGCCTCTTGAGCCCGCAGTCTGGGTCTACGTATATCTTCTCGGGCGGTATGATGTCCAGCTTTATGAGCCTCTCTATATCCTTCTTTATCTCCTCGACCGACTCAACCCTGAGGGAGTGGACGTCTATAACCCCGTAGCCTAGCTCCTTGTCGTAGCCGTACTCCTTCAGGTATGGTAGGAGCTTGAAGCCGCTGTTCTTGAACTCGAAGTCGAACTGGTCTACAGGCATGTCTAGGAGGTGTTCTAGGACGAGCTCTATCCTTCCGAAGCATATGTGGACTATCTTCTTTGCTTCAAGCCCCTTAAACAGTATTGTTAGTGCCTCCTTCAGCAGCTCGGCCTCCTCCGGGTATGGCCTGGTGGAGAACGCGGGCTCGTCGACCTGCACGTACCTCGCCCCCCTCTTGACGAACTCTTCGAGCTCCCTCCTCAGAACCCTCGCCATGTCAAGTATGAACTCCCTCCTGTCTCCGTAGGCCAGGTCGAAGCTCCAGTCAACCATCGTGTACGGGCCCGTTATTATCGCCTTGACGGGGTGGCCCCTGCTTATGCTAACGGTGTACTCCCAGTCCATGACCGCCATCGGGCCCCTGTAGCTGAGCCTTGAAACCGCCACCGGCTTGCGGAAGTAGACATTGTCGAATATCCTGACCCAGTCGCCGGGCTCGTACCCGCCGAGCCTCTCCGCGAAGTAGACCACCATGTCCTCCCTGCTCTGCTCGCCGTCGCTGATTATGTCCACCCCCGCTGAGAGGTAGTCCTCCACGACCCTCCTTATGGCGGGCTTCACGAGCTCGTGCAGCTGCTCCTCGCTTATCTCGCCCCGCTTCCTCCTCCTAATCGCCTCGAGCGCCTCCGGCATCTTGGGGTAGCTGCCAACCACTGTGGTGACTAGTGCCCTTGGCAGCGTGTACTCCATGCAACCACCCGTCTCGTCTAGGCCCCGGAGCCCCTCAGTATTTATCCCCTCGTAGCTTTCCCCGGTAGAACCTCTCCATCATCTCCAGGAAGAGGAGCTGCTCGTCCGAGAGGTCGGGGGCAACAGCCCTCCCTATAAGCGACAACGCCTCCTCAAGGCTGAGGCCATGCACCGTGACCAGGTAGGCTGCTATCATCGTAGGCGTCCGGCCCCTACCCCCGTAGCAGTGGAACAGTATGCCTCCGAGCCTCTCGATCCTACTGAGCTCCCTGAAGAGGTTGAGCGCCTCATCCGGGTCGGGCGCCTCGTAGTCGGGGATGGGGAACCACGTGTAGCCGAGCCCCGCTTCGGACAACTCCTCGAAATAGTCCCTCGCCGAGGGCCAGCAATCGAGCAGCTCATACTCCTCGGCGAGCACCACCACATGCACCACGCCTAGCCCCCTGAGGCCCCCAACATCGCCTGGGCAGAGGAGGCTTGAGCCGAGAAGGCTGCCCGTTACACGGTATATGTTCGCGGCCAGGAGGCCGTCACCGGGGCCCGGCTACGGCCCCGTGAGGGGGCATAATCGGTTTTGCCCGGCACACCCCCGGCGAGCCCGGGAGGGCGACGCATGGACGCCTGCAGGGTGGCGGTGGGCAGCACAAACCCCGTCAAGGTAGGCGCAGTGGCTAGGCTGTTCAGGCTCCTATGCGACCCGGCCGTGGAGCCCGTGGACGTCGACAGTGGGGTTGCCGGGCAGCCCGTAGGCCTCGGAGAGACGCTTAGAGGGGCTCTCAACAGGGCTGTGGCCGCGAGGGACAGGACGGGGGCCGACTATGGAGTAGGCATGGAGGCCGGGGTGGTCAGGGTCGCGGGGAGGCTGGTCATGGATCTACAGGCATGCATTGTCGTGGATAGGGGTGGGAGGGTTGGCGTCGGGCTGAGCCCCTGGTTCCAGGTGCCGCCCTCCTGGGCGGGGAGGCTGCTGGAAGGCGAGGAGCTCGGCGCCGTGGCGGAGGAGGTGCTGCGCAGAGTGGGTATTAGGAGCGGGCTCGGGGTCATCGGCTACCTGACCATGGGGCTTAAGACGAGGCTAGAGTTCGGCGAGGACGCCCTACTGATGGCACTACTACCATTCATGAACAGGGGGCTGTATGAGGGCTCGCAGCTCGTGGTCGGGGAGCTACTGGAGCTCATCGACGAGCTGGAGGCGGAGGGGAAATAGGGGGTGCGGAGGGGGCACACGCGTAGGGTGCTGCAGGGTGTACTTCATACTAGGCCCCTGGTGGTTCGGTGTAGGCTGGCTAGCCGCCAGCCTGGCGAGCCTCGTCGTGGCCGTCGCCGCCGCCGCAGCGGCCCCAAGGCTCCTGGCGGGGAACCCTAGGAGCCTCGGCGCGCTACGCGTCGGCATGGCCGCCACGGCGCTCGCCGTCGTCGGTGTCTCGGCGCTGCTCTTCTGGCTCGTCGTCGACCTGCTTGGGTTCAACGTGAGCCTCATGTACCTCGCGGCCCTCGCAGCAGCCATAGGTATCGTCCAGTGGCTCGTCTCGCCATACATAATAAACATGATGTACAGGGTTAGGCCCGCGGGGCCGGAGCTCAACTGGCTGAGGGCTGAGCTCAGGAGGCTCGCCGCGGAGAGCGGGCTCCGCAAGCCACCGAGGCTCGTGGTCGCTGAGACCGACGCGCCGAACGCGTTCGCCTACGGAAACCCCTTGACCGGCTACTATGTCGCGGTCACACGCGGCCTCCTAAGGATAATGCCGAGGGAGGAGATAGTGGCCGTCATAGGCCATGAGCTTGGCCACCTCCGCCACAGGGACGTGCAGGTGATACTGGCGCTCAGCCTCCTGCCAAGCATAGCCTACTTCGTCGGGAGGGTTCTCGTCGACATAGGCTTCTTCAGCGGCATGGCTGGGGGGAGGGACAGGGATGAGGGGGGCGGAGCGCTACTCGTGCTGGTCGGCTTCATAATACTCGTGGCGTCGATAATCCTCCACTTCCTCGTGAGGCATTTCAGTAGGCTCAGGGAGTACTACGCCGACGCCCACTCAGCCATAGTGACCGGTGAGCCGAGGCTGCTCCAGAGGGCGCTGGCCAGGCTCCACATAGTGTACAAGAGCAGCCCCGAGCTCGTGAGGAGGCTTAGGAGGGAGTCAGCCACATCAATGCTACTGATAGTGAGCTACTTCTACGAGCCCGACATAGACACTATAGTCGAGGAGTTGAAGAGGGAGCCTACAAACCCGTTGATTGAGCTGTTCTCAACCCACCCGCCCATACCGAAGAGGCTCAGGTTCCTCGACGCGCTGAGGAACGGGGCGCTGCAAGGCTAGCTTTAATAACGGGGTGCAGGGCCGCCACGTGGAGGGAGCCGCAGGATGGGCATTTACCAGGGCAACGACTTGAAGAAACCGACTGGCGGTAGGAAGAGGAGGCACAGGAAGGTCAAGAGGAAGTACTGGATGGGCCGCTACCCGACCATGACCAGGCTCGGGTCTAGGGAGAGGAGGGAGCTCGTCAGGGTGAGGGGAGGTAACTACAAGGTCAGGCTCAGGGAGGCACTCTACGCCAACGTCGTCGACCCATTCAGCAAGAAGTGCGTCAAGACAAGGATACTCGGCGTAGTCGATGTGCCCGCAAACCCGCACTACACAAGGAGCAACATAATAGTGAAGGGGGCCCTCATAGAGACGGAGCTCGGCATAGCTAGGGTGACCTCCAGGCCGGGCCAGGACGGCGTCATCAACGCCGTCCTCGTCCAGAGGAAGCAGGCAGCGGCAGGGTAAGGAGCCCTTTGCCGCACGCCGCGAAGTGTAGTATATGTGGAGGGGAGGCCGTCTACTACTCCCCCCTGACGAGGCAGCACCTCTGCGCCGGGCACTTCACATCCTATTTCAGGGGTAGGGTCGGCCTCGTCGTCGACAGGTACAGGTTGCTGGACAGGGTTTCGTCGGTCGTCGTCCTAGCCGCCTCTGGGGGGAAGGACAGCGCCGCGGCCGCAGACGTCCTCTCCTGGCTCGCCGGCAGGAGGGGGCTTAGGCTACTGCTCGTCCACGTAGACGTCGGGGTGCCCGGGTTCTCGGATGCCTCCAGGAGGGCCGTGGAGGAGCTGGGGGGATTCCTCGGCGCCCCGGCCGCCGTGCTCAGCCTGAGGGATGCCGTGGGCATGGCGGTGCACGAGCTCGCCAGGAGGGCTAGGAGGCCCGTCTGCAGTGTATGCGGGCTCGTGAAGAGATACTTTATCAACGCCGCGTGCCTGGCCGCGGGGGAGTCCATAGTCTTCACGGGCCACAACATGGATGATATGGCTACATACGCCTTCAAGAACTTCATAATGCAGGATCTAGCCGCCATAAGGAAGCTCGTGCCGTGCACCGAGCCCGTGGACGGCCTAGCCGCTGGGAGGGCCAGACCACTATACGAGACCCCTGAGAGGGAGGCTGAGCTATACGTGAGGCTCCGCGGGGTGCCGTACACGGCTGAGGAGTGCAGCTTCAAGCCGCATTCAACGCTTGACGAGGCGATAAGGAGGGCTGTGAGGCTCATAGACGGGGAGAAGCCGGGGACGATACTCTCCATGATGAGGAGGCTCGCGTCCTCAGCCCGCCAGTACCCTGAGCCCAGCTACCCCGTGAAGCCGTGCAGGTTCTGCGGCGCCCTATCATCGCGTGGGGAGTGCAGCTTCTGCAGGCTCACCAGGAGGGTTCTAGGGGAGCCTATGGGGGCTAGGGTGCGGGACTACGTTAAGGATGTCGTCGCGGAGGCTCTAGGAGGAGGCGGAGCCTCCTAAGAACCCTCCTCTTCTCCTTAACGCCTATCCTCGCCTCAGCCACAACACCCTCGAGGAACTCAACGACCTCCCTGGCGAGGCCAGGGTTGAACGGGAATGGAACCCCGTCCTTCCCGCCGACTATGTAGGCGTAGCGGAAGGGGTCTATGACCGTGTCCGCCGGGTCGTCGTGGCTGGCGGGCGAGCCGTAGATGAGCTCTGATACGAGGGCAAGGCTCCGGATAACCGCCGGGCCGATACCCCCGACGAGCAGGAGCTCCTCAATGCTGCGGGGCTGTGCCTCGTAGATGCGGGTGAGGGCCTTCTCAATCCCCCTTGGGGGCCTAGCCTGCGGCTTGTAGAAGAGGAGTGCTGCGCGCCTCACACCCTCATCCCAGGAGCCTCCGCCGCCGAGCCAGGCGGTAAGCGGCTTGAGGCCCCTCAGGACGCGGTACGCCTCCATGACCTCCCTCAGGGTCTTCGCGGGGCTCTGCCTGGCTATGTCGAGTATGGCGCTGCGGGCCTCGATGCTCCTCCTGCTCGTGAGGTCTAGCACCGCCTTCTCCCTCCTGGCGGCCGCTATGCCCGAGTGCGGCTCCAGGGTCTCGGAGCCCCTCCTGAGCGGGGAGAGCCAGTGGTACCTCCTGGCCATCCTGGCCTCCACGTTCATCCCCTGCTGCACTATGCACCATGTCCCGTCCTCGGCGAGGAAGACGGCGTGGTGGTAGAGCGTGTAGCCGTCCTGTAGGAGGGCGGAGTCCGCCTTAGCCGCCAGCCTCGACGCGAGGGCCGCCTCACGGGCCCTCTCACCCGCCAGCTCGACCCCCCTCGACTCGAGCTCCTCCACCGCCCTCCTAGCCGCCTTACCCTTCCCGCCAGCAACCATGAACCCGTAGTCGTGCCTAAGCGAAACCGTCTTCAGCACGGCTGTCGTGACGGTCGTCGAGCCGCTGCTGTCCCAGTCCATCCCTATCGCGTTGTTGAACGCCTGGAACCAGTAGGGGTTGGCAAGCCTCCTGACGAGCTCCGCCGGCCCGTACTCGTCGACTATGACTGCTACTATCGCGTCGGCGAGCCTCACCATGTACTTGAGCATCCACGCCGGCACCCTGCCGCCGTGGAGCGGTAGCTCGGCCACGCCTATCAATGGCCGCGCCCAAGAATGGCCTGGCAGGACTACTCCTTAATACCCTAGCAGGGGGCGTAGGGCGTGCTGGGCGGCGGCCGGGTATGCCCCTATACCTGCCGGGCATCTGGCTCCTCGAGCTCTACGGCGAGGCGGCGGCGTACTACCTCCTAGTCACTGTGCTTGTATCCGCGGCTGTCGGGGCCCTCCTCGGCGAGGATGTAAAGGGGCTGCTCTTCACGGTGACCGTCTCGACCCTCGTCGGGTTGTCGGCGGCGTTCATACTCAGGCTGCTGGAGCCGGGCCTTGTCGTGATCTACTACTAGCGGGGTGTGGGCGGTGTACCCTGGGCTCGGCTTCCTCGTCCACATGGTCTCCTCCGCGTTGAGGCTGTGGTGTGTGACGGCGCTCCCCGTGCTCCTAGCCGCTAGCCTCTCCAGATCGTTTAGGGTTGATCCAGTCAAGTCTGTGGCTGCATCGACCATAGCTCTCCTCGTAGCATGCCTCGCGTTGGCGCTCTACGACCCGGAGCTCTGGTTCATACTCTTCGGCCCCTAGGGCGTCAACCTCTCGGGGTCGCGTGGCGTGAGCCTCGCCTCCCTTATGTTTTTGAGTCCTAGGAGCTGCATGGTTACCCTCTCAAGCCCTATGCCGGCTCCGCCGTGCGGCGGGGCCCCGTGCCTGAACATGTCTATGTACCACTTGAAGCTGGCGGGGTGGAGGCCCTTAGACTTCAACTGCTCGACTAGGCAGTCGGGGTTGTGCTGCCTCTGCCCGCCCGTGGCGACCTCTAGGCCGCGGAAGAGTATATCGAAGCTGCACGTCGGGGTCTCGGGCCTGAGGCCCCTGCAGCACTCCGGGAGCCCCGCCTCCCCCTCGGTGCACGTGCAGGGCATCGTGTAGAAGGGGCGTGCAGCCCACGGGTACCTCGTGACCGCTACGATGTCGTAGCCCTTCTCCCTCATAATCCTCCCAAGTAGCCTCTCGGCCTCCGAGTCGAGGTCGGCGCCGGGCGGGAGCTCCTTGCCGTGGGCTGCTAGCAGGTCGCGCGCCTCCTCCATAGTCACCACCCTGTACCTTGGCGTCTCGAGGACTGCATCGGGGAAGTACTCCCTTATCTCATCCCTGTACTTCTCCAACGCCGCCCTCACCATCTCAAGTATCACCTGGACAGCCGTCTCCAGGACGTCCATGTAGCTATCTATGAACCCCATTTCAAAATCTATGCTAGTGTACTCGGTGAGGTGGCGTGTGGTATGGTGCGGCTCCGCCCTGAAGGCCGGGGCTATCTCGAACACCCTCTCGAAGCCCGCTATGACGCCCATCTGCTTGTAGAGCTGTGGGCTCTGGGCAAGGAAGGCCTGCTTGTCGAAGTAGAGTACCGGGAACACCTCGGCTCCCCCCTCAGTAGCCGAGCCCACTAGCTTCGACGTGAATATCTCTACGAATCCGTGCCTGCGGAACCACTCCCTGGCTGCACGCACCATCTCCGCCTCGATGAGGAAGATCAGCCTGTTCCTCGGGTTCCTCAGGTCGAGCCAGCGGTAGTCGAGCCTCTTGGCAAGCGTCGTCTTCTCGGGGCTCCTAATGTCTATTGGTAGGGGCTCTGCCTCGCTCAACACCTCCATCTCCCTGACCTGGAGCTCCCTCCCCCCTAGGGCTGCTTTGCTTTCACGTAGCACTCCTCGCGCCGCGACGACGCTCTCCAGGCTCAGCTTCCTGGCGAGCTTCCACGCCTCTGGGGCGACGTTCTTCTTGACCACGAGCTGCATCCTGCCCGACTTGTCACGCACGACGACGAATACGACGCCTCCATGCCTCCTGACGGCCTCGACCCAGCCAGCAACCACGTACTCCTCGCCCGGCCTACCCTCGCGCAGCAGCTGGTCGACAAGCCTCCTATCGCGCAGCCTCATCCCTACTTAACCCCCGCCGTGGTGTCGGCCGGGTGAGGCTAAATTAACTAGAGCGGCGCCCCGAAGCCATAGATGGGTGCATGTATTTTGGTGAACTACGCCGCCCTGGCACTAACCCTCGGCCTGGTGCCGCTGATCTCATACGCCCTGGCCAGGATGTTTAAGGCAGAGTACCCGGGCCTCTACGCTGTATGCGCTCTCACAGCGACCGCCGTCGCCTACCTGATAGCCGCAATACTGTTTGCGGAGGCTGGCTACACGGTGCTTTGAAGAGGGGGTGTGGAGGCGTGACCGTCCAGACGATGGAGGCGTTGGCAGCCCTGCTAGTCATGCTTGTCGGGCCATGTATACTGGCAGCCCTCACCGCAAGGGTGATGGGGCTGGACCCCGCGAAGGCCGCCAGGATAACGCTCTTCGCTTCTACGATAGCCCCGCTCCTGGCGCTGCTCCTGCTCCAGGTGCCTCCCCTGCCCTAGAGTGGTGGCCTCATGCGCGGGGGGCTTGCAGAGGCTATAAGGGCGAGGGTTGAGCGGGAGAAGGCTAGGCTAGTCTCGCTCCAGCCAGCCGAGCTCAGGACGCTCTACAGTATCCTTAACGGGGCGGGCAGGTGCATAGAGCTGATCGGCGGGGGCGTGCACTGTTTCTCCAGGGAGGAGGTCAAGGAGCTGGCGAGGATAGTCCCCTGGTACCTCTACAGGCTTGTGAAGCTGCCCGTAATGATACTGTATCGGAGGGAGGGATACGTCCCGGTGTTCAGGGTCGCCGGGGACAAGTGGGCATGCTACCTGGTCGGCCTAGTGCTTGAGGGCAGGCTCTGGAGGTGCAGGAGGCTCCTCACCGAGCGGGAGGTCCGCCGCCTCATAGGGAGGTTTAAAAGCGTATTCCTTGTGACGATTGAACTAGGAGAGGAGGTGGGTGTACGTGGACGTGGAGTGGAGGCAGACGCTGGAGCTGCTGGAGGCTACTAGGAGGGTGCTGGCGCGCAGCGGCTACAGCGTCAGCCTCGTCAACTACCCGAGGCAGCATGAGAAGAGGAGCATAGACGTGCTAGCCACCAGGAGCGGGGAGAGCATATTAATCAAGATATCGACCGACATAGAGGACTTGAACGCGAGGGAGGCCAGGGAGCTCAGGAGGCTGAGCCTAGTCCTGGGGGCGAGCCCGCTGCTGGTAGCGTTGAGGGAGCATGGCGAGAAACTCGAAGACATAGTAGCCTATGAACGCTATGGAGTATACGCGCTGACCCCCTGCGGCCTAGAGGCCGCGCTCAGGAACGAGGTGTATGTCGCCAGGAGGCACGGGGACTTCTACATGAGGATAGACGGGGCTAGGCTCAGGGAGGCGAGGGAGTCGAGGGGTATGAGCCTAGGTGACCTGGCCTCACTCGTGGGCGTCACACGGAGGAGCATATACGAGTACGAGAGGAGCACGATGGATGTCTCGCTGACCGTGGCACTCCGCATACTCGACATACTGGGCGAGGAGGTCTTCAAACCAATACCGGTGATAAGTGAGAGCGGCAAGCTGAAGCAGGGGAGGAGGCCGAGGAGGCCGAGCGTCGACAACAAGCTGGAGGCAAGCGTGGTCTCCATGCTGCAGAGGAGGGGGGCCGAGGTGGTGCATACCAGGCACACGCCCGTAGACATAGCCTCCAAGACACCCAGGGACGAGAAAGCAGTCGTAGTGGTTGAGCATAGCAGGGAGAAGCCCGGCGACATCTACGATAAATGCATGGAGGCAAGCAAGCTCGCAAGCGGGGTGAACGCAAAGGCTATCCTCCTAGCATCCAAGAGGGAGATCAGTATAGACGCCGAGGGACTCGGAATGGAGGTCGCCAGGAGGCCTGAGGACGTAGCCGACCTACTCCTAGGCGACAGGCGGGGGAGGGACGAGTGAAAACTCACTGCCCTCCAGCCGAGCCCTTGCCGTGGTACCTCGCATACACCATTGCATGATCCTTGTCGAAGGGCTCGAGGTGCACCATATCCACTATCTCGAAGCCCCTGTTCCTCAACACGTCTATCTCTCTCTTGAAGACCTCGCTGGGGGCCTTGGTGACGTCTATGCTCCTAGCCTTGATGGCGAGGAGGAGCCAGCCACCCTCCTTGAGGAAGTAGTCCGCGTTATCAGCTACGAGCGCAGCCTGCTCGGGCTGCGCGACGTCGGCGTATATGCCGTCGACAGCCTCGACTATGTGGCGGTACTGGTAGGGCTTCCTCGCGTCGTTCAGCAGCGGGTACATGTTCGGCCTATGCTCGCACACGACTATCAGCTCCCTCATGACCCTCGGTGCGACGTCGAGGGCGTAGACCCTGCCCCGCGGCCCAACTATGTCTGAGACGTGGCTAGAGGTGGTTCCGGTCGCCGCGCCCAGGTACAGCACGGCGTCGCCCTCCTTTATCGGGAGCTCGTCTATCCCCTTCAGCAGGGCGGCGGCGAGCTTGCTGCGGTACGGGTTCCACTCCCTGTACTCCTCGCCCTTCCAGTGGAACAGCCTCTCGCCATATACTCTGAACCCGGGTGAGAGGTTCTTCGTCGCCAGCCTCACGCTGCCGTCCTCGAGCTCGACGACGTAGACGTTCTTGTACCTCTCATGCTCATATACCTTGACTACCTCGCTCACCTACACCACCCCCGGTCGACGTGTCGCTGCGGCAGTTTATTTCCTCCTCCTACCCTTGCCCCTCCTCCCACGCCTCCTCCTCTTCGGCCTCGCGGGCTTGACGGGCTTTATCTCCTTCTTACGCTTCGGCGGCTTCGCGTATATCTTCTTTATCTCCTCTATACGCTTCATCAGCGCCTCCTTCAGCTTATCGCCTATGAACCTGCCGGTGAAGTAGTCGACCTTAGCCGCTATGGCGAGCTTGGCTGCCAGGGCCCTGGCTATCTTCCCGCGCTGCCAGCGCGGCGAGCGGTGTATGTAGGGGAACTGGAATATCACTCCATGCTTCGGCGGCTTGCCGCCAGTCCTCAGTGCACGGAAGAGCGCCTTCTCCGCGCCGAGCACCTGGATGGTGCTTGCCGGGAGGAAGGCGAGCTCCTCCAGGCTCCCGGCGAGGCTTATGAGGCGCGCGCCCAGCAGTGGGCCTACGAGCGCCGTTATGTTCGGCGCGACCTCCTTCATGACCTGGCCTATGTAGTCCGTCAACTCCCTCCTGAGCTTGAACAGCTCGAGTGTTATCTGGGCGAGCCTCTGCATGGGCTTTATGTCGAAGTCGGGGTAGTCGGCGCCCATGCTCTTCCTTGCAGCCTCCGCTATCTTCTCGGCCTTCTCCTCGCTGAAGCCGAGCTTCACTAGAGCCTCCTTCGTTATGTTGTCGCGGTGGCCGAGCTCCGCCACTATCTTCACGTAGTCCTCATGCTCCCTCACTAGGTCGTCTAGCTCGGGGAAGTGTAGGCTATACCACTCCCTCAGCCTCGCCGAGAAGAGGTTGGTGGTCTTGTCTATGTCGTCTATAGCTCTTATAGCCTGAGCTGCGAGCAGATCCCTCTTCTGCGCTATCCTCCTCAGCTTACGCCTCGTCGCCTCTATGAGGAACTCGTGGAGGAACTTGTAGTACTCCTCCTCGTCCTTGAAGAAACCCGTGTCGACCGTGTACTTGACGACGTTCAGCCTGAATAGCCTGGCCACATTGTTCGCGGGCGCGACCTCGGCCTTCAACCCGTGTGCATGCGCCTCCCTCGCCTCCTCGGGGGTCTCGACCACTAGTTCCGTCACTCCCTTCTCCTTGAGCTTGTCCAGCAGCCTGATGTAGGCCGAGGGTACCTCTCCCTTCTCGACCTTCAACGCTTCCTCCACTAGGTCGTCGAGGTACTTGGGGCCGTGGTCGTATTCTATAACGTTGCCTTTCTCGTCTAACGCATACGCGCCGGTGAAGTGTTGCACTACGTGGGCCTTCATGCAGGCTACACCTTCCAGGGGCAAGGAGGGGGAAGAGACTATTTAAGTATTCCATGTTGGTGTTCCGTAAGGGTCTCCAGGGTTGCCTGAGGAGCCTTCGGTCAAGAAGGTGGCTGTCTTCG
>CAYZCH010000116.1:0-5384 GCA_964476405.1 uncultured Desulfurococcales archaeon
TGGAGGCCAGCACTATCGGTATAGGCCCTATGATTATCACCGCGCCGCCCTCGCCGCGCGCCTTCACGCCCCCGCTTAGGAGGGGGAGTAGGAGGCCTAGTATGATTAGCCCGACCCCTATGAAGAGTAGTATGAGGCCCAGTGTGGCGAGCTTACTATACACCCCCGCCCCAAGGACGTCATCCAATTCCGGGAGGCCCCGGGAGCCCCTAGTGTGGAGGCGGGTATAGGGTTTGCTGAGTGGCAGGCCTATAGTGCCGTGGGTGCCGTCGAAGGCCGAGGTGGTCGAGGCGGTTCTACGGGTTCTGCGCCCCAAGCAGGGGGACGTCTTCCTCGACCTCGGCTGCGGGGACGGCAGGATAGCCGTGGCCGTGGCAAGGGAGTATGGTGTATACTCTATCTGCGTCGAGCTGAAGGAGGGCCTCATAGAGAGGGCTAGGCGGCGCGCTGATAGGGAGGGTGTGAGCCACCTAGTGGAGGTAGTCCAGTCGGATCTCTACGAGTACGTGTTGAAGCGAGTAACGATACTATACATGTACCTCCTAACTAGCGCGAACTACACGTTGAGGGAGAAGCTTGAGGAGGAGCTCAAGCCGGGCGCGATCATACTGAGCCTCGACTTCCCGGTGCCGGGCTGGCAGCCCGTCTGCGTGCTTCAGCTCCCATGCTCCTGGCAGAGGTACTTGTACGTGTACGTGAAGGGCTACTCGGAGCGCCCCCGCCGCGGGGGCATTGACCTAGAGGTGTTGGTGGAGGGTAGGTTAGCCGTGGAGGCCTCTGCTAGCTGCAGCGGAGGGTACGTGGAGTACCCCTAGGCGTAGCGCCATATCGTCTTACCCCCGGGCTGGTCGGAGAGCAGCACGCCGAGAGCCGCCAGCCTCTCCCTTATGTAGTCGGCTAGGTCGTATAGCTTCCTCTTCCTCAGCTCGGAGCGCACCTCGACGAGGAGGTCTACGAGGTCGTCCTGGATGCTGGCTGCAGCCCTCCTGCCGAACACGTCGTCGAGCACGCCGAAGACCTTGTTGAAGTCGCGTAGAACCCTCACCGCCAGCCTAGCTAGGGTCACGTTCTCCTTCTCGGCTATGTCGGTGTTTATTAGTTTGACGAGCCCCATGATTGCTGAGAGTGCCCTCGGGGTGTTGAAGTCGCTGCTCATAGCCTCGTGGAACTCACGGTAGGCGCGCAGTATGCGTCTGGCAACCTCCTCCTCGTCGTCGCCCAGCCGGGGCTCGGGCACGCCCGCGGAGATCCTCAGGGCGAGGCTAGCAGCCCCCTCAAGCCTGCGGAGCATCGAGCGGTACTGCTCGAGCACGTCCTCGCGGAAGTCTAGCTGGCTCCTGTAGTGGGCGCTGAGCAGCCACATCCTAAGCAGCTTCGGCCCCCACCTCTTCAAAGCATCCCTTAGCGGGATGATGTTGCCGAGACTCTTACTCATCTTCTCCCCGCCTATGGTGAGGTAGCCTGTATGCATCCAGTACCTAACCCATGGCGTTACTCCGAGGGCCGCCTCGGACTGCGCCCTCTCGTTCTCGTGGTGCGGGAATATCAGGTCCTGGCCCCCGCCGTGTATGTCGAAGCTGCTGCCGAGATACTTGGTCGCCATAACGCTGCACTCTATGTGCCAGCCTGGCCTCCCCCTCCCCCACGGGGCCTCCCAGTAGGGCTCACCAGGCTTCCATGCCTTCCATAGGGCGAAGTCGTAGGGCTTCCTCTTCTCCTTTATAAACTCCTCCTCCTGCCTCCACTCCTCCCTGTTCACCCTCCCGCTGAGCCTTCCATAGTCCGGGTACTTGTCGACGCTGAAGTAGACGCTGCCGCTTGGAGTGGTGTAGGCGTAGCCCTTCTCTATCAACACCTCTATGAACTCTATGATATCCTTTATGTGGTGTGTCACGCGGGGGCTCACATCTATCCTTATGCCGAGGCTCTCTATGGCCTCGAAGTAGTCTCTGCTGTACTCATCCACTATCTCCCTCCAGTCCCTCCCCTCCTCCCTCGCCCTACGGATTATCTTGTCGTCGATGTCTGTTATGTTCTGTACATGTATAACCGTGTAGCCGCGGAGCTCAAGGTACCTCTTAATAGCGTCGAATGCTACATACGTCCTCGCATGACCCAGGTGCGTGTAGTCGTAGACCGTGGGGCCGCAGACGTACATGCGGACAATACCCTTCATGATCGGGGTGAAGACCTGGAGCTCCCTGCCAAGGGTGTTGAAAACCTTTATCTCTGGCAGCTCGACGAGGGGGCTAAATGACACCCATGGACACCATGCTATGCAATAAACCCGAACCGTATAATGGTTACCTCCGGGTGCGTGTGGACGGCCATGAGGGGTAAGTTCTCCGGTAGGGTTGTGGAGGAGAAACTATCGGAGAAGAGGAGGCTCCTGGAGCGGATCGGCGGTATGCTGGACGAGGAGGGCAGGCGTAGGGCTGCAGGAGACCATCACGCGAGGAGGAGGCCTAGGCCCTGCGGGATGACCGTCCATACCGGGATAGGGTGCGGGTACGGGTGCGTGTACTGTTACGTGCCGGACATGGGGTTCCCTATGAAGCCGAGGCCGTACCCCCTCAGCCCCCTCGAGCTGGTATACGCCCTGCTGCTCAACAAGTACGTCGTGCCCGGGCCGGATGGCACGCTCATAGCCATGGGGTCTGTTACTGAGCCCTTCCAGCCCGAGACCGCTGATAGGGCGATAGACTATATAGCGGCTATCAGGAAGTATATGGGCAACCCGATCCAGTTCTCGACGAAGGCCCTAATCGACGAGGCTACAGCGGCGAGGATACGTGAGGCGTCCAGGGGGCTCATAGACGCCCTAGTGACGATCATAACGCTTAGGAAGTACAGGGTGTTGGAGCCGGCAGCGCCGACGCCTAGGGAGAGGCTCAAGACCATGGAGGAGCTCCGGAGGGCCGGCCTGCACGTGACCCTCTTCCTCAGACCAATAATACCCTGCGTAGTCGACAGGGAGGAGCTCCGCGCGATCGTGGCCGCGGCGGCCGCCCATGGAGCGGGCGGCGTTGTCGCCGGCTCGCTGAGGGTGACGAGGGGCATTATAGAGAGGCTCCGCGCCAAAGGCTTAAGGCTCGACTGCATACTGTCAAGGCTCCGCAGGCTGCCCAGAGGTGGGAGGGAGCAGGTCCCCGTACCCACCGCCGACCTAAAGAAGGTAGTCATGGCTGCCGCCAGCCACTACGGCCTCAAGTACTATCCATCCGCCTGCGCCTCCAATATAGACGCCCATGGGCTATCATGCTACATGTGCAGGTATGGCCCATGCGGGGATCCCTCACGCCTACCCCTGGTGACTGAGGACTCCATGGCGGATGCCGTGGAGGCCTTAGGGCTTAGGCCTGGAAGAGTAGATATAAGGGGTCACGTGGTCCACGTGACGCTGCTAGGCGGCAGGGCCGAGCACTGGATGAGCGAGTTCCTCTCCGTATTGTCGAGGAGGAGGGTGGTGTTCAGGGCCTCCCCCGGTCCGTGAAGACGTCATCGCATGCTGCTCAGCCAGTAGGGGGCGGTCATCGGCCGCTGGACGGGCTACCTCGTCTTCGTCGGTGGGGCTAAGTTTTCTCTCTTGACGGGCAGTTTGAGCACAGATGCCGCGAGCCTGGCGAGCCACGCGTAGGCAGGGTCTCCTTTACTATACCTCAGCTTCAACTTCCTGTAGACCGCCCTGAAGAGTAGGGCCCCCGAGGAGTCGTAGACCTCTATGAAGCCTTTGACCATGCCCCGCCAGTTCCTGGTAAAGCATGCCTGCACCGCGTAGGCGTTGTCGGGTACCTCGACGTGTAGTAGGTAGGCATGACCCTTAGAGTAGGTTGGCTTGACGGTTTCCCTCAGTCTCACCCTGGGTTTCAACATGTTACCGTTGGAGTCGAAGACTAGTGCTATGCACCGCTTCATGTGGATACCTTTTCTACTCTTACTCTGCTCCTCCCTTAGAACCACTACGCCCAGGGCCCTGCACCCCGCTAACACGGAGGAGTGGGGGGCTACATTCCACCTCCGCCCCTCCCTCCACGACAAGAGTAGTCCACCGCGAATCCAGGCCCGCCGGGAGCCTTACCACGCCACGTACCTCCACTAGCCTCACATCCCTGCATGCCTCATCGGACACGAGCTTCGAGCCCCTGTACGTCTTCACGGATGCCTCGAAGCCGCCCGGGGTCTGCCTCAAGTGTATGATGGTTCTGTCCGCCATGCCCCCCGCCCCGCCTAGGGGTATGCCTACAGGTGCAGCTCGGTGAACAATCTTTCCACCTCGTTGCTCAGCTCTATCAGTATCGAGGCTACCATGGGGTCGTCGACCTCCCTGAGCAGCCCGCGGGCCTCTATGAGTGTCTGCTTCACGTCCCTCAGCATTGATGGTATCTTGGCCCCTATGAAGGCGTATGTCTCGAGCCTTATCTTCAGCCTCTCCAGCTGGAGCTCGAGGTTCTTCAGGTAGGCGCACTCCTCGCTGTGACACCTCCTCTCAAGCCTCCTTACCCGCGCCAGCGCGGTAGTCAGCATCGCCATCATCCGTGCAAGGCGCTGTAAGTGGCTCACTACTCTCAGCTCCCCTGCCACCTCTGCTAGGTGCTGGCCGCCACTCTATTAACCCCTAGGCTTCTCCTTCTTCCTCCTAGACATGTACCTAGCTATGTTAGCCAAAGCTATTAGAAAGGCCAGCGCGTTCAACGAGGTAAATATAGGGTCTCCAAGCATGTAGGCGTATACGGTTAACAGTAAGCTGCCAGCCGCATAGAGGACGCTGAGCTCTATAGGGGGTATGCTGCGGAGCGCCACCACCCACCCAGCTATAATCAGCAGCATGCCAGCCAGGCCGACCGCCAAAGCCGCCATTACGGGCCCTCCCGGGGCCGGGGGCTGCAAGCATATAATAAGGCAGCAGCTCGTCCCTCGGCCGGGGGCGTGGATGACGACGGCCAGGGAGGCGTTCATCGCTAAGAAGCTCAGGTCGAGGTACGGGCCTGTAGGCTACGTCGCCGGCCTATATGTTAAGGCTGGCTACTCTGTAAGGGTGGGTGTAAGTGTCGGCGGCCGCAGCCTCGATATACTGGCCTCTAAGGAGGGTGTGAGGCTCGCAATAACAGTCATCACCGGCTCAGGGACTTATGGCAGGAGCGTGGTCGAGGAGGCTAAGAAGCTTGGCGATGCCCTGGGTGCAAAACCCGTACTCGTACTCTATGGATCCGGGCCAAAACTCTCCGAGGAGGCCGTCAAGGCCGCGGAGGAGCTCGGTGTCTCGGTTAGAAGGGTGAGGCCGGAGCGTTGAGCAGGTATGCAAGCACCGCTTTTTGAGCATGAAGCCTGTTCTCCGCCTGCAGCCACACGATGCTACGACCACCCTCTATGACGTCATCGGTTAC
>CAYZCH010000117.1:0-2683 GCA_964476405.1 uncultured Desulfurococcales archaeon
TACAAGTTCATGGGGTGCGGGACGCACGCCCTCGTCATCGAGGGCAGGAGCCACGAGCCGGCAGTCCTACTGCTCCACGCCGGCGAGGACGGGGAGACCCGCGTAGAGGTCGAGAGGATAGACGAGGAGAAGCTCTGGAGCATATACGGCGGCTACAAGGGCTACAGGGGCGTTAAGGCGCTACACCGCTACCTCTACGACCAGTACACGGACTACTTCAGGGAGTACAACGCCAGGGTAGTGGCCGTCGGGCCGGCCGCCCTGAAGACCATCTACGGGGCGCTCGTATCATACGACATGGCGCCCGACGGCTCCTTCAAGCCCGGAGGCCCGGACACCGCGGCCAGGGGAGGCCCGGGCAGCGTCCTCTACCACGCACACGGCGTCGTAGCGGTCGTGGCCGGCGGGAAGTATAAGCCGTCCAGGGACAACCCGAAGCTCAACGACATCAAGCTGCTTGACGAGCTGGCCAGGGAGGCGACCGGCAAGACGTACACGGCGGCGATACTCTCCGTCACCAAGAAGTACCGCTACGACCCTAGACTGGGTACCGGCGGCACCTTCGGAGTCAACTACGTCCACTACCGCGACCTCATACCAGTCTTCGCATACAACATGATCTACTACACGAGGCCGCTCAGGCTCAAGATACACTCAATGATAATAGAGAAGTTCTGGAAGCCGTTCCAGAAGGAGGTGTTCGAGTCCAAGAAGAAGCCCTGGCACACCTGCGGCGAGCCATGCCCCGTCGCCTGCAAGAAGGTCTGGAGAGGGGTGAAAGCCGACTACGAGCCCTTCAACGGCATGGGCCCACTCATAGGAGTCCTACGCCTAGAGGACGCAGCCGAGCTAGTCGAGCACGTCGACGAGCAGGGCTACGACGCGATAGAGGCAGGCCACCTGGTAGCATGGATATTCGACCTCCTCCACCGCGGCCTACTACAGCCAGGCGAGGTCGGGCTAGAGGACAGGCCATACATGGACCCCCTAGCATACACCCCCGACCTCCACAGCAAGCACAACGCCAGGCTGGCCCGCAGGCTGCTGGACGCGGTAATAGAGCACGCATCCAGGATCCTGGCAGACCTGGCCATGAAGGGGCTGAGGGAGACGGCAAAGGAGCTCGACGAGGAGTACAAGTACCGCGTCAAGGCCTCCGGGACGAGGTACGAGGACGCAGCAGTATACGCCGCCTACGGGGACAAGGGCTACATGACGCCAAACTACTACTGGACGCCAGGCATGCTGGCGCCACTATACATACTAGGCCGCTACTGGACAAACTACACGCCCATCTTCATGGAGCCCGAGGACTACGCGGACACAGCCCTCCAGAGGGCGCTCCACGAATACCTCATAGACAACGCCGGGTTCTGCCGCTTCCACCGCGGCTGGGCCAGCAAGCTGCTAGGTAAGCTGTACAGGGAGATCTGGGGCGTCGACGTCAACCTCGAGGAACACGCCCTCAACACCTACCGCAAGATAGCCGAGTACCAGCGCAGGGCGGGCGCCGAGCCCAGGCCATGGGAGCCGAGGAAGGTCATCGACATGATAGCGTCCCTCGCCGAGCAGATGGGGGCGAAGGAGTGGGCCGAGAAACTGGTAGAGTCTCCCGAGGCCGCGAGGGAGTGGTGGGAGAGGTTCAGGAAGAGGATCGAGGAGAAGCTCAAGCCACCCAAGTAGCCAACGACCCCTTTTTAAAAACAAGGCCCCACGACGCTACCACGAGATCTGCAACGCTATCGGCACGTTGAAAGCGTAGGCCAGGGCGACCACAACAGCGAACGTCATAACCTTCTCGGCTAGATCCCTCCTCCCCATAACATAGAACGAGGCGGCCGCAACAAGCAGCACGACGAGGGCGAGCAAGACCCTCTCAAAACCCTCAACGGGAAGCACCGGCACGCCCCCACAAGCCACCATGGAGGGTGGAGGGCTTAAAGCAGTAGAGGCCGCGCACGCCGCCCCACCGCAAACCAGTAAGTTTTAAGGCCAGGGCGCCGAGGTGCCCGTGCGGGAGGAAGACGGGAGCCATGGTTAAGGGCCTCTACCACCACCTCGCACTCACTTGGAAGCAGCGCTACGACAACCCGGAGCTGGCCGCGCTCTGGAAGCAGAGGCTCATGGAGTGGAGGAGGCAGCCGAGCATAGTGAGGATCGAGAAGCCGACGAGACTGGATAGGGCCAGGAGCCTCGGCTACAAGGCCAAGCAGGGCGTCGTCGTCGTGAGGGTCAGGGTGAGGAAGGGTGGGCTGAACCGCCCGAGGCCCAATAAGGGGAGGAGGCCGAAGAGGATGGGCGTCTACGGGTACGCGCCCGCGAAGAGCGCGAGGCTGATAGCGGAGGAGAGGGCTGCCAGGAAGTACCCGAACCTCGAGGTGCTGAACAGCTACTACGTGGCCGAGGACGGTAAATACAAGTGGTACGAGGTCATCCTGGTAGACCCGCACCACCCCGCAATCTGCAGGGACAACGAGCTGAAATGGATATGCAGCAACAAGCACCGCGGCAGAGTCTTCCGCGGCCTGACCAGCGCGGGGAGGAAGATGAGGGGCCTACTGAAGAGCAGGGGGCTCAAGGGAACGATAAAGCACAAGTGGAAGAAGAAGCAGAGGGAGCGCATGCTCCGTAAACGCCACGAGGCGAGCGGCAGAGCGAGGCTCATAGTGCCGGAGGAGCAGTA
>CAYZCH010000118.1:0-10044 GCA_964476405.1 uncultured Desulfurococcales archaeon
TATGAGTAGGAGGCTGGAGGGCCTGGGGACGAGCGCGGTCCAGGCGTGCGCCCCCATGCTCACGACGACGTCGAAGCCCTCAGCCGCCGCCAGCGTCGACGCCATCGACGCGGCGTTGAACAGCCTCGACTTCCCGTGCCTGGCCACGACCCAGCCGGCCCCGTGCCCGTCGAAGTCTAGGACGCCTGGCGGCACCCCGCCGTAGTCCGAGGCTACTATGCTGAGCGGTATCCTGGTCGTCGCGACCGTCACCTCCGCCCCTAACCCCTCCTCCAGCGCTCTCAGCATCAGCCTCCCCACGGTGGAGGCGGCGCTGTCCCATGGAGGGTTTATCCTCGGGCCCGCGAGGAGCACCCTCATCCAGCCACACCCCTTGGCTCTAGGAGGAGGTATAGCCTCGCATGGCCGTCATCGTATATCCTCTCCCCGGACTCAACGAGCCCGACCACATGGTGTATCCTCTCCGTTATGTTGACGCCGTACCACGCCTCATCCTTCAGCATCCAGTACGTCGGCCTGAACCCCCTCACCTCAACCACTAGAATCTCCCCCCGCGGCGCCGGAGGCATGGAGAGTATGGAGGCTGGCGGCATGGTCTCCATCCTCTCCGAGAGCCCTATGAAGGCCTTGAGGGGCATGTAGACTCTGTAGGCCTGGTCATCAGAGTAGACCGCGTCAAGCATGCTATAGTTGTAGAACTCGTTGTAGAAGCCTGCCGGGGCGCGTGCGTATGGGCTATGCATGCCCCTCTCGACGAACCCGACCCCTCCCCACGTGAAGGCGGCCTGGTAGCTCCTCGTGCCAAGCGTGAGGGGGGAGGAGATGGCTAGGAGGGCCACGACTACGGGCGCCGCGGTCTTGAAGAGCCTCCCATGCCTGGAGAGGAGGGCTGCCGCCGCTATACACGCCGGTACATAGACTAGGAGGAGCGCGTATCTCGTCACAAGCCCCGAGCTCACAGCCCCCGTGGCAAGCGCCACAACCAGCCCTGATGCGGCGAGGAGGAGGGGGTAGGAGTAGTGCCTCGGAACCCTCCTCCCCCTGACGGCCGCGGACACGGCGGCTAGGAGGGGTGGGGCTGAGAGCAGGAGGGGTGCCATGTCACCGGCCCAGACGAGCTTTGAGAGTATGGGCTCGAGGGGGTTCACACTAAAGAAGTCATGCTGCGCTGAGGCCATCTCGGCCCAGGGCCTCAGCAGGCGCAGCCCGAGTATATCGGTGAAGCCCGTCGACGCAAGCCTCCGGAGATCCTCGATAAGCGTCATCTTAACCGTCCACGTGTTGTATAGCACCCACGTCGTCGACAGGGCGGCCGAGGCCATTGAGACGAGCAGGAGCCTCCTGGCCGTAGCTCTGAAGGGGAGCCCGGCCCGACCGCGTAGGACGCCGTAGACGTGGAGGGCTACGGCCATGGCTGCCAGGAGGAGGGGTGTGGCCAGCCCCCAGTAGGGGTGGCTGAGCCCGATCCCGGAGCAGGCGATCAGCAGCGCCGTGTAGTCGGCGGCCCCTCCCCCCGACATGATCCTGGCGAGCAGGTATGCGATGACGAGGTAGAGTGCGGCCGCCAGCGACCTGCTCACCGGGTTGGTGGCCGTGAAGACGTAGAAGCTCGTGAACGGGAGGACTAGGAGGAGTATGTAGGCCCTCCTGCTCCCAGTCCAGGAGGAGAGGGTGTGGGCGAGGGCGGCGGAGCCGAGGAGTATCAGGGGTGCTGCCGTGTAGAGTTCCGAGGCCTGTAGGGCCGTGACGAGGCCGAGCCCTGAAACCCTTGCCAGGACGGCCACCGTGAGGGGCCAGAGAGGCCATGGTGCAACCGTGCCGAGGAAGACATCCTCGAACCAGCGCCCCGGGTTCGGGGGCGCGAGCCTGCCCCTCTCATAGATGTATAGCATGTACGGGTAGTAGTGGTACACGTCGTCCCTGGGCAGCACGCTGGCGCCCGACGACAGCATCCAAGCCGATGACAACATTAGGAAGGCCAAGGCGGATGCGAGGACGGCGCCGCTGAGCCTCCCACGCACGACGTTGAGGAAGCCTATAACGCATAGCGCCGCAGCCGAGACGGGGTATATGGGAGGGGGCAGCATGTGGGCCAGCGCCGCGAACCCGGCGACAGCGGCCACGGCGGACGCTGCCATGGTGCCCGGGTCCACGGGTAGCAGTGAGTCGTCGCCGACGCGGCCTCCACTACCCGCCATACACTCCTCCCTCGATAAGCCATGAGGCGTGCTCCTCGAAGGACGGGGCCCCACCCCTACAGCCGCCCCACATGGTCTTGACACAGATGGGCCTGGCCCCCGCCCCACGCGCCCACGCCAGTATACCGCTCGGCCCGTACTTGCCCGTGTAGGCGCACCAGATGGCCCACGCGGAGGAGACGGCGTCTACGAACTCCTCCCTATCCAGCCTGCCCTCGCGGACTAGCATGGAGCCCGGCGCCAGTAGGGCAGCCTGCCTCTTTAGGAGCTCCACGTATAGTTTGTCAACCCCCCTCTCCCCCGCCGCGCCTGCGACGACTACAAGCAGCCTCGAGTAGAGGCCTGGGCTCCTACGCCTCAGCGACGAGAGCCACGGGGCTATCAGGTGGTACGCCTTCTCCCTCCTGATGTAGCCTAGGCAGTAGACTGTGAGCCTCCCACCCCTCCCTGCCGCGCGTGGCGCCGGGAAGTATGGGTGGACGGCTTGCAGCGTCTTGTGGCCCGAGGCGAGCATGGAGCCTATGACCCTGCCGGCCGCCGCGTCCTCCTCGTCGACGAGGACTACTATCCTGTGGCTGAGGATGGCGGCTGTGAGGGCTACGAGCATATAGTACGCCGCCGCCAGGAGCCCGAGTAGTAGTGGGAGTCCCCTCCTCCTGGACTCCTCCAGGATCTGCCGGGGCGTGAGCATCGCATGCACCGTCCACACGACCCTGGCCCCCATCAGCCTCGCCAGCATCATGCCGGCCGGATAGTGTTCGCCGAGCAGCACACCGGGCCACGTCGTAGGCCCATAATGGAAGTTCACGACCACGTTGTAGCCGAGCCTCCTAGCAGCCTCCACCACCACGGCAAGTATGGAGAGCGACGACGCGATGGCACGTATACACGCCGCCAGCCCAGCCTCCCTGAGCCTAGGGGCCCAGTAGAAGGGGTAGACCGGGACACCTGCACCGCCGCCCCCCCGCGCCCCGCGGCCAGCGAGAACCACCACGGGCGTACCCGCCTTCATAAGGGCCTCCGCCAGGTGGGCGTGGTAGTCGGAGCCCGGCTCGGGAGGGTAGGGTGACACCTGGACGACGAGGATGCTCAACTATCCTTCACCGCCAACACCACTAGTCTCCTCGCGAGGCCGGGGAGCCTCGCGAACATGGAGTCGATGAGGTTGAACAGCTTGTTCCTCGGCTCGACGCCGGGCGCCCCCGCGACGCGCTCGATTCTGAACCCATGCGCTTCAACAATCTCCCTGAGCGCGCGGAGGGTGAAGGGCCGTATATGGCCTGAGGGCCTCGACCCATAGCTTCCCCCCTTGAAGGGCACACCATACATTCTCCTAGCCGAGACCTCGGCGGTGTAGGGCTGGTAGCCGGCGGCCAGTATGAGGCGGTTGACCCAGCTGCCGAGGTTGGGTGTGGTGACGAGGAGGAGCCCCCCGGTTCTAAGGAGCCTCCAGGCCTCATCGAGCATGTGGTCGGGGTCGAGGAGGTGCTCTATTACCTCGAAGGAGGTGACCAGGTCGAGCGACGAGCCGGGGAGAGGGATGGGATCCCTCGAGGCGTCGACGTTGAATACTCTAACACCCCTCCTCCCGGCCTCCCCGAGGCGTTCAGCGTCTATGTCGACGCCATACACTCTCTCCGCCCCCACGGCCTCAGCAACTAGGGCTGTTACCGAGCCGTCGCCACACCCTATGTCAAGCATCGAGTACACCCTGCCCCTCCACGGCGCCAGGAGGCGCAGCGCCGCCTCAACCCTCGGTTCATGCACCACCAGAACCCACCTCTCCTCCTCTGACACCCGCGGCGTCCCTGACGCCGCGCGCCACGGCGGAGAGGGCCGTGGCCCCATGCAGCGCCGCGTAGAGCGCTATGACTGCCAGGCCGGCGACGCGCTTCGCGAACCCAGAGCCCATCCTCATGGAGTATAGGAGGTGGTTCCTCGCCTTCCAGTAGAACCTCTCGCCGACGTCGAAGCCCCTGTTACCGCCGTCCTCCACGCATAGGTGGAGGGCCGTGAAGGAGGGCTCGTAGACGATGCTGAACCCCCTCTCCCTCACCTGCCTCTGGAAGTCGCTCTCCTCCCGGTACCCTGTCCCCGCGTATGAGGGGTCGTAGGCAACCCCCGCGTCCAGGACGCTCCTCCTGAGGGCCATGAGGGGTGTCGTCCTCTCCACGATCCTCGGCCCATGCCTCGTGTCGAGGAAGACGAAGCCCGTAAGCCTCGTCAACGCGTCCGCGAGGCCCGGGAGCACGTTGAGGGAGAAGTCTGGGTCCCTCCTCCTACGCTTCAGGTTCACTACCCTGCCCCCGACGACACCAACCCCGGTGTCGGAGGAGGAGAGCCTGAGCGCGGCCGCGTGCACGGCCCTAGGCCCGGGGCATACATAGTCGTCGTCGTAGAGCACCAGCGTGTCGTCGTCCAGCATCACGCTGCGCGCACGCCTAAGCACAGCGTTCCTCGCGGCCGGCGACCCCCTCCTGCCAAGGTGTACATGCCACTCGACACTCATGGAGGCCGACGCCTCTACGAGCACGTCCTCGTACTCCTCTGCGACACTCCTTGTCGACGCATCCGCCTCCACGAGCACGGCATCGACCCCGCAGAACCTGAGGCTCCTAAGGCAGAGGGACAGGACGCGGGGCCTGTCATACGATGCGACGCCAACATACACCCTGCCCGCCACGGTCACCCCTCCCCCTTCACCTCCTTAGACCACACCAGGTTCCTCCCCCTCACGTTCAACGCCATCCCGTAGAGTAGGAGGAGCTGGCTCGTAATCCACGTCCTATACTCCGGCACCACGGCGGCCGCAGCGCCAGCCGCAAGCAGCGCTGCTGCTAGGAGGCTGCCGCTGGCAGCGGATACTGCCAGGAGCGTGATGGATGCTGCGAGGAGGAGGGGGTTGACCAGGTGGAGGTACTGCTCGGCGGCGAGTACTGCGCGGAAGCCCCGCGGCGCCCTGGGGAGCTCCCTTAGGCTCCTAGCGAAGTGCTGGACTAGGTGCTGCGCCCTCCTAGCCTTCCAGGACAGGTACCTCCTCCCCCTGGGCACCAGCTCGACGCACCACACGTCACCCGGTATTATCGACCGGTACCCCCTCGCAGCCAGGAGCGTCGCGGTATGGCTGTCGTCTGCCCCTATGCTCTCCGGGAAGCCGCCGAGCTCCTCGAGGAGGCTCCTCCTGAAGACTGCTAGCTCCCCGTGGAACACGGGCGTCGACCACTTCATCGACTCTGCCAGCCTGAGCACGTTATAGTAGCCCCTATAACCCTCCTCGACCCCGCCGGGGCCGAGGCGTGCCGGTCTCTTGAGGCACGATACTGCAGCCACCCCCTCGTCGGCCATGTAGGCGACGGCCCTCCTCAACGTGCTCCTGTCACCCCAGTAGGAGTCGGCGTCGGTTATGGCCACGAGCTCCTCGTCGCCCCTGAGGCTGCGCAGCGCGGTGTTCAACGCGCTTATCTTGCCCCTCCTCTCACCCTCCTCGACAACCACGAGGTCTTCGTCGGGGTGCCCGGCGCCCCACTCCTCGACGAGGCGCAGCGTCGAGTCTGTCGAGGCAGAGTCGACGACTACAACCCTCAGCTTATCCCTCGGGTAGTCCTGCGAGTATATGTCCTCTAGCTTGCCTACTATGACCTCCTCCTCGTTGAAGACCGGCACTATTACCGCGACGCGGGGAACGTACCCCTCATCCCTCGCAACCCCCAAGCCCCTGGCGAGCCACCTCCTCGCCGCCAGGTAGTACGCGAGGGGTGCGGCGAAGTGCGCCGCCGCTAGCCCAGCCGCCACGGAGTCCAGAACTATGCTCACAGCAGTCTACTGCACCTAATTACCAGGTGTGATTCCCACCCCTAAAATTATAACATGGAAATCCTAGCCTAGGGAATCGAAAGACGAGATTCACTGTATCGAAGAAAAGCCCGGGAAACACGTAAAAAGCCGGGGGCGGCCGCTACTAGTGGAGACGAGCGGTAATGGTGAACATAGTAGCCTTCATCAAGTGGCACCCATTCGACGCGTTAATGGCGGCCGCGGCCGCGGTAATGGTGCTCCACGGAGCCTATAGCGGTAGCAGCGAGGAGGCCCTCCTCGGCGCAGCCATGCTGCTCCTAGTGCTCATCCTATACTATGTCATCGGCTACTGAGCCTTGTAGCTGCCGCACACGTTTTTGCCCCCTCCTCCCAACCATGCTCCATGCAGCGCCTAACCCTCTTCAGCTCCCTCATGAGCCTCCACTCCATACGCTTAAGGTAGAGGGCTAGGACTGCGAGGAGAAGGGAGACGACACCCATCCCCGTGAGCGCCGATGCGAGGAGCCCCTTCACGAAGTACTTGACGCCGTAGGCGAGGTAGTTGTAGGCGACGTAGGCTGCGAGCACGAGTCCTGGCAGCAGGAGTATCGAGCCTATGAGCGCTATGAAGAATACTGGGTTGTACCTCCAGGCGAGCCTCAGTATCTCGAGGGCTATGCGTGCACCGTCGCTCACACGTAGCTTCTTCTCCCCGACGCGCCTACGGTACCCTATGGGGTGCTCTCCTATTCTCCCGCCGCTGGAGGCTATGTAGGCGGCTATCTCGGACTCGACCCCGAAACCCTTGCTCTCGAGCACGACCTCCCTTAAGGCCCCCGTCCTCACTATATACATCCCCGATAATACGTCGGTCAGCCTAGTCCCGAAGAGCAGGTTGAAGAACCAGGTGAGCGCCACGTTGCCCAGCCTGTTAACCGCCGGTATGTTGCTCCTCCCGTACCTCCTGCTGCCTATGACCTCGTCGTAGCCCCCCTCCTCCGCCTTGGAGAGCAGCTCGGCTATGTGTGAGGCGGGGTACGTGTAGTCGCCGTCCATCACTAGCATGTATTTCGTCTCTACGAGGCGGGCGGCCGTCCTAACAGCGTCTGTCTTCCCCCTACCCTCCTGCTCGACGACCCTAACCCCCCTAGCCGCCGCCTCCTCCCTGGTCGCATCGGTGCTGTGGCCATCGACCACTATTATCTGGGAGGGCTTATACCCCTCGTCCAGTAGCTCATCGATTACTCTGCCTATCGCCTCCTCCTCGTTTAGGACTGGGATTACTATGGTCAACATGTTCTTAAGGCTGTCCTGCAACCTAGACCCACACAGCCGCGTCTCTATACTGGGGCGCTGGGCGTCATTAAGCATACCGGGAATGCGCCATTGGAGGAGCAGCATGTTGGCCGGGCACGGCCTCGGCAGGCTGGTTAGGAGCAGCGTGTTCTACTACGCCGCCGGAGCCCTCAACAACATGCTCGGCTTCGTCTACTGGCTTGTGCTCTCCAGGCTAGCGGGCCCGGGGCTGATAGGGTATGTCAGCAGCTCCGTCGCGCTCGCAGTAATAATGGTTAGCTTGCTCGGCCTAGGGGCGGGGGTAGGCATCGAGAGGAGGGTGAGCATGCTCGCCGGCTCGGGGAGGAGGAGGGAGGCGGCCGACGTGTTCTGGACAACGGCGGCGGCTTGGGGCCTGGCATACGGCGCCGTAGGCCTGGCCATGGCAGCCCTCTCAACGCGCCTCTCACCCCTCCTCGGCCTATCCCCCGAGCAGGTCGCGGCCGCCGGGGTACTGCTGGCGCTCGGCTTCAGCAGCCTCTCCGGGAGCCTCCTCGTGGCCCTCATGAGGACAGGGTTTCTCCTCGCCGCTGGGGTGGCCGGCAACCTGGCCAGGCTCGCCCTGGGCGTAGGGCTGGTGCTGGCTGGCATGGGGTGGCTCGGCGCCGCGCTGGGCTACGCCGCCCTCAACGTCGTCCTCGGGGCCACCGGGCTGGCCGTGGCTGCGAGGGAGCTCGGGCGCCCGCGGGGGCTGCGGCCGGGGCTTCTCCTGGGCGTCCTCGCGGCCGGGCTCGCGTCATGGGTGCCCGCCACCCTCATGCTGGCGGGCAGGTGGCTTGGCGTGATACTGGTTTTCGGGTCGAGGAGCCCTGCGGGCGCCGGCACCTACTACATAGCGTTCACGGTGGCAGGGTTTGTGACGGGCCTCGGGGTTAGCGTGTCGACGATGCTGCTCCCCGCCCTCTCAATGGACGGGGGGCTCAGAGGCAGTGTCGGGAGGGTCGTGGCGGTCTCTGCCGCCCTTCTCTCACCAGTAGCGTTGTTCGTCGCCGCATACCCGGATGCCGTGCTCGGCGTCCTGGGCAGGCGTTATGTATCCGCAGCCCCCGCGCTCACAGTCCTGCTCGCCTCATGGATCCCGGTGGTCGTGAACACGGGGTTCGCCAGCATGCTGTACTCGAGCGACAAGTACCTGGAGGTGCTGGGCCTCGGCCTCGCAAGGAACGTGCCCCGCGTCGCGCTCTACCTGGCGCTGACCCCGCTCCTCGGCGGCCTCGGGGCAGACATAGCCTACACGGCCGGGGGTTTCACGGGGCTAGCCTACGTGGCGGGGAGGAGGGGGTTCAGGAGGATGGGGCTTGAGGCGTCAAGGATAGTGTATGCGGTGGCGGCAGCCTCGGCCCCCGTGGCGGCGGCTAGGCTCGCCGGCGCACCCCCCGTGCTCGGCGCCGTGGCCGCTGCCGCCGCATACATGGTCTATGCGAGGATCGGTGTCGTCACGAGGGCCGATATACTGGCTGTGGTTGAGCCGGTGATAGGCAGGGCTGGAGTGACGAGGATGTACCGTATGCTTAAACCCCTCCTGGACGTCCTTGTGCCGGGGTAGAGCCTTGGAGTGGATCCTGCCGCTGCTCATCCTGCTCCTCGCGGCCTCGTCCCCGGTGAACGCGCTGTGGGGGAGGGTGTACGCCGTCTACGCGGAGCTGGCGAAGGTCTATGCTGAGGGTGGCTCCGCGCCGGGCGCCCTCTCACGCCTCGCCGAGGCCGTGGAGCTTCTGCAGGAGTGCGGGGCGGCGTGTAGTGGGAGGGCGGCGAGGCTCATCGAGGAGGCGGGGGCCGCGCTGGGCTCCGCTACTAGCCGGGGCGGCGTCCTCCCAGCCAGGTATGTGAGGGTCTTGGCCTCGGCGGCCGCCGCAGTACTGATCGGCGCCCTGCTCCCCCTGGCCGCAGCCCTCCACTGGTACGCGACCCGGAGGGGCTGGGTGGTCGCTGGTGAGGGTTGACGATACAGTTGCAGCCCTCATAACAGCAGTCCTCCTAGCCGCGGCGCTCATCTCCGCCGCCCCCCTCCCGGGGGGTGGGGGAGGCTACGCGATAGGGGTCGCGGGCGTTGGCGGCGGCACGGTAACCGTCTACGTGGCCAACATGTTCACGACCCCTGCCCTCCTGGCCGTCAGGGGGAGGCTGGAGGGGGGCGCCTCCTACTCGACGACGGTGCTCCTGCCGCCGGGGAGCAACACCACCTTCACGCTGAATACCGGCTCCTCGGCGGGAGGCTGGCTCGTCCTACGCCTATACGCTTACAACGCGACGCTGCACGCATGGCTATATACCGGTAGGTGGGTGAGGGTCAGGCTAGGCCCCGGCTGGTAGCCTTGCCCAGGCGCCTCAGCGACCTAGTCCGCGAGGAGGCGGCGTCAAGGGGTGGTGGGGTCGTCGCGTGGCTCAGGGCTGTTATGATGCTCTACCGTAGGTGGGTTAGGGGCGGCCTGCGCCTCGTCGACCCAAGGCCTCCCTCTAGCTTCGCCGGCTTCCTCGTGAACCCCGCGTACTCCACCTGGTACTGGCTACTCGTAGCCGCCTCCCTCGCTCCACTTACGTCCCCGCAGCCGCTGAGACCCTTGGCCGCGCCACTACTCTTCCTCGCACCGGGCCTGGCGACGGTGGAGGCCCTCTACCACTCCGAGGAGTCGATGAGCCCTGTCGCCAGGATCCTGCTCGCGCTCGGACTTGGCCTGGTGATCGTCGGGGCCGTGCTCATGGCGGCCAGCTACGC
>CAYZCH010000119.1:0-2721 GCA_964476405.1 uncultured Desulfurococcales archaeon
GTCGTCGGCCTACGCGGCTAGGGTCAGGAGGCTGGCGGCGAGGCTGGGTGTTGGCGGAAACCTCCTCCTAGTCGGGAGGAGGCCCTACGGCTTCATCAAGAGGCTCCTCCCCCGCTGCAGGCTCGGCCTACTGGCATTCCCGCGCACAAGGGTCACGGAGAGGGCATTCCCCTACAAGGTGCTCGAGTACTGCGCCGCCGGCACACCCGTCGTCATGACGAGGGTCACGTGCCTAGCCGGCCTCGTGGAGAGGAGGGGGGCGGGCAGGGTTGTCGAGCCGGGCGACTACGAGGCGTTCGACGAGGCGGCCCTCTCACTCCTGGAGGACACGGTCGAATGGAGAGAGGCCAGCACAGCTGCCACCAGCCTCGCGAGGCTCTTCGACGAGGAGCGGCTCGCCGAGGAGGAAGCCCGCATAGTGGAGGAGGCTGCGTCTTGATAACGGCCATTATAGTAACGTACAACTCCGAGGACCACGTTGAGGGCTGCATAAAATCCATACTCTCGAGCAGGGGTGCCGATGTCGGCGAAGTCATCGTCGTCGACAACGCGTCCAGCGACAAGACACGAGAGAAGGTGACCGGTGTGGCCGAGGAGCTTGGAGGAGTTAGGCTGATCAGCCTCGGTAAGAACATGGGGTTCCCCTACGCTTGTAACGTCGGCGCAGCCGCCGCTAGGGGGGACATGCTAGCCTTCGTAAACCCCGATGTCAGGGTCTCATCTACATGCCTCTCAAGGCTCGCCGACGTCCTCGGCGGCGACGTGGCGGGCGTGCAGCCCCTCCTCCTCCGCCCAGGCGGCGCACTCGACTCCGCTGTGGGTGTGATGGATGTGCTTGGCCACGGCTACACGGAGGCAGCGCAGGGCGTGAGGGAGGCCCTCTACCCCTGCTTCGCCTGCACCCTCACGCCCAGGAGAACGTTCATTGAACTGGGAGGGCTCGACCCCTCATTCTTCCTCTATAACGAGGATCTCGACTACGGGTTGAGAGCGTGGTCGAGGGGTTACAGGATACTCTTCAACCCCTACGCGGTCGCCGTCCACGCCGGCAGCCACTCGACGAGGAGAACCCCGTTCTACGCCACCTACTTTAGTAGGCGGAACCGCATACTCACGCTCGCGAGGAACACGCCGCTACACCACAGCATCCCAGCCTCACTGCTACTCGCAGCACTCTACCTAGCGGAGGCACTGGCCAGGGGCAGGAGGCACACCAGGCTGACGCTGAGGCTCCTCGCCTCAGCTGCTAGGATGGCGCCAAGGGCGGCGAAGACTGGCGGCAGGAGGCTACCCCCCAAGGCCAGGAGGCTTGTCAGGGCAAGGCTCACGGGCCCCGCGATGAGGCTCTCGGAGCTGCTCGGAGGCCGGGGATGATGGGGTTGGAGGCGGTGTGCCTCATCGGCGTTGACGGCGCGGGTAAGACGAGCATAGCCAGGAGGATGGCTGGCATCCTCAGGGAGCGGGGCGTGAGGGTGAGGGTGGCGTGGCTGAGGGGCACCCATACACTCGCGAGCCTCGCCGCAAGGCTCCTCCACGCCCTAGGCGCTAGAGGCGACTGCAACCCGTACTACCACGTCTGCGTCCCCGAGCGGCTCAGGGGGGCGTGGGCATGGCTCGAGGCAGCCTCAATAATACCTGTCATCGCCGGGAGGTTCAAGGCTCCGGGGCTCCTCGGCTACACGGTGATAGGTGACAGGGGCCCCCTCGACCTCATAGTATGGATAAGGCTCACATTAGGCATGGACACCAGAGGGACGCTCCTGGAGAGGCTAATCATAGCTGTGTCGAGGGCCACCTGCAGGAGCGTGTACGTCAGGGCGTCGCTCGAGGCACTGCTCTCGAGGAGGAGGGGGACTAGGGATGAGCGGCTGATACCAGCAGAGCTCCAGGCCTACGACGAGCTAGCAGCCAGGCTGAAGCTACCAGTCATCGACACGACTTCGACCACGGTGGAGGAGGCCGCCAAGACTATACTGGAGGAGGTAGGATGGTGCACAAGGGTCGTCTAAGCGGCTTCGACGAGGTATACCGGGTGGTCGTGCTAGGGGAGAGGCTCCACGCCTCCAGCATGGGGGTGCGGGCGGCCTCACTAAACAAGGTGCTGCTCGAGTACCTGCGCAGAACCGGGAGCAGGGGCGCTCTCAGGGAGAGGCAGGAGAGGCTGTGGCGTCGATACATCCACGTACTCGGGGTTGTTGAGGGGGCGCTTGAGAACCTCCCACACCTCTACATAAAGACCTGTAAGCCCGTAGCCTATGTGCCATCGGACGTGGACGTGCTCCTACCAGTAGAGGAGGCTGGGGAGGCGGCTGGGAGGCTGGCGGCGAGGGGGGCTAGGCTCGAGGCCCTAGACAAGTATACAGTATCCATGACTATACACGGCGTGACGGTAGACCTCTACACGGCTCCGTCGATAGCAGACATGGTCTATATAGACCCAAGGCTCCTAGACACGGCTGATACATGCACGATCAACGGCATGCCGATACCGGTGCCGGAGAGGAAGACCGAGGCGGTAATAGACGCGGCGCACGCAGTATACAAGGAGAGAATATACACCCTCAACGACTATGAGTCGACGAGGGGCGTCAAGGGCTTCATGGAGGAGGCCGCACGGCTGCGCTGCAGGGAGGCGGCCGCCCTGACGGCGAGGATTAATACGCTGGTCGACCAGGGCCTCCAGGAGCTGCCCTACAGGCTCGGGGCCACGGCATGGGCCGC
>CAYZCH010000120.1:0-2591 GCA_964476405.1 uncultured Desulfurococcales archaeon
ATAGGTACACCCCATACCCGGTGTACTGTTGGAACCCCCCTCCTCACATCATCCTCGTCTATTATGTCGTCGTGTATGAGTGTGTACGTGTGGACGACCTCAACCGCCGCCGCGAACGGTATGGCTGCCTCCCTCCTCGCCCCCAGGGCCTCCGCAGCGGCGACCACTATCATCGGCCTAAGCCTCTTACCCCCGGCCTTCACAAGGTGTGTGGCAGCGTCGTAGAGCTCCCTAGGCTCCCCACTCACATGCTTAAGTATGAAGCTGTCGACGAGCCTAGCGACCTCCTTGGCGTATGCGATAACCGCGTCTAAGCCCTGCATCTACCCCTACCACCCCAGCCTCTCACAGCCCGGTAAAGGTTGAAATCGATTCCACGCTCGCCGAGCAGCATGAGGAGCCTTGGGGCGACGATAAGCCTCCTACCCCAGTACTCCTCGAGGCTCCTTGCCCCCGAAAGCCCGATGGCCGCCCGGATCGAGTAGATGAGCGCCTCCAGGTAGCTGCGCACAGCCTTCAACCCCCCTGCCACGTATAGGCGGAGCACTGGGAGGGCGAAGCCGACCATGTCCGCCCCTAGCAGCAGCGCTGCCGCCGCGTCGCGCCCGCTCCTCACACCCCCCGACGCGACTATACAGGAGTCTGGCGCCCACCACCTCGCCTCGGCAAGCGCTAGGGCTGTCGGGGTCCCCAGCCCCGACATCCATGACCCGCACAGCCTCATACCACCCCTAGCCCTGAGGGACTCCACGAGCACCCAGCTCGTGCCGCCGGCCCCGGAGACGTCGAAGAACCTGACCCCTGCAGACCTCAGAGCCTTTATGGTTGCTGAGTCGAGCCCGTGGCCCGTCTCCTTTACTATCAGGGGGACGCTGAGCTTTTCGACGAGCCTAGCTACCGTCTCGGCCGCGCGCTCGACTACATCCCCCTCAGGCTGGAAGGCCTCCTGCGCAGGGTTCATATGGACTGCTATGGCGTCGGCCTCTATCATCTCGACAGCCTTCTCCGCGTAGGCGGCACCATGCTGGAGGAGCTGGGCAACACCTATATTGGCCACAACAACTGCGTCGCTGCCACCACACCTACGGACAGCTCTAAACGTCGACGCTAGGGCTGGATGCTCTATGCCAGCCCTCTGGCTCCCGACGCCCACCGCCACGCCATACTCGGCCGAGAGCACTCCAAGGGCGCAGTTCAGCTCCTCGGCCACCTCATGCCCGCCGGTTATACCCGTGATCATGATCGGCGCCCTTAGCCTGCGCCCGCCAAGCCACGTCGACACGTCGACCCTGCCGGGGGGTATGGCGTCGCCGGGAGAGTATGGTAGCTCCACGTCGCCTAGGAGCGTGTCCCCGGTCTCGACGGGCGAGTCGACGCATATCCTTAGATGGTCGAGCTTCCTGTAACTTATCCCCCTCCCACGCCCCTCCAAAAGCCGACCCCTCAGAGCTCTATGACGGTCATGTCCTCCGAGACGCGGCCGCGCAGCGCCGCGTATATGGAGCCCGGCCTACCCCCTTCAACTATGCAGACACGCATGCCGTGGCATCCAAGCTCACTTATAACTTTAAGCTTCCTATACATCCCGCCGGTCACGTCGACGACCGCCCCGCCAGCGCCCCTGAGCATGCCGTGTTCGAGGAGGTCGTAGAGGCCTGCACGGGTCAGGTAGGGTATCGTCTCCCCCCTTTCGTCGAGCACGCCAGGCACGTTCGTGGCGTACACCACTACGTCGGCGCCGAGCCTACAGGAGGCCTCCACCGCCAGCTCATCACCCGAGATAATCCTCACGCCCGAGTAGCCGGGATACGCGTCGCCCGGGATTAGGGGGGTGGCGTCATACCAGAGCGCCCTGGCCGCCAGCTCCCAGTCACAGTTAGGTCTGAGGCCGTCGGGCCTGCAGAACGCGTATGGGGGGTATATGACCGGTGATAACCCATACTCGGCCAGCACCTCCGCCACCACACCCGCCAGCTCACCCATAACTCTCGTTATGGCTGAGAGGGCCTCACCAGTATCCATAAGGCCCTCCCTCATATACTCCGACGCAACCACATGCCCGTAGCTCCCACCCCCCACGATGACTATGAACCTCCAGCCATCCCGCCAGGCCTCGCCAAGCTCCTCCCCTATACTCCTAAGGATGCGTGTCCTGAGGCTGAACGGCCTATTCTTAGAAGTTATGAGGCCGCCGCCAAGCTTGACTACAGCTATACGAGATCCACCGCCACGCCCTCCTTCTCCCCCACAGCCTCTAAACACAGCATAGCCGCCGACTGCATCCCCGGCGTCCACTTACAACCCTCCCCGTTAGGCTCCAGGCCATAGAGTAGGTAGTATACAGAGTTCTCCACCCTGCCAGCCCACCTCAACACTTCGCCCCAGCCACCGCCCCTCCTTAGCCTCGACACGGCCTCGACGACGCCTACGCCGACGAGCTTCGTGACCAACGAAGCTACAGGCTCCGGGAGCTCAGACTCCATCGAGCCGTGAACCGCCTCCTCCCCAAGGAACCAGAGCTTTACAGGGGGGACGCCGGCATCGAACGCGCCCTCCCCCCTACGGTAGACCGTGCCGCCGCCGCGCATGAT
>CAYZCH010000121.1:0-4788 GCA_964476405.1 uncultured Desulfurococcales archaeon
AGGTAGTCGGGGTAGCCATACTGGGGAACGTGAGCACGCCTCAGGCAAGTGAGTATTGCAGGGTCCACGCCTCCAAGCACGCCCGCCTAATATTCTTCCTCAGGGTGGAGGACGTTATCAAGGGGCCGCAGGACCTCGTCGGCAAGGTCATACGTGTCTACGACAGGCTCGTCGCCTACGAGGACGGGAAGGTGCTGTTCACCTACGACCACATCCCCCTACTGCCGGGGAAGACCTACGTACTCGCCCTAAGCAAGACCGATGAACTGGCCACGAACGCCGTCATCGTGTGCCCGGACGGAGAGAAGTATGAGGGAACCGTCATCCTCAACCACATCACATACGTCGTAGCTAACATAATGGAGTTCCTCGTGACGCCTGATGACCACGTGATATACCTCTACGACAGGGACGCGCTCATCGAGGCCGACAGCGACTACGCCCAGGTACTTCTCAAGGTCATGGACCCCGCCGTCCTCACGTACATAGGGAATGACCCGCACCTCACAGGTAAGGTGACGTACGACGAGTTCCGCACCTGGCTAGGCGACATAATCAGTTCGTGAGGGCCCAAGCCCCGTTTTCCCCCTCCACACACCCAGGTCTTTAGGGCCCAGGCCATGGTTAGCCGCAGCGGCTCCCGACACGTGCAGGGCGGCGGGGTCATGAACTCTGATTAGGGGGCCTGCACCGGTTAATCGGTTGCGTGGCGTGGGGGAGTTCCCTTACAGCGAGTACAGGCTGGGGCAGAGGGAGGCCATCAAGGACATTAGGGAGGCGCTAGGCTCCGTCATAGGTTTCAGGGCGCCCACAGGCTTCGGGAAGACCATTGTCGCTGTGTACTCCCACCTCGGCGTCGGGAGGAAGGTCTACGCCGTCAGGACGAGGAACGAGATGGCACCGGTGATTAGGGAGCTGAGGAGGGTCGGTGCAGCGCATACTGTGGTCTTCAGCGGGAGGAGGTCGTGCCCCCTCCTAAGGGGTAAGTCCGCCCCTCCGCCGGAGGACTTCTGGGCTAACTGCAGGGTACTCAGGTCGAAGAACATGTGCCCATACTTCACGAGCCTGGGAAGCGTCACGGACGACGAGATCCGTGAGGTCATCGAGTCCGCCCCACCAGACCCCCACGCCCTGGCGAGGGCGCTAGCCGACAGGCTGGGCGTCTGCCCGTTCTTCGCACTCTCCCGCCTGATCCCCTCATCGGAGTTCGTTGTCGTCACGTACCCCTACGTGTTCCGTGAGGAGGTCTGGTCAACAGCGTTCCCGGAGGAGGAGGACGTGAGCGAATACTACCTCATCCTCGACGAGGCCCACACACTCATCAACCCCCAGTCCCTAGCAGACGCTGAGGTCAGCGAGGTCGACGTCGAGAAAGCGATTAAGGAGGTCAGGAGGTTCGCCCTCGGCGAGGAGGTATACAGGTACGTCTCAGCCCTGAAGGAGGCGATGGCCCACGCGGGGAGACTCCTTAAGAGGGTGCCCGAGAACCTCGTTAGGCCGGACCAGTTCACACTCGAACTACTCAACGACGCCGTCATAACGGTGAGGCTCGAGCTCCTTCGGAGCATGGCCTTGGGAGAGGCAGCAACCCTGTCAACAGCCATAGCCAAGGTGGCTAAGTTCGCTTACTACGCCTTCCAGCCAGACTTCCGAGTGTACGCGGTCCGCTCAGCCGACACGGCTTACCTTAGGGCGTACCCGGTAAGCTACAGGATAGTGAGGGAGAAGGTAGGGGCCGCTAAGGGGGCCCTCCTCATGAGCGGTACCCTCCCACCTAAGGAGGTGCTGGAGGAGGTCGTCGGTAAGGAGGTCACGTACCTAGACGCTGAGAGGGACTACGGCGTCGACTTCGTGAGGAGGAACAGGGCGGTAATAGCGTACACCGCCGTAACCTCGAGGTACGCGGAGAGGTCCGAGAGGACTTACGAGGAGTACGCAGCCCTAGTGGACACAGTCGCCTCAGCCATTAGTGAGGGCATAGTCCTGGCCGTCTACCCCAGCTACGAGTTCATGGAGAGGGTCGCCATGCTGACGGAGGCAAGCCTGCCGAACCTGGTAGAGGGGAGGGAGTCAACAATAGGCGAGGTAATGGAGGCCTTAGCCAGGGCCGGGAAGGCGGTGCTCCACGCGGTTGCTGGCGGGAAGCTCACCGAGGGCGTCGAGTTAGTGGATGAGGGCGGGAGGTCACTCATCAGGGCCGTCGTGGTGTGCGGGGTCCCCTACCCCCAGCCAGACGACTACGTCAAGGACCTGAGGGCCGAGTTAACGAAGAGTATCGGGGCAGAAGCCGCTAAGGAACTCACGATGACCGTCCCCGCAGCGATCAGGGCGGCCCAAGCGATAGGGAGGGCCGTCCGCTCTCCCATGGATAGGGCGATAGCCGTGCTTGGGGACAGGCGCTTCATGAACCCCAGGCTCTGGGGCCTCATGGGCGTGGGGAGGCCGAGACCCGTCAGGAGGTTAAAGGATGTTGAGAAACTTGTGAGAGCGTTCGATGCAGGCCTCATCTAGGCCTCGGCCTCGCAGTGGAAGCCACTGAGAGGGCCGTGAAGGCGTTCCCCGCAGCCGCAATGGCTAGGGAGGGGGAGTAGGCGATGACAGCCGCTATCCCCGGCGAGGCCGCCCCAGCCACCTCCGCCGGCGGGAGAGAGACAGGGATAAGGGGGAGGGAGGCCAGCACTAGGCCGGCACCGATAATGAATAGCCTAAGCTCCTGCCTCCCCCCAAAGAGGGTCACGACGGAGTAAGCCAGGAGGAGTGAGGCAAGGGTCGTGAGGTAGGACCCTATGAGGGCGTAGTGACCCAGCCCGGCAACGTAGCTGAAGGCCGTGCCAGACCCGGTTACGGACAGGGCCGCGGCCGCTAGTGAGAGGGCCCTGGCCCTCCCGCCAACGCCCGCCGCCCAAGCAGCTGCGACGGCCATCACGGCCGAGAGGGTGCTGACGGCCGGGTTAGCTATCGCTGTGGCTGAGGACGCCATCGCGAGGAGGGCGTAGACGACGTCGGATACCTTCTCCGGGGGCACCTGCTTCAGCACCGGTTAGATGGTTCCCCGGGCCTTATCTCGGTACCGGTTCCCTACCCCTTCCCTACCCTTTCCCGGGGGGTGCCTCTTCTAGTAAATAAGCCCTATCTAGGACGGGGACACGTATGGTGAGGAACAAGCTCCTCCAGGCCGTATCCATCGGCGTCATAGCCCTGGTCGTCCTGCCCGCCCTCAGCGTGCTGGCGGGGGCGGAGACAGCGACCACGGTACCTCAGGACGTGCAGGCGCTGGCTATCCAGAAGTACGTGGCCAGCGTCGAGCTAAAGATCGTGAGGGTCACCAGGCTGGCGCAGACATACAACATAACACTGCCGGACGAGCTGAGGACGAGGGCTGAGGAGGCCACCACACTAATAACGCAGGCGAAGGAAGCGCTGGAGGCGGGCGACTACACAGAGGCAGCCAAGCTCGCCACCGAGGCATCAGCGGAGATAGCCCCGGTCGCTGCGTATGTGTGGGCAAACATACCGAGGGACGAGAAGCAGGAACTCATCGCTAAGTACGAGCAGATAGCGCTAAAGGTGAGGGCGGAGATCGCGGAGAAGCTGGCGACGATGATGAGGTACATGGAGACAAACCTCAGCATCGAGCTACCCGCGGAGCTCAAGCAGAAGATGCAGGAGGCGGTGAACTGGCTCATAAGGGCTAACCAGTCACTCGCGGCCGGGAACCTCAGCGAGGCCAGGGTCTACATGGCTAAGGCATCGATAATATTCGGGCTCGTCACTGCAGGGATACACAGATACGCCCACCACTACCTCGACGCAGTCGCGGCCGGTGCCCAGGCAGCCAGGGCAGTGATCGGGGTCTCGCTACGGCTCGAGGTAGCGATCAACAAGACCGTGGAACTCATAGAGGCAGGGAACATAAGTGAGGCCCTCCAGGCCTTAAGCGGTGTCGAGACAGTCGCCAACGCAACGGCGTACAGAGTGAGTAAGATGGCCGACCTACTAGAGGAGAGAGGCGTTAACGCGACGGTCGTCGAGGCGATAAGAGGGCTGGCGAGCGCACTCGAGAACGTCTCGATAAAGGCCTCCGAGGCGGCCCAGGCCCTGAGCGGGGACGAGCCCGACACTGTGACGGCGATCGCTCTGCTGGAGAGCGCTAGGGAGGACCTGGTCACGGCGCTCCAGGCCCTGCAGGACCTCGGGCTACCTGAGGAGGTGAGGGAGATAATCCACCACGCCATCGAGGCCGTCAAGATAAGTGACAGGGCGTTCGAGCACATGCTCGCTCACGGGATATCTGAGATGTCACATAAGCTGGACCACATGCTAGCGAGGCTGCAGGCGGCCTACGTGGCTTACGAGAGAGGGAGGATAAGCGAGGACCAGTACCTGAGCATCCTTAACCACACGAAGCAGGTGCTGGAGACTATAAAGGACATGCTCGGTGAGAGAGCGCCTGACTGGCTCATCCAGAAGATAGACTACATACTCAACTGGATCGAGGACCACATGCCCCAATAACAAAAACCGGTTTTTAGACCGAACCCTTCTCCTCAATAGCCTTAAGGATCTTCTTAAGGTACGGAGCCTCCTCAGACTCCCTCATCGCCTCAACAATCGCGTTGTACGCCTCCTCAGGCCTTGGCACGGCGTAGAGCATTAGGAAAGTCCTCGACCTAGGGACGTTCACACCCTTACCGCCCATCACAATCACTCCCCCCTTAACGCCCTTACCTCCCCCCACAGCCACGCCGACATTCGCTGTGTCCGCTCCCAAGCCGAGGCCCGAGCCCG